>JAPKHH010000220.1:0-1579 GCA_026647025.1 Giesbergeria sp.
GACCGACGTTAATTTGAACAATCGCCATGTGCCGTGGCACAAGGGTGTCCCATACTGAAACCCGCGAACATGCGGGCGGTTGTTTCGCTTCTGATCTTTCTTCACGGGTTTCCAGCGCATGATTCTTTCGCGTTTTGCCGCTGCGGCTCTGCTGCTCGCAGTTTCGCTCGCCGGCTGTTCTTCGGTGCCGCGCATCGTTACCGAATACCGGATCGACGTTCAGCAGGGCAATGTTCTGACCCAGGAGATGGTTTCGCAGCTGCGGCCGGGGCTGACCCGCGACCAGGTTCGCTTCATCCTCGGTACACCGATGCTTGCCGATGTCTTCCATGCGGATCGTTGGGATTACGTCTACCGTTTGCAGAATGGTCGCTCTGGCGCCGTCGAGACCCGCAAGTTCACCGTCTATTTCGATGTGGACGGCAAGCTGGTCCGGGTCGGTGGCGACGTTGCCGCTGCCCAGGCTTCCGATGCGGCGGCAGTCCCGGACGAGCGTTCGCGGGTGATCGATCTGGGTGCATTACCGGAAGGCGACGCCCAGGTTCCTCCTCTCGAGGAAAAAGGGTTTGTCGGGAAAATGATGGAAAAAATGGGCCTCTGAGAAAATGAGCATGATGAGAATCGCAATTGTGGGCGCGTCGGGGCGCATGGGACGCATGCTGATCGAGGCGACCCTCCGTGATCCGGAGGCGGTGTTGGATCGGTCACGTCCCATAAACCATCACGCGCCAGGCCAGCGGCCACCGCGCAAGGGCCGCCCCGCCGCGCTGGTGGCGTCCCCCTGCCCGCAGCGCGCAGCGATGCGAGAGCGGGGGGAAGCCGCGCAGCGGCTCAAGGGGGGTGCCCCCTTATCCACCTGCGCTCATGAACCGGTAAAAGTTGCGCAGCATGCCCGCCGTCGCGCCCCAGATGAAACGCTGGGTGCCTTCGTCGTCGTAGGGCATGGAGAACCATTCACGCCGCACGCCTTCCCAGACTACGGCATGGCGCTGGTGGTGGGCGGGGTTGAGCAGAAAGGCCAGCGGCACCTCGAACACGGCCGCCACTTCGTAGGGGTTGGGTTGCAGCGTGAAGCCGGGCTGCACCAGCGCCACCACCGGCGTGATGATGAACGCAGAACCCGTGCGGTAGATGGGCAGAGCGCCCAGCACCTCGACATAGCGGCGCTCCAGGCCTACTTCCTCGTGCGCCTCGCGCAATGCGGTGTCGGCCGGGCTGGCGTCTTCCGGGTCGGCCTTGCCGCCGGGAAAGGCAATCTGCCCCGAATGCGTGGACAAGTGGGCCGTGCGTTCGGTGAGCAGCACCGTGGGCTGGTCGCGCTGCACGATGGGCACCAGCACGGCGGCATGGGCAGGTGCACGGTCGGAAAAGCGGCGCTCGGACGTCAGCTCAGGCTCCCAGACCGGAGGGGCGCCAAAGCGTGCACGCAGGGCCTGGGGCGTTTGCTCATGCACAGGCACGGGAGGCAGGTGGGCATCGATGCCCTCCACCGGAACGCTGCGCGGATCGAAGTCGGGCAAGCGCGCAGTGTCTGGTTGGCTGCGGGGAGAAGGCGTCGTGCTCATGCTCAGAGGATGTC
>JAPKHH010000221.1:0-1512 GCA_026647025.1 Giesbergeria sp.
AGCGGCTGTGCCGCCACCTGCCCCACCCACAGCGCGGGGTCGGCGAGCACGGGGGAGTGCGAAGCCGCCCAATCGACTTCGGCCTGGACGGCATCGGCAGCCGTCAACACGGCCCCCGAAGCCACATTGCCCGCCAGCACCCACGCCGGGCCGTAGGCCTTGACCGTGACGGGAAGGAACACATTCCAGCGGGTGGAACCCTCCACACAACGCAACCCCAGGCGTGTGCGGCCCCACAGCCGGCCTCCGGTGGGCACATAGGGCTCTGCGCGCGCACAGGGCGCCAGGCGCAAATGGGGATCCAGCGAACCGACGGTGACTTCCAAGCGAAGGGGGGATGTTTCGGCCAGCCCGCTGCTGCGCAAGGCTTCGTCGGCCCAGCGTTGCGCGACCTGGCTCCAATCCATCTGGGCGTGGGCCTGCATTCCCGTCAAGGCCAAGGCCATGAGACACAGCACGCGGGCCGCCAGGCGGTACAGCGCCACCGGCGGGAGGGTCTGGAAAGGAACAATGGAACGTTGCATGGCGGCTCTCCCGCAGTGGCTTGCGCGGCCCGCGCAGTGCGGCCGTACGTGGGGAATCGTCGAAGCCCGGTCACCGTCTGCGCTGTGCCTCGAACACTGATGAGCACTTTAGGCCCGATGAGGGCCGACGAAGCGGCAAATTGCGCACCCATCACCACGTTCTTCGGGCTTTAGAAAAGTGGGGGCATTTCCATAATCAGCCCATGCCGGAAGTCCGCCTGGACGCTCCGGCGCCGTGCAATCCGTGGTGCGAGGTCCCCATGCTAGACAAGATGACGAACCGGCTCGATTTCCAAGGCAAGGCCCTGGTGCTGCGTGCCGAGCGCCAGCGCGTCATTGCCAGCAACATCGCCAACGCCGATACCCCAGGCTACGTGGGCCGGGACATGAAATTCAGCGAGGCGCTGCGCGCAGCCACAGGAACCGAACCCAAGACCATGGCAACCACAGGCGGCACGCCCGCCGCTGCCGACGCGCGGCACTTTGCCCTCTCGTCCACCCTGCCCAGCAGCCAGAACGGCAAGCTCGGCTACACGGTGCAAACCCAGCCCTCGCTGGACCAGAACACCGTGGACATGGATCGAGAACGCGCCAATTTTGTGGACAACGCCGTGCGCTACGAGGCCACGCTGCGTTTCTTCAACGGACAGGCCAAGACCATGCTCAGCGCCATCACCGGCCAGTGATGCCAGCAGAAAGCGAGATTCGCCATGTCGATGTTCTCCATCTTCAACGTATCAGGCAGCGCGGTCAGCGCGCAGTCCCAACGCCTCAACGTGGTCGCCAGCAACCTGGCCAACGTCGATGCCGTGGCCGGGCCCGACGGCAAGGCCTACAAGGCGCGCCAGGACCGGGGGAATCGGCCCGGGCGGGCTTAGTCTGCGGTGCCGGCCAGACCGGGGAACGTGACGCTGCGGCCGTCGTCCCCGGCGCAGTCCGCCGCGCCCGCCGCCAGCATTTCGACACCGCGCGCGAAGCTGGTGACGCC
>JAPKHH010000023.1:0-34524 GCA_026647025.1 Giesbergeria sp.
GCGCCTTGCCAACGAGCGTCGCCATGGCCGCTGTCGCAATTTGCTGGTTGCTGCCACCGGAACTGGCAAGACGGTGGTTGCCGCATTCGACTATCTGCGCCAGGCGCAGTCTCAGGGCGCGCCGCCACGCTTGCTGTTTGTCGCGCACCGTGTCGAAATCCTGCGCCAAGCCATGGCCACGTTCCGCCAGATTTTGCGTCGCCCGGATTTTGGCGAGCTGCTTGCCGATGGATGCGAGCCTCTGGGCTTTCAGCACCTTTTTGCGAGCATTGCCAGTGTGGATTCGCGCAAGCTGATCGAGACGCATGGCGCACGCTTTTGGCACACCGTCATCATCGATGAGTGCCACCACCTCCCGGCGGCATCGTTTCGCCGGTTTGCCGAGGGCATACAACCGAACGTGCTGCTGGGTCTCACGGCCACGCCTGAGCGCGCTGATGGTGCACAGGTGACGGACTTTTTTGATGCACGCCCGGACGGCAGCCCAGCCGTGGAATTGCGTCTGTGGGATGCATTGGACCAGCAACTTCTCGCACCCTTCGAGTACTACGCCAGCGCCGATGAGACGAATCTCGAGCAGGTGCGCTGGGGCCAGCCGCAGCAAGAACGCGAAGACCTGGGCAAGCTGCTGGGGGCAGACCATGCGCGGGCGCGGCGGATCATTCATGCGCTCGAACACTATGCAGACCGACGCAGTGCGGTACGTGCCATCGCTTTCTGCGTGGACATCGATCACGCCAATTTCATGGCCGCACGGTTTACCGAGACGGGTTGGCCAGCGATGGCCGTGACCAGCCAGACCAGCCGCGAGGAGCGGCTGGCTGCACCAGTTCGTCTGGCGTCTGGAGGGCTTCAGGTTTTGTGCACCTGCGATCTTTACAACGAAGGGGTCGATATTCCAGACGCCAACACCCTGCTGTTTCTGCGGCCTACCCAAAGTCCGGTGGTGTTTGCGCAGCAACTTGGGCGCGGTTTGCGCCTGGCGCCAGGCAAGGAAAGCTGCCTGGTGCTGGATTTTGTGGGGCGCATCAAGGAGGGTTTCCGCTTCGATCGCCTGTACCAGGCCATGACGGGGCTCACCCGCAGGCAGTTTCAGCAGGAGATGGAGCAGGGGTTTGCCAGCCTGCCGCCTGGCTGCCACATTCAGTTTGACCGCCTGGCCCGTGAACGCGTGCTCGATGCCCTGCGTGCTGTCGCCAACCAGAGCTGGCGGCGCCTGACTGGCGAGCTGGCGGCCTTCGCGCAGGGCAGGCCACGAAACGCGATTCGGCTGACCGATTTCCTGACGGAACAGTGCCTTGAGTCCACCGACCTCTACAGCAGCACCCGCTCCAGTTCGGGTTGGACGGCGCTCAAACGCGCCGCTGGTCTTGAAGCGCGAGAGGCGGGGCCAGACGAGCCCTATCTGGGAAAGCGTTTGAGCGCTTTACTGGATGTCAATGACGGCGAGCGCGTGGCGTTGTTGCGGCGGATTGCCATGCGGGACCCGCTGCTGCGGACAAGCACTGACCTGCGCACCTTGCGTCAGCTTCAAATGCTGGCGTATCAGCTTTATGGACAACGAAGCGACCTCATGGATGGCGATGGTTTCCAGGCTCGCCTGGATGCTTCGCCGTTGATGCGTGAGGAGCTGGGCGAGCTTGCCGACTGGATCGACCTGCGCGCAGATTTAGAACTGGAGCCCTTGCCCGGTGTGCCGCAAGACTGGCCCTTGTTGCTGCATGGAACCTACAGTCGGACAGAAATCCTGAGTGCCACCGGGTTTTGGAGTCCGCAAGCACGCCCGCCAATGTTCGAGGGTTTGCTGAATTTCAAGGCGCTCAAGTTGCAGCTCTTGTTTGTGACTCTGGACAAAAAGGAGGGGTTTCACGAACGCATCGCGTATCACGACTACGCCATCAGTCCCGAGCGATTCCACTGGCAAAGCCAGAACAACGCGGGGCCAGACACAGCATCGGGGCGCATCTACACGCAAAGTGCTACCAATGGGTGGCGTTTCCAGTTGTTCGTTCGGGAAACGCCAGACCATCCGTTTGTCGCGCTGGGGCTTGTCACACTCGACGGCGAGCCGACGGGCGCCAAGCCCATGTCGATGGTCTGGAAGCTGGAGCGCCCTGTTCCTATTGCGATGTTCCGCCGCTTTTCGGTGCTGCGCGGCTGAAACGAAGGGTGAGCGCCTCGTCAGAGCGTCTGCACAGGCACCTTGTGCCGCAGTTCCACCTGCCGGTTGCTCTCGTCCACAAACACCAGTTGCGGCTTGTGCGCGGCCACGTCGGCCTCGGGCACCTGGGCAAAGGCGGCAATGATGAGCAGGTCGCCCACGCTGGCGCGGCGTGCCGCCGAGCCGTTGACCGAGATCATGCCGCTGCCGCGCTCGCCCTTGATGGCGTAGGTGATGAAGCGTTCGCCGTTGTTGATGTTCCAGATATGCACCTGCTCGTTTTCCACCATGTTGGCGGCTTCGAGCAAGTCTTCGTCGATGGCGCACGAGCCTTCGTAGTGCAGTTCGCAGTGCGTGGCCGTGGCGCGGTGGATCTTGGATTTGAGCAGGGTGCGGTACATGGCTGCGTAGAGGGGTTAGTGGGTGACAGGGGGAACCAGAATGGTCGGAGCGGCCGGAGCGGCCAGCTGCGGATAGTCGCGGCTGTAATGCAGGCCCCGGCTTTCGCGCCGCAACTGGGCCGATCGCACGATGAGTTCGGCCACCTGCACCAGGTTGCGCAGCTCCAGCAGGTCGCGCGTGATGTGGAAGTGGGCGTAGAACTCGTCGATCTCGGCCCAGAGCAGCGAGATGCGGTGTGCGGCGCGCTCCAGGCGCTTGTTGGTGCGCACAATGCCCACGTAGTCCCACATGAAGCGGCGCAGTTCGTCCCAGTTGTGCGAGATCACCACCGATTCGTCGGCGTCGGTGACCCGGCTGTCGTCCCAGCGCGGCAGCGCCGGGATCTGCACACGCGGTGCCTGGGCAATGTGTTGTGCCGCAGCGCGGGCAAACACCATGCATTCGAGCAGCGAATTGCTGGCCAGGCGGTTGGCGCCGTGCAGGCCGGTGCAGGCCACCTCGCCCACGGCGTACAGGCCGGGCAGGTCGGTGCGGCCCGACAGGTCGGTGAGCACGCCGCCGCAGGTGAAATGGGCCGTGGGCACCACGGGAATCGGCTCCTTGGTGATGTCGATGCCCAGGTTGGCGCAGTGCGCCAGGATGTTGGGGAAGTGCTCGCGCAGGAACTCCGGGCTCTGGTGCGAGATATCCAGGTGCACGCATTCCAGGCCATGGCGCTTCATCTCGTAGTCGATGGCGCGGGCCACCACGTCGCGCGGGGCCAGTTCGGCGCGGGGGTCGTGTTCGGGCATGAAGCGTGTGCCGTCGGGCAGCAGCAGCTTGCCGCCTTCGCCACGCACCGCCTCGCTGATGAGGAAGGACTTGGCGTGCGGGTGGTACAGCCCCGTGGGGTGGAACTGGATGAACTCCATGTTGCCCACGCGGCAACCGGCGCGCCAGGCGGCAGCGATGCCGTCACCCGTGGCCGTATCGGGGTTGGTGGTGTAGAGGTAGACCTTGCCCGCGCCGCCCGTGGCCAGAATGGTTTGCGGTGCGCGAAAGGTGACCACTTCGTCGGTGGCCTTGTCCAGCGCGTACAGGCCCAGGCAGCGCTGGCCGGCCAGGCCGAGTTTGCGGCTGGTGATCACGTCGACCAGCGTGTGGTGTTCAAACAAGGTGATGCCGGGTGTGGAGCGCACCACGTCGATCAGCGTTTTTTGCACGGCAGCGCCAGTGGCATCGGTGACATGGGCAATGCGGCGTGCGCTGTGGCCGCCTTCGCGCGTGAGGTGCAGTTGCTCGCCCTCCTGCGTGAAGGGCACGCCGAGCTGGCGCAGCCAGCCGATCGCCTCGGGGGCGTTTTCCACCACAAAGCGCGTGGTGGCCAGGTCGCACAGCCCGGCACCGGCAACCAGCGTGTCCTGGATATGCGCTTCGAAGGTGTCGTCGTTGGCGAGCACGGCGGCAATGCCGCCCTGCGCCCAGCCGCTGGAGCCATCCTGCAGCTCGCGCTTGGTGATCACGGCCACGCGGTGCGTGGGGGCCAGGTGCAGTGCGGCCGACAGACCGGCCAGGCCGCTGCCCACAATCAGAACGTCAAAATCATGCGATGCCATGGTGTGTGGTGGGTTGTTGCCTGGCAGGGCCACGGGCCGCCATCGTGGCCTGCTGCCATGCGGGCGTCAATCGGATCAGACCGGGGTGTAGGCCAGTCTGACGTAAATAGGGGCAAAGGCCTCGGCCTGGGTAATCTCGATCAGCGTTTCTTTGGCCAGTTCCAGCAGGGCAATAAAGGTCACCACCAGCACGGTGCTGCCTTTGGCGGGGTCGAACAGGTGCTCGAACTCGACAAATCGCCGCCCCTGCAATGCCTTGAGGACCTGGCTCATGTATTCGCGCACGCTCAGTTCCTCGCGCGTGATCTTGTGGTGCTGCACCAGCTTGGCACGTTTCAGAATGTCGCGCCAGGCGTCCTGCAGATCCACCAGGTGCACGTCGGGAAAACGCGGCTGCAGGCTTTGCTCGATATACACCTGTGCCTTGAGGAAGTCGCGCCCGTACTGCGGCAGCTGGCCCAGTTGCTGGGCGGTCATCTTCATTTGTTCGTATTCGAGCAGGCGGCGCACCAGCTCGGCGCGCGGGTCTTCGGCTTCTTCGGCGCCCGCTTGCTTTTTGGGCGGCAGCAGCATGCGCGACTTGATCTCGATGAGCATGGCCGCCATCAGCAGGTATTCGGCCGCCAGTTCCAGGTTGCGGCTGCGGATTTCATCCACATACGCCAGGTACTGGCGTGTGAGCCCGGCCATGGGAATGTCGAGAATGTTGAAGTTCTGCTTGCGGATCAGGTAGAGCAGCAGGTCCAGCGGGCCTTCAAAGGCTTCGAGAAAAACCTCCAGCGCGTCGGGCGGGATGTACAGGTCGGTGGGCAGGGCGAACAGCGGCTCGCCATACAGACGCGCCAGGGCCACCTGGTCCACCACATCGGGCATGGCGCTGGACGGAGCCTCGATGTTATCCATGGATGCTTCTAAAGTGATAGCTGCATGCGCTTGATGGTAAAGCGCCAGAGGCCAATTTCACTTCAAGGATGCTTGGTTTCCGTCTGGTAGACGTAGGGTTTTTGCGGCACCCGGCCAGCACGGTATTCCTGCCACAGGGCGCGGTCGACGTTCTTGTCCCACAACAAGGCTCGGCCCGCCTGTTGCTGGGCATCAAGCGCCGGTTTTTGCTGCTTGAGCTGCTCGATGAACTGGGTGGCGTCGGAGGTGTAGTGGGGGCGGGCAAAGATGGACATGGTATTGGGCTAAGCTGGAGCGCTGGATTTTACCGGGACTGTCACGATGCACCTCAAACACCTTGTTGCCACTGCTGCCATGGCGCTGGCCCTGCTGGCCGCCAGTGGCTGTGACCCGCAGCGCATCAGCGAACTCGAGCCCGGCCGTTCCACCGAAGTGGACGTGCGTGACCGCTTTGGCGTGCCCGACCACATCTGGGACGCTGGCGGTCGCCTGCGCACCTTTGAATACAACCGCCAGCCTGCCGGGCAGCGCAACTACATGATCGACATCGGCGCCGACGGCCGACTGGTGGCCGTGCGCCAGGTACTCACGCCCGAGAACTTTGCCCGCATCCAGCCCGGCATGGACATGGCCGAGGTGCGCCGCCTGCTGGGCAAGCCGGCCAAGGTGACGCCTTTCGATCTGAAGAACGAGACCCACCATGATTGGCGCTATCTCGAAGCCCCGAACACGGCCATGCTGTTCACCGTGGTGACGGACCGCAGCCTGCGCGTGCTGCGCACCCAGTCGGGGCCTGATACGACGGCGCCCGAGAATGCGGGTGGAGGGCGTTGAGGTTTTGAAGTTTTCGGGGGAGGGGGCTCTGCGGAGAGCGGAGGCCGGGATTCGCCCCGGCGGGCGACCTCCTTTCTTGTGCGCGACAAGAAAGGAGGCAAAGAAACGCGCCCCACAGCCTGCGGCCCCTGCGGGGCACACCTGCGCCGGGGTGCTTGCGGGGTGCGCCGTGGAACTCACTGCGCGCTGCGCGCTTCGTTCGGACAACCACGGCGAGTCAGATCACGAAGCGGGTGTGTCCTGCGGCACACCCGCCACCCCGCAAGCACCCCGCCGCAGGCGCAGCCAGAAGGGGGTTGGAAGCCTGACACGGGCCGTCGCTGCGCTCGGCCTGGCATGCGCAGCGCATAGCGCCTGCGGCCCCTTGGTGCCGAGCGCAGCGATGGCCCGTATGGATGTTGGACTCCCACCCCTTTTGTATGCGCCTGCGGCGCGCAGGGGATGGCGGATCAGGGCTCGCGATTGTTTGAGCGCCGCAGGCGCGAGTTCGAGCGAGGCCCCGCCAGCACCAAGCACCGCAGGTTGCCCGGAGCGAAGCGCAGGGACGCAGACAGCAGGGTCGCCTTTCTTTTGGGTACTTTTCTTTGGCGAAGCAAAGAACAAGTACCTCGCCCGCCGGGGCGAGACCCGGCCTCCGCCCTCAGCAAAGCGCACAGTCACCACAAGGCCCTGTATGGGATCATCCCCCCCATGTCCCTCTGGATCGACACCCACTGCCACCTCGACGCCCCCGAGTTCGCGCATGACGCGGATGAAGTCCGCGCCCAGGCCCGCGCCGCAGGCGTGCAGCATCTCGTCCTCCCAGCCGTGCAGGTCGCACATGCCGAAGCCGTGCGCAGCCTGGCCCACCGCCATGGCGACAGCTACGCCCTGGGCATCCACCCGCTCTACACCCCGCAGGCGGCGGATGACGACCTGGCGCGCCTGGCGCAGCGGCTGGATCAGCACCGCGACGACCCGCACCTTGTCGCCGTGGGCGAAATCGGCCTGGACTTCTTTGTGCCGGGGCTGGACGCAGAGCGCCAAGCGTATTTCTATCGCCAGCAACTGCAATGGGCGCGCCGTTTTGACCTGCCCGTGATCCTGCACGTGCGCCGCTCGGCCGACCATTTGCTCAAAGGCCTGCGCGAAGTGCCGGTGCAGGGCGGCATTGCGCACGCCTTCAACGGCAGCTTGCAGCAGGCGCGTGCCTTCATTGCGCTGGGCTTCAAGCTGGGCTTTGGCGGCGCGTTGACCTACGAGCGTGCGCTGCAGTTGCGCCGTCTGGCCACGGAACTGCCGCTGGAGGCGCTGGTGCTGGAGACCGATGCCCCCGACATGCCACCGCACTGGCTCTACCGCACCGCCGCCGAGCGGGCCGCAGGCGCCGCGCAGGGCCGCAACACCCCCGCTGAGCTGCCGCGCATTGCCCAGGTGCTGGCCGACCTGCGCGGTGTGCCGCTGGCAGACCTGGCGCGCCAGACGCACGCGAATGCGCTGCAGGCCTTGCCCCGTCTGCAGAAGATGTGCGAAAAAATGAGAGAAAATGCCTTCTAACGCTCTGCCATCAAGCGCAATAAGCTATTGAATTGATAGTAAATGTAACGTGCGCAAGCCTCGCCGAAAGCCCAGCCTCATGACCCACCCAGCGACACCCTTGCCAACGCTCCCAGGGCGGCTGGTGGGTTTGCCGCCGGTGGTGGGCGCGGGCACGGTGGTGCTGGTGCTGGGCAGCTTTCCTGGGGTGGCATCGCTGCGGGCGCGGCAGTATTACGCGCATCCGCAGAACCATTTCTGGCGCATTCTGCAGGCGCTGTGGCCGCAGCACCCGCTGCCCGGGCCGCAGGACTATGCGGCGCGCTGCGCCTGGCTGCTGGCGCGCGGCCTGGGCCTGTGGGACGTGTATGGCGCCTGCGAGCGCGAGGGCAGCCTCGACGCCCGCATCCGCAATGCCGAGGTGAATGACTTTGCCCTCCTGCGCGCGCGCTGCCCCCGGCTGGCTGCCATCGCCCACAATGGCGGTGAGAGCTATCGGCATGCGTGCGCCACGGCGGCGCTGGGCGTGCCGGTGTGCAAGCTGCCGTCCACCAGCCCGGCCAACGCCGCGTGGAGCTTTGAGCGCAAGCGCGCGGCGTGGGGCGAGGCCCTGGCCGCGCAGGGACTCCTTTGAAGAAAACCGAATGGCACGCAAGAAAACCACCACCGACGAACTGCCCGAAGTCAGCGTCTCCGACGACGGCGAGGTGCGCCACCTGCACCTGGGAACGCCCTGGATCCAGGGCTCCATGCGCATCGATGCCCCTTTTGATCTGGAGCTGGAATACATCCAGCGCATGATGGCCTGGCTGCTGTTCATGGAGCCTGCCAGCGTGGGCCAGCGCCACGCCATGCAGCTGGGCCTGGGGGCGGGGGCCATTACCAAGTTCTGCCACAAGAAGCTGCGCCTGTGCGCCACCGCCATCGAACTCAACCCGCAGGTGCTGGCCGTGTGCCGCGCCTGGTTCAAGCTGCCGCCCGACGGCCCCAAGCTGCGTGTGGTGCTGGCCGATGCGGCGCAGGAAATTCGCAACCCCATGTGGCGGGGCACGGTGGATGCGCTGGCCGTCGATTTGTATGACCACGAAGCCGCAGCCCCCGTGCTCGACAGCGCCGACTTTTATGCCGATTGCCGCGCCCTGCTGAGCGAGGATGGCTGCATGACGGTCAACCTGTTTGGCCGCTCGTCCAGTTTTGCGCAGAGCGTCGAGAAGATGGCCGCAGCCTTCGGTGAGGATGCGCTGTGGGCCTTCAAGCCCACGCGCGAAGGCAACACCGTGGTACTGGCGCAGCGCACGCCCACCCGCTTCAAGCGCGGCGAACTGGCCGCGCGTTGTGAAGACCTGCACCAGCGCTGGGGCCTGCCCACCGCCAAATGGGTGCGCGGCTTCAAGCCCCTGGCTGCCTGACCGCGGCGCTGCAATACTGCACGAGAGAGCTCACACATGACACACCACTCTACCGCCCCTGCGTCCCCCCGCCATGCGTCCAGTCTGGCGCCCGTGGGCCCGCTGGACTGGCGCCGCATCGTCGAATGGCTCAGCGCCGACGGTGTGGTCTCTGCCGAGGAAGCGCAGCGCACCATTGCCCGCTGCTCGCAGGCCGAAAGCGCCCAGCACCCGCTGGTGCGTCTGGCCAATGTGGCCATGGTGCGCCAGAGCGACGGCAAGCCGCTGGACATCGAGGTGCTGACCGAGTTCCTGGCCCAGCGCTGCGATCTGCCCTACCTGCGCATCGACCCGCTCAAGGTGGATGTGGGCAAGGTGGCCGACACCATGAGCGCCACCTATGCCGAGCGGCACAAGGTGCTGCCGGTGCAGGTGACGGCCAAGGAGGTGGTCGTGGCCACGGCCGAGCCCTTCATCACCGACTGGGTGGCCGAGGTGGAGCGCCAGGCCAAGCGCCCGGTGCGCCGCGTCGTGGCCAATCCGCTGGACATCCACCGCTTTACGGCCGAGTTCTTTGCCCTGGCCAAGTCGGTGCGCAATGCACAGAAAGCCGGGGGCAATGCGGTCACCAGCAATTTCGAGCAGCTGGTCGAGCTGGGCAAGACCAACAAGCAGCTCGACGCCAACGACCAGGGCGTCGTCAAGGTGGTGGACTGGCTCTGGCAATACGCGTTTGACCAGCGCGCCAGCGACATCCACCTGGAACCCCGGCGCGAGCAGGGCGTGATCCGTTTTCGCATCGACGGTGTGCTGCACCCGGTCTACCAGATGCCGCTGGGCGTGATGAGCGCCATGGTGGCGCGCGTCAAGCTCCTGGGCCGCATGGACGTGGTGGAAAAGCGCCGCCCGCAGGACGGCCGCATCAAGACGCGCAACCAGCGCGGCGACGAAGTCGAAATGCGCCTGGCCACGCTGCCCACGGCCTTTGGCGAGAAGATGGTGATGCGGATCTTCGACCCCGACACGGCCGTCAAGGACCTGGATGCGCTGGGCTTTGCGCAGCATGACGCGCAGCGCTGGGAAGAACTCATCAAGCGTCCCTACGGCATCATTCTGGTGACCGGGCCCACGGGCTCGGGCAAGACCACCACGCTGTACTCCACGCTCAAGCGCGTGGCCACCGAGGAGGTCAACGTCAGCACGGTCGAAGACCCGATCGAAATGATCGAGCCCAGCTTCAACCAGACGCAGGTGCAGCCCCAGCTCGATTTCAGCTTTGCAGAAGGCGTGCGCGCCCTCATGCGCCAGGACCCGGACATCATCATGGTGGGCGAAATCCGCGACCTGGAAACCGCCGAAATGGCCGTGCAGGCCGCGCTCACCGGTCACCTGGTGTTCAGCACCCTGCACACCAACGACGCCCCCTCGGCCGTCACGCGCCTGATGGAGCTGGGAGTGCCGTCCTACCTGATCAACGCCACGCTGCTGGGCGTGCTGGCCCAGCGGCTGGTGCGCACGCTGTGCAAGGAGTGCAAGCAGCCCGACGAAGAGGCCTCGCAGGAGGCGCTGGCCCAGGCGGTCAAGCCCTGGAAGCTCAGTGGCAGTTTCCACCCGTACAAGCCCGTGGGGTGCGTCGATTGCCGCATGACGGGGTTCCGCGGGCGCATGGGCCTGTATGAACTGCTCACCGTGACCGAAACGCTCAAGGCCGGTATCACCAAGGAGCCGTCGATGGATGCGCTGCGCCGCCAGGCGGTCAAGGACGGCATGCGCCCCCTGCGCATGGCCGGGGCCCTGCGCGTGGCGCAGGGCATGACCACGCTGGAAGAAGTGGTGGCGGCCACCCCGCCGCCGCAATAACGACGCACACACGCCCAGGCCACTTCGGTACCCCGCAGCGTTCGTCGCTGTGATGGCCCCTCTCTTGCCACCAAAGGTTTTTCTTCGATGATCTCCGCGCTTCCCCCTGCGCAGCACCCCCAGCGGGCACAGCTGCATAACGAGGTTCACGCCCGCCCGCCCGAGGCCATCAGCGCCCCCGTGGCCAGCACGCACATCGTGATGCTGGCCGATGCGGCGGGGCGCGAAGCCAGCCGCGCCCATGTGGTGGCGCTGCTGCGCAACCACCACCAGGCCCTGCCCGACGCACAGACCACGCACCTGCGCGTGGACCTGGGGGCCTACCGCCTGCGCTGGGAGATGCACACCGAGTTTGTCAGCTGGACATTCACCGTGCCGCTGCAGACCGAGGGCTTTGGCGAGCGCGAGCCCGTGGGCGCCCTGAGCGCCGTGCCGCGCGACTGGCTGGCGCAGTTGCCGGGCCAGTGCCTGTGCAGCCTGAACCTGTGGGTGCTGCCCACCAAGGAGTTTGGCTCGGGCTCGCTGGTGCGCCATGTGCTGAGTGAGGACACCTTGGTGGCCTCCACCGTGGCCGACGGCCATGGCGAGGTCTACACCGACTTTGCCATCCATGCCGACGGCCATTCGCGCATGGTGCTGCTGACCGGCGGCATGACGCCCCGGCGCCAGGGCCGCCTGGTGCAGCGCCTGCAGGAGATCGAAACCTACCGCATGGCTGCGCTGCTGGGCCTGCCCGCCGCGCGCGAGGCCACCGCCGTGCTGGCCAGCGCCGAGCGTGAACTGGCCGAGCTGGCCGACGCCATCCGCACCGCCAACCGCCATGCCGAGCCTGCGCTGCTCGACCGGCTGACCCGTCTGGCCGGGCAGGTGGAAAGCGCCTACGCGGCCACGCATTCGCGGTTTTCTGCCAGCAGCGCGTATTTCGAGCTGGTGGACCGGCGCATCCAGGACATTGCAGAGTCGCGCCTGGCGGGCATGCAGACCATTGGCGAGTTCATGCACCGGCGCCTGACGCCCGCGCGCAGCACCTGCGAATGGGCTGCGCGGCGCCAGGAGGCGCTCTCGCGCCGCGTCTCGCGCATCAGCAACCTGCTGCGCACGCGCGTCGAGATCGAGCAGCAGCAAAGCAGCCAGCAGCTCCTGGCCAGCATGAACCAGCGCCAGGACCTGCAGCTCAAGCTGCAGTCCACGGTGGAGGGCCTGTCGGTGGCGGCCATCACCTACTACATCGTCGGCCTGGTGAGCTACCTGGCCAAGGGGGTCAAGCCGCTGGGCTGGCCCCTTTCGCCCGAGACCACAGCGGCCATTGCCATTCCGGTGGTGGGTTTGATCGTTTGGGGCTCGCTGCGGCGGTTGCACCACAAAATGTTTGCTCGCTAACCGAGGTTTTGTTCCATGCCCCGCATCCAGTTCCAACTGCCCGAGCAGTTCACGTTTTCCACCGAGATCCAGATCTACATCAGCCATGTCAACCAGGGCGGGCATCTGGACAACGCGCAGTTGCTCACGCTGGTGTCCGAAGCCCGCGTGCGCTTCTTCCAGGCCCTGGGCTACCGCGAGGCCGGTGTGGAGGGGCTGTCCATCGTGGTTGGAGACATCGTGGCCCAGTACAAGTCCGAGGGCTTCCATGGCGAGACCATGCGCGTGGAAATGCTGCCCACGGATTTCAACCGCTATGGCTTCGACATCGTCTTTCGCATGACCGAAAAGAATGCGGGCCGCGAAGTGGCGCGCGGCAAGCTGGGCGTGGTGTTCGTGCACCCGCAGGACAAAAAGGTCGCCCCCGTGCCTGAGCGCTTCATGGAGCGGATCGCCGCCCTCTGAACCCGGGTCGCCATGCACTTCGACTACCAGCCGTCCTACCCCAGCGCGCGCCTGCCGCTGTTCGCGCGCAATGTGGTGGCCACCTCGCACCCGCTGGCGGTGCAGGCGGGGCTGCGCATGCTGTGGCAGGGTGGCAACGCGGTCGATGCCGCCGTTGCCGCTGCCGCCGCCATGGCGGTCTGCGAACCCACGGGCAATGGCCTGGGGGGCGATGCCTTTTGCATCCTTTGGGACGGCCAGGCCTTGCATGGTCTCAACGCCTCGGGCCGTGCGCCGCAGGCCTGGACGCCGGACTACTTCCACCGCAAGTACGGCCAGAGCTCCCGCACACCCCCGCAGCGCGGCATCGACGCCGTCACCGTGCCCGGCGCCGTGAGTGCCTGGGTGGCCATGAGCGAACGTTTTGGCAAGCTGCCGTTTGCTGATCTGATGGCCCCGGCGACCGAGATTGCCGAGCGGGGCTACGCTGTGCCTGTGGTGTTGCAGGGCAAATGGGCGGCCGCCGTGCCCGAACTGCAGGCGCAGCCCGGTTTTGCCCAGCACTTCATGCCCTGGGGGCGGGCGCCGCAGGTGGGTGAGCGCTTCTGCTTTCCCGCAGCGGCGCGGGCCTTGCGGGCCATTAGCGCCACACGGGGCGAGGCGTTCTACACCGGCGCAATCGCCCAGGCCCTGGCGCGGTTTTCTGCGCAGCAGGGCGGCGCCCTCACGCAGGCCGACCTGGCGGCGCACCGGGCCGAGTGGGTCACGCCGCTGGCGCAGGCCTACCGGGGCTACATGCTGCACGAGATTCCACCCAGCGGGCAGGGCCTGGCCGCACTGATGGCGCTGGGCATGCTGGAGCACTTCGACCTGGCCCGCCTGTCCGTGGATGGCGCGGCTGCGCAGCACCTGCAGATCGAGGCCATGAAGCTGGCCTTTGCCGATGTGCACCGCTACGTGGCCGAGCCCTCGTCGATGGAGGTGACCCCCGCGCAAATGCTCGATGGCCGTTACCTGGCCGAGCGTGCCAAACTCATCGACATGCAACGCGCACAGGACTTTGGCGCCGGCAAGCCGGCCGGGGGCGGCACCATCTACCTCACCACGGCCGACGAGCGCGGCATGATGGTCAGCTTCATCCAGAGCAACTACCAGGGCTTTGGCTCGGGCTGCGTCGAGCCCGAATTCGGCATCAGCCTGCAGAACCGGGGCTTTGGTTTCAGCACCGACCCGCAGGGCGCCAACCCGGCCAATCTGGTGGCGCCGGGCAAGCGGCCGTTTCACACCATCATCCCCGCTTTCGTCACCCAGAACGGCCAGCCCGTGATGGCCTACGGTGTCATGGGCGCCAACATGCAGCCCCAGGGCCATGTGCAGACGCTGGTGCGCATGCTCGACCACGGCCAGAACCCGCAGACGGCGTGCGACGCGCCGCGCTGGCGCTTCAACCAGGGGCTGTCGGTGCATGCCGAGGCCGCCTGGCCTGCAGACACCCTGCAGGGGCTCGCCGAACGGGGCCACCGGATGACGGTGCTCAGCGACCCGTATGGCGAATTCGGCGCAGGCCAGTTCATCTGGCGCCTGGGCGACCCGCAGACCCAGGGCTATGTGGCTGCCAGCGACCCCCGGCGCGACGGCCAGGCGGCAGGGTTCTAGAAAAATCCTTGAAGATTTAGATAAAAAGTGCCTCAAACGCAATCACAGCAAGCGCTGGAAGCTAGCAAAACAAGAGCGTCCGGCCTGCTGCTGGCACTGCTGGGCGCCATCGCCTTCAGCGGCAAGGCCATCATCGTCAAGCTGGCCTACCGCCATGGGGTGGATGCCGTCACCCTGCTGATGTACCGCATGCTGTTTGCCCTGCCCATTTTTGTGGCCATGGCCTGGTGGGCGAGCCGGGGCCAGCCTGCGCTGGCCCGCAAGGACGGGTGGGGCGTGCTGGGGCTGGGGTTTTCGGGCTACTACCTGGCCAGTTTTCTCGACTTTGCCGGGCTGGCCTACATCAGCGCCAGCCTGGAGCGGCTGATTCTGTACCTCAACCCCACCATCGTGCTGCTGCTGGGCTGGGCCGTGTACGGGCGCGGCATCCGCTGGGGCCAGGCGCTGGGCATGGCCATCAGTTACTGCGGCGTAGTGCTGGTGTTTGGCCAGGAGGTCCAGTTGCAGGGCGCGCACACCGCCTGGGGCGCGGCGCTGGTGCTGGGCAGCGCGGTCAGCTATGCCATTTACCTGGTCTACAGCGGCGAGATGGTCAAGCGCCTGGGTTCGCTGCGCCTGGTGGGGCTGGCCACCAGCGTGGCCTGTGTGTTGTGCCTGCTGCAGTTTGCCCTGCTGCGGCCGCTGTCGGCGGCCCTGGTGGCGCCCGAAGTGCTGTGGCTGTCGGTGCTCAACGCCTTGCTGTGCACTGCTGCGCCCGTGCTCATGGTGATGATGGCCATCGAGCGCATCGGCGCCAGCGCGGCGTCCCAGGTCGGCATGGTGGGGCCCATGTCCACCATTCTGATGGGGGTGTGGTTGCTGGGCGAGCCCTTCACCGCCTGGGTGGCCGCCGGCACGGTGCTGGTGATTGCCGGGATCTTTGTCTTTACCCGCCCGGCGCGGGCACGGTAGTTATTTCTTGCGCGCTCCGCCGCCCAGGCGCTGCGCCACGGTGACCGTGGGGGCCCCTGCAAAGCCATCGAGCCGCTGGCCCATGGCCTGCTCCAGCTGGTCCAGGCGCGTCTGTGCTGGGGGGTGGGTGGACAGGGCCAGGGTGAACATGGGGTTGTCCGGCGTGGCCGTGCGCAATTGCTGCAGCACCGCCACCAGGCCAAAGGGGTCGAACCCGGCACGGGCTGCCAGGGCCACGCCATTGCGGTCCGAGTCAAATTCGTCGGTCTGGTCCAGGCCCCGGGCATACAGGTTGCGGCCCAGTGCCAGCACCTGCGAGGCCACCAGGTTGCCCACGGCGTTGGTCTTGATCTGCGAGGCCACCAGTTGCGTCAGCAGCCCCGACTGGGCCGACTTGCGCATGGCGTGCAGGTGGTGCTTGGCCGTCACATGGGTGATTTCGTGCGCCAGAATGCCGGCCAGCTCGGCCTCGTCGGCGCAGCGGTCGATCAGCCCCTTGGTTACGAACACGTAGCCACCGGGTGCGGCAAAGGCGTTGTAGCCGTTGTCGTTGAGCACGATGAAGGTCCACGGCAGGTGGGGGCGCTCGGACTGCAGGCTGATCCAGCGGCCGAGCTGGTTCACATAGCGCTGCAGCTGCATGTCGGGGTGCAGGGGCTTGCTGCCCAGCAGCACGGCGGCGAGCTGGCGGCCGATTTCGATCTCGCGGGGCTCGTCAATGTTGTCGACTGAGCGCGAGAGCAGGCTGATCAGGTCCTCGCCCTGGCCGCCGTTGTTGGCGGGGCCGCCCACCACGGCGCCCAGCAGGCCCGCAGCGCCCGAGCCCGAATTGCCGGAGCCGCCCAGGGAGTTGAGCAGGTTCATCATGCCCTGGGCCTGAACCGGGGCCGCCGCCAGGGCCAGGCAGGTGGCGGCTGCTGCCAGGCCGGTGCGGGAGAGCAGGGTTGGGATACGCATGGTGTCTCTCCTCAATTGGGGCTCATATTGTCGGTGGTGAACTGGCTGCCGCCCGATGCGGGGCGGGGCGGTTCGGGCAGGGGCTCGACCCGCTGGGTGCGCAGTGCCGAGGCGCTGGCGAAGCGCTGGGCCTGTTCGGCGCTGACGCGCAGCTTCTCGGCGTCCCGGACAGCGGTCGGGTTGGGCTGGGCGTTGGCAATGTCTTCGGCACCCAGACCGCGGATACCGACCGTGGAGGTGGCCGTGGTCGTGCTGCCGCTGCCGCCAAACAGCCCGCCCAGGCTGCGCAGGCCGCTGGTGGCGCCGCCACTGGCCGGAGCGGCGCCTGCCTGGGCGCCCAGATCGAACATGTGCACCCACCCGGCGGCGCCCTGCGGGGTGCGCACCTTGACCCAGGAGCCCTTGCGCTCGCCGGTGCGTGCCACGCTGCTGTCGGCCGCCAGGGCGCCCAGGCTGGCAGACGTCTGGGCGGGGCCTTCGCGCAGTTCGGTGGCACGCTTGAGGACGGCGGCGTCCTGCTGCGCCTGGGCAGGCACGGCCAGCAAGGCCAGTGCCAGGGCGGCCGCCAGGCTGCCGCGGTGCAACCAAATGTTCATGGGTCTC
The DNA here is from genome assembly GCA_026647025.1 of Giesbergeria sp. Taxonomy (GTDB): domain Bacteria; phylum Pseudomonadota; class Gammaproteobacteria; order Burkholderiales; family Burkholderiaceae_C; genus Simplicispira. Next base: position 16,629 of record JAPKHH010000023.1, read on the forward strand.
TCCACTTCTTTATGATGGGACCGCGCTGACGTTGTGCTGCAGCGCGCAGACGGGGATTGTTATGGATTTGGGCTTGGCGGGCAAATGGGCGCTGGTGTGTGGTGCCAGCAAGGGTTTGGGTCTGGGCTGCGCCCAGGCGCTGGTGGCCGAGGGCGTGCATGTGGTCGTCAATGCACGCCAGCCCGGGGCGTTGCAGGCGTCTGCTACTGATTTGATAGCTATTGGCGCACAGTGGGAAAGCGCTAGCGGCCAAAAAGGCATCAAGCCCCAGGTGCTGACGGTGGCGGCAGACATCACGACCCCCGCAGGGCGGGACGCGGTGTTCAGCGTGCCCGGCGGGCCGGGGCGTGATTTCGACATCGTGGTCACCAATGCCGGCGGCCCGCCGCCCGGTGATTTCCGCGATTGGGACCGCGAGGCCTGGATCAAGGCCGTGGATGCCAATATGCTCACGCCCATCGAGCTGATCCGCGCCACGGTCGATGGCATGGCCGAGCGCGGTTTTGGCCGCATCGTGAACATCACGTCCAGCGCGGTGAAGGCGCCCATCGACATTCTGGGCCTGTCCAATGGCGCGCGCAGCGGCCTCACGGGGTTTGTCGCCGGGGTGGCACGCAGCAGTATCGCGGCCCGGGGTGTCACCATCAACAACCTGCTCCCCGGCAAGTTCGATACCGACCGCCTGGCCGCCACCCTGGGCGGCGCTGCAGCGCGCAGCGGGCGCACGCTCGACGATGTACGCGCGGCGCACCTGGCCAGCATTCCGGCGGGGCGTTTCGGAACGGCACGGGAGTTTGGCGCCCTCTGCGCTTTTCTGTGCAGTGTGCACGCCGGGTACGTCACCGGGCAGAACCTGCTGGCCGATGGCGGTGCCTATCCGGGGGCTTACTGATTTCCAAGGGTAAACCCGGAGTCAGGTTTTTTCATGGTGTGGCGCGACCCGCCGGTCGTCGAACACAATGGCGTTTCTTTTTTAAGGGCTTTCTTCTTCGCCATGTTCCCTTCACCGCATTTCTTCCGGCACTGGATGCAGGCGCATACCTGGACGGCGGTCTGTGCGTGCACGGCCCTGGCGCTGTGGTGTACGCCGATACAGGCCCAGGATGGCACCGCGGTGCGCCACCTGCGCATCGTCGGCGGGTTGGCCGGTCTTAGCCAGTACACCCATTGGGAGGAGCCTTTCTGGACCCGCGAGTTACCCCGGCTCAGCCGGGGGCGCTTCAGTGCCGAGATCGTTCCGTTCGACCGCGCGGGGGTGCCGGGCGATGAAATGCTGTCTTTTCTGCAGCGGGGCGTGGTGCCCTTCGGTACGGTGCTGCTCAGTGCCCTGACGATCACAGCCCCGGAATACACCGCGCCCGATCTGGCGGGGCTCAATCCCGACATGGCCAGCCTCAAGGTGAGCGTGGGGGCTTTCCGCCCCGTGCTGGAAATGAAACTGCGCGAAGTGCATGGCGTGGAGCTGCTGGCTCTGTATGTCTACCCGGCGCAGGTCGTTTTCTGCCGCAAGCCGCTGGCCGCGCTGTCCGATCTGTCGGGTCGGCGGGTGCGCGTGTCTTCGGCCGGGCAGGCTGACTTTGTCGAGGCCCTGGGCGCGGTGCCCGTGCACATGGCGTTTGCACGCATCGTGCCGGGCATCGAGTCGGGCAGCGTCGATTGCGCCATCACGGGCACCATGTCGGGCAACACGCTGGGCCTGCATGCCGTCACCACCCATCTCTATGCCATGCCGCTGACCTGGGGCCTGGCCCTGTTTGGCGCCAACAAGGCGGCCTGGGAGGCGCTGCCTGCCGATTTGCGCTCCTTGCTGCGCCAGGAGCTTCCCCGGCTGGAGTCCGCCATCTGGGCGGAATCCGAGCGGGACACGGCCCAGGGGCTGGCCTGCAACAGCGGTGCACCCGGCTGCACTGTGGGGCGCAAGGGGCGCATGCAGGTGGTGCAGCCGTCTGCCGAGGATGAGGTGCGGCGCAAGGAGATTTTCAAATCCACGGTGCTGCCGCGCTGGCTGCGGCGCTGCGGCCTGCAATGCGCCGATCTCTGGAACCAGACCATCGGCGCCGCGCGCGGGCTGGTCGTGCCGAAAGTGCCCTGATGGCGTGGACGGTCTCGCGCATCAAGGTTTCGGTCTGGGCACTGGCGGCGTTGTTTCTGGCGGTATTGCTGGGGGCTGCGGGCACGCTGGCCTGGACGACCCGGCAGACGGCCCTGGAAAACCGCATGGAGCAGGTCAAACGCTTCGTCTCGGGTGCCGAGGCGGCTCTCAACAACAGCTTTCTCACGGTGGATTTGCTCTTGTCGGGCACGGACGACCTGCTCGGGCTGTCCACCTCCATGGGGGACTGGATCGATGCCAGTGTGTCCAGCAAGCTGCTGGATACCGTCACGCGCGGGAACTTGCTGGTGCGTTTTACGGCCTTGCTGGACCGCGAGGGTCGTGTGCTGGCATCGTCCGACCCCTCGGGCGCGCGCCATGCCGTGCAGTTGCCCCCGGAATTCCTGCAAGCGGCGCTGGCGCCGTCGGCGCCCAGCCTGCTGGTCAGTGCGCCCACCGTGAGCTTCAACAGCACACAGGTCGTTCTGTACTTTGCCCGGCCCAGTGTCCTGGCCAACGGCCATCGGCTGGTGGTGGTGGCGCAGGTGCCGGTCGCCAAAATGGCACAGGTGCTGATGCAGGGTGCCGACAGTGCCGGGCTGGAGGTGGTGCTTGAGCGCAGCAATGGCAGCGTGCTGTTGTCTATTCCCGACTGGGGTGAGCAAGCGCTGTTGCGGCCGATTCAGCCCTTGAACACACCCGCTGAAAGCGCCACCTGGGGCGCTCCTGCGCGGCTGAGCGGCGTGCCTGCACTGGTGGTTTCGCGCCCGCTGCTCTACCAGAACCTGCGCCTCTCCGCGAGCCTGCCCGAGGAGGTTGCTCTGGAGGACTGGCGCGCAGAGCGCAATGCCATTGCCGTCGTCACGGCGGTGTTCTGCCTGATGGTGTTGCTGGCTGCAGGTGCGGCCGTCGCTTTCTTTCACAGCGTCACCATGGCGCGGCAGGCGATGGCCCATTCCAAGACCATGCTCGATCAGGCGCTGGAGTCGATGGTGAGCGGTTTTGTCCTGCTCGATCAGCGCGGCCGGGTGGTGCACTGGAATCGGCGTTTCGCCGAGATCTATCCTTGGCTGGCGGGTGTGATGGCGCCGCAGTTGCCATTTCGAAAGGTGCTGGAAAAAACCGTCAAATACCATCTGCCGCAGGCCGACGAGGCAAAGCAGCAGCAGTGGGTGGAGCAGCGCCTGGCACGCCAGCGCAGCGCTGCCGGGGGGCATGAGCAGACCACGCCCGATGGCCGCCATATTCAGATATTGGAGCGTTCCACCCCCGAGGGCGGGTTGGTCATCACCTACCACGATGTGACCGATCTGCGCCGTGCCACGGCTGAAATCGAGACCCTGGCCTTCTACGATCCGCTGACCGGCCTGCCCAACCGGCGGTTGTTGCTTGACCGCCTGGGCCAGGCGTCGGTGCTGGCGCAGCGCTCGGGCCAGCTGGGGGCGCTGCTGTTTCTTGATCTGGACCAGTTCAAGGCGCTCAATGACACGATGGGCCATGAAGTGGGTGACGAGCTTCTGATCCAGGTGGCGCAGCGCCTGCGCGCCTGCGTGCGCGTGGCCGACACGGTGGCCCGACTGGGTGGCGATGAGTTTGTGGTGATGCTCAACGACCTTTCCATCCGCACCGAAGAAGCCGCGCAGCTTGCCCAGCGTATCGGCGAGAAAATTCTGGCCAGCCTGTCCGAGTCCTACCAGCTGCAAGGACATGAACACCAGAGCCGTGCCAGCATTGGCGCCACGGTTTTTGGTGGCTCCCTGCAGACGGCGACGGAGCTGCTCAAGCAGGCCGATATCGCGATGTACCAGGTCAAGGCACGGCGCGGCAATGGCCTGTGTTTCTTCGACCCCCGGATGCAGGTGGCCATCAACGACCGTGCGCAACTGGAAGCCGACTTGCACGACGCCCTCGAAAAAAGGCAGTTTGCGGTGCATTACCAACCTCAATTCACGCTGGACGGGCGCATTGTGGGTGCTGAAGTGCTGCTGCGCTGGCACCATCCGCAGCGCGGCATGGTGCCGCCGGGGCAGTTCATTGCCGTGGCCGAGGAAAGCGATCTGATCCTGCACATTGGCGCATGGGTGCTGCGCACGGCCTGCGCGCAAATGGCGGCATGGCAGGACGAGCCGCAATGCAGCCACCTGCAGGTGTCGGTGAATGTGAGCGCCCGCCAGTTCAGACACCCGGATTTCGTGCGCCAGGTGACCGACATCCTGCAGGAAACGGGCGCCAAGGCCCACTTGCTCACCCTGGAGCTGACCGAATCCCTGGTGCTGGACAACGTGGACGATGCCATCGAAAAAATGCACCAGTTGCGCACCAAGGGCGTGCGTTTTTCGGTGGACGACTTTGGCACGGGTTATTCGTCACTGGCCTACCTGACGCGGCTGCCGCTGCACCAGCTCAAGATCGACCAGTCTTTCGTGCGCAACCTGGGCACACGGGACACGGACGACGTGATTGTGCAGACCATCATTGGCATGGGCCGCAGCCTCGATCTGGAAGTGATCGCAGAAGGGGTGGAGACCCCGGGGCAGAAAGACTTCCTCGCCCGGCATGGCTGCGATCTGTACCAGGGTTATCTGCTGGGCAGGCCCATGCCCCTGGATGCCTTCGATGCCTTGATGAAAGCCCCCGCCTGAGCGCGTCGGCGCGCCGCCGGGTTTCCGGGGGGCTGCGGCACGGAGATTCAGCGGCGTGAAGACACCACGATGCCGCCCACGATGAGGCCAAAGGCGGCGCCGTGGTACAGGCGCGGCGTGTCACCCAGAAAGGCGGCCGACATCAGTGCGGCAAACAGCGGCGTGAGGTTGGCGAAAAAACCGGCCACGGCGGGCCCGGCGCGCTGCACGCCCACGCCCCAGCAGCGGTACGCCACCACGGCCGGGCCGATGGCAATGAAGGCCAGCGCCGTCACCAGCGGCCAGCCCCAGGTGATCTGCGTGTGTCCGGCGGCCCATTCCGCGCTGGCAAAAGCGCCCGACCAGCCCAGGCCAAACACCAGCTGCGCCATCAAGAAACCGGCCCAGTTGCTGCGCAGGCTGGCCGGTTCGCTGGTGCGCACCAGCAGCCAGCTGTAAAACGACCACGAAATGGTGGCCAGCAGCATGAACAGGTCGCCGGGCACCAGGCGCAGTGCCAGCAGCTGGCCCCATTCGCCGCGGCTGAGCACGAGCAGCACACCGGCCATGGAAAGCGCTGCCCCGGCGAGTTGGCGACGCGTGACGGACACACCAAAAAAAACGGCGCCCACGGCCAGCATCCACACGGGCATGCTCGAACCGACCAGCGTCACATTGATGGGGGTGGAGGTCTGCAAGGCCATGTACTGCAGCGCGTTGTACAGGCCAATGCCCAACAGCCCCAGCAGCGCATAGCGCCGCCAGTGCGCCCATACCGGGTGGTCGGGGCGCAGCACGCCGTAGGCCAGCGGCAGCAGCAGGACAAAGGCCACGGCCCAGCGCAGGAAGTTGAGCGTGATCGGGGGAACGAGGTCGTGCACCAGGCGGCCCACGACGGCATTGCCGGCCCACAGCAAAGGCGCGGTCACCAGCAGCGCCGCCGTGCCGGGCGTCAGTTTGTGTGTCATCCCTGCACTGTAACGGCGCACGCAGGACAAGGCTTGCAGAAACATGGCACGATCGGACACCTTTCCCTTTGCCTTGCAGGAGTCACCCCACACCATGAGCCTTGCCGTCCAGATCCGCCAGCATGGCGGCCCCGAAGAACTCCAGATCGTCGATGTGACCGTGGGCGAGCCCGGCCCGGGCGAGATCCGTATCCGCCACCATGCCATCGGGCTCAATTTCATCGATGTCTACCACCGCACGGGCCTGTACCCGCTGTCCATGCCGGCCACCATCGGCATGGAGGCTGCGGGCGTGGTCGAGGCTGTGGGCGAGGGCGTCACGCATCTGACGGTGGGCGACCGCGCCGCCTATGCGAGCCAGCCGCCCGGCAGTTACTGCGAAGTGCGTGTGATGCCGGCAAAGTGCGTGTGCAAGTTGCCCGATGCCATCAGCTTCGAAACCGGTGCGGCCATGATGCTCAAGGGCCTCACGGCACAGTACCTGCTGAAGAAGACGCTGCCGGTCGAGGGGCTGCACGCGGGTGACTTCGTGCTGTTCCACGCGGCTGCCGGTGGCGTGGGCCTGATTGCCTGCCAGTGGGCCCGTGCCCTGGGTTTGCAGCTCATCGCCACGGCGGGCACCGATGCCAAGTGCCAGCTGGCGCTGGCCAATGGTGCTGCGCACGCCATCAACTACCACACGGAGGATTTTGCGGCGCGCGTCAAGGACATCACCGCAGGCCAGGGCGTGAAGGTGGTGTACGACTCGGTGGGCAAGGATACCTGGGACAAGTCGCTCGAATGCCTGCGCCCCTTTGGCCTGATGGCGAGCTTTGGCAATGCCTCGGGCCCCGTTGCGCCGTTCGCGCCGGGCATGCTGGGTGCCAAGGGCTCGCTCTATGTCACGCGCCAGACGCTGTTCACCCACATTGCCACGCGTGAATCGACCCAGGCCATGGCCGACGAGCTGTTCGCCGTGGTGGCCAGTGGCCAGGTGAAGATCCACATCGACCAGCGTTACCCACTTGCCGATGTGCAGCAGGCGCACCGCGACCTGGAGGCGCGCAAGACGACGGGCTCGACCATTCTCACCTTGTGAACGCCAAGGCGATCATTTGAATGAAATATGGCTCTATCGCTTACTAGATAAGCGGTAGCAGCTATCAAAAAAGTAGTATTTCCCGGCTACGTTTCCGGCGCAGCCAGGGCTTGGGCCGCCGCCCAGCCACTGCGCACCGCGCCTTCCAGCGTGGCCGGGTAGGGGCCTGCAATGTAGTCGCCACAGGCCTGCAGGCCAGGGGCAATGCAGGCGCCGGGCCGTTGCAGGCCGGGGGTGCAGGCAAAGGTGGCGCGTTTTTCCACCACGGTCTGCACCACTTGCAGGCCTGGCAGACCCAACTGGGTGCGGGCTTGCTGCAAGACCTGCTGCGCAGTCTGCGTGCGCTCGCCCTGGCTGTCGCTGGCCACAAACGCCAGCAGGCCAGGCGGGCCGCCCAGCTGGCCCCGGTCAAACACGAACTGCGCCGGCTGCTCTGCGCTGCTGTGCAAGGCCATCATGGGTTCGGGCAGCAGGTGGCCCTGGGCGGGCGGCGTGCCCTGGGCATACACCGTGCTGATGGCCCGAAAGCGCAGCGCCTGCGCGCTGGCGGCCCAGTCACACAAGGCCACGGTCATGGAATAGGGGGCGGTCTGCGCGCTGTGCGATACCAGGCGCGCCGCCTCGGTGCTGGAGGTGGCCAGCACGACGGCGTCGAATGCGGTGCCATCGACACGCCAGGCCTGGGCGTCTGCGGGTGGGGTGAGAGCCTGCACGCGCTCGCCGGTGCGCACGAGGGCCCCCTGGCGGACGAGCCAGGCGGCGGCAGCTTCGGGGAACAGCGTGCCCAGGTCCACACGCGGCAACAGCAGGTGGGAGCCACCGCGCCCGCTGAACAGGCTGTCCTGCAGCACGCGCAAAAACACCTGGCCACTGGCGGCATGCGCCGGGGTGTTCAGTGCGGCCACGCACAGCGGGTCGATAAAACCGTCGAGCAAGCCCTGCGGCAGGTGGGCACACAGGGTGGCCACCGTGTCTTGCGGGGCACAGACAAAACCCGCGCGCTGCCAGGTATGGGCTGTGCGCAGCAGGGCGATCCGGTCGCGCCAAGACCAGCCGCGTGCGCGGGCAATGCCCAGCAAGGCATCCCAGGGCGGGGGAAGGTCAGGCAATTGCAGGCCGTTGCCGCCGGGAAAGCGCAGCACCAGCGGCAGGCGCAACAGGGCCGCGTCAACATCCACGCCCACCAGGCGCATCAGGCGCAGCGAGGTGGTGTAGGCACCAATCAGGATGTGCTGGCCGTTGTCCAGGACCAGGGGGGGAGCGTCGGTGCTAGGGATGGTGAGCGCGCGCGCCCTCCCGCCCACGGTGCGTGCGGCCTCGAATACCGTGGTCTGGTGGCCCGCCTGTGTGGCGGCGATGGCGGCGGCCAGGCCGGCCCAGCCGGCACCGATGATGGCAACGTTCATGCGTGTTGTGGTGCCTGTTACATGCGTCCCAGCGCCTGCATCTTCCAGGCCAGCCAGAACTTGCGCAGCGGGGTGAGGCTGATGCGCTGGTGCAGCACGCGGAAGTCTTCGTGTTCGATCTCACGCAACAGCGTGCGGTAGATGCTGGCCATCATCAGGCCGGGCTTCTGGGCGCGGCGGTCGGCCTCGGGCAGCAGCGCCAGGGCCTCGTCGTACAGCCGGTAGGCGCGCTCGGCCTGGAAGCGCATGAGTGCGGTAAAACGTTCGGAGTATTCGCGCTTGAGGATTTCGTGCGCTTTCACGTCAAACTGCTGGAGCTCGTTCACCGGCAGATAGATACGGCCGCGCATGGCGTCTTCGCCCACGTCGCGCAGGATGTTGGTCAGTTGCAGCGCCTGCCCGAGGCGGTGGGCGTACTGGGTGGTGGCGGGGTCGGTCTGGCCAAAGATACGCGCTGCCACCTCGCCCACCACCCCCGCGACCAGATGGCAGTAGCGCTGCAGGCCGGGGTAGTCCAGATAGCGGGTCTGCTCCAGGTCCATCTGGCAGCCTTCGATGACGGCCAGCAGGTGGCGCGGTTCTATCTGGTACGGTGCGGTATGCGGCATCAACGCCTGCATCACCGGGTGCGTGGCCCGGCCCTTGAAGGCCTGAGCCACTTCACCCTGCCACCAGGCCAGCTTGTTGCGCGCCACGCCAGGGTCGGACACCTCATCGACCACATCGTCCACTTCGCGGCAGAATGCATAGAACGCCGTAATGGCCGCACGCCGGGGCCGGGGCAGGAACAGAAAGGCGTAATAGAAGCTGCTGCCCGAGGCGGCAGCTTTTTGCTGGACGTACTGTTCCGGATTCATGGAGGGCGATTGTCCCATGGCGGCTGCTCCCCCGAAGGCGATACGGCGTGCGGGGTACCTGAGTGTGACGCTCAGATGCGCGCGATGCACGGGCGGTGCCAAGGCTATGATGCGCTCGCGCGTAACAAATTGAAAGAAAACATGTTCAACAACCTTCGTATCACGCTGCGGTTTGTCATTGTCCTGAGTGCGTTCTGGCTCTCGGGGGCTGTGGTGATCGCGGTCAGCTACTGGGGCTTGTCATCGGCGCGGGACAGTCTCAAGACCGTGCATGACCGCGCCATGGTTCCGGCGCTGATGGCGGCTGATCTGATGGACCTGACGGTACAGAACCGCCTTCAAGTGATTCTGGCGTTCCAGCATTCTCCGGAGAGCCCGTTGGCATCCATCCACAACCATGACATCTCCGCGCATCTGAATGCCATCGCCGCCAATCGGGACCGCATTACCCAGATCATTAAAACCATTGAGTCGAGCATCACCGAACCGGATGAAAAGGCGGTGTTTGAAGGCACCCGGGCCAGTCGTACGGCCTGGGTGGCCCAACTGGACGAGGCCACCAAGGCGATCCAGGCGGGGAATTTCCAGTCGGATGTGATGGCCCGTTTCCTGAAAGCCGGCAGCGAGGACGGCGAAGCCGTGATCAAGGCCACTGGGCAATACCGCGACTTCCAGGTCGCCCGTGCGGACGCTGCCCTGAAGGCCGCGCAACAACGCTATGAAATCGGGCTGATGGTGTTCGCTTTTGCCACCTTTGTGCTGGGCTTGCCGGCCTCGCTCATGGGCCTGCTGCTGCTGGCGCGCATGGTCGGGGGGTTCCGCCGGGTCAACGCGGCCGCCTCGGCCATTGCGGCCAACAACCTTACCTTCAAGGTCGAGTCGTCCGGCAGCGATGAGATCGGCACCATGCTGGCACAGATGGAAACCATGCGCAGCAACCTGCACCACATGATTGGCCAGGTGCACCAAGGCGCCGAAACCATTGCGGGTGCCTCGACCCAGGTGGCGGTGGGAACGCACGACCTGTCGGCACGCACCGAGCAGCAGGCCAGCGCACTGGAAGAAACCGCGTCGGCCACCGAACAGCTCTCGGGCACCGTGCAGCAAAACGCCGACAGCGCGGCCCAGGCCAGCCAGCTGGCCGCCACTGCCACCGGCGTGGCCGAGCGTGGCGGCGCGGTGGTGGCGCAGGTGGTGGACACCATGGAGGCCATCAACGCCTCGTCGCGCAAGATCGTGGACATCATCGCCGTGATCGATGGCATTGCCTTCCAGACCAACATTCTTGCGCTGAACGCCGCCGTGGAAGCCGCCCGCGCGGGCGAACAGGGACGCGGCTTTGCCGTGGTGGCTTCCGAGGTGCGCAGCCTGGCCGGGCGCAGCGCCGAAGCGGCCAAGGAGGTCAAGACCCTCATCAGCGATTCGGTGGACAAGGTGGGCGTGGGCAGCGAACAGGTGGCGGTGGCCGGAGCCACCATGCAGGAAATCGTGGCAGGCATCCAGCGTGTGGCCGACATCGTGGGCGAGATCGCCTCGGCCAGCCGGGAGCAGGCGATGGGCCTGGGGCAAATCAACCAGGCCGTGGCGCACCTCGATGGTGTGACGCAGCAGAATGCCTCGCTGGTCGAGGAAACGTCGGCCGCATCCACTGCCCTGCAGGAGCAGGCGCGCCACCTGGCCACGCTGGCGGCCACGTTCCGGTTGCAGTAGGCGTGGGCGGGCCGCAGCGGCGTGCAGCGGCGCTGCAGGCCCTACACTTGTCGCCCATGGATGTGCAAAACATGTTGGTGCTGGGCATCGAATCATCGTGTGACGAAACCGGCGTGGCGCTGGTGCGCACGCAGAGCAGCGGCGTGCCGGTCTTGCTGGCGCATGCGCTGCACAGCCAGATCGAGATGCACCAGGCCTATGGCGGCGTGGTGCCCGAACTGGCCAGCCGCGACCACATCCGGCGCGTGCTGCCGCTGGCAGAAGAGGTGCTGGCCGAGTCGGGTTGTCGCTTGCCTGAGGTCGATGTGGTGGCCTACACCCGGGGCCCTGGCCTGGCCGGGGCCTTGCTGGTGGGCGCGGGCGTGGCCTGTGCCCTGGGCGCCGCGCTGAACAAGCCGGTGCTGGGCGTGCACCACCTGGAAGGCCATTTGCTCTCGCCCTTTCTGAGCGCCGATCCGCCGGAATTTCCCTTCGTGGCCTTGCTGGTCTCGGGGGGGCACACCCAGTTGATGCGCGTGGAAGGCGTGGGCCGCTACGAGCTGCTGGGCGAGACCATCGACGATGCGGCAGGCGAGGCTTTCGACAAATCGGCCAAGCTCATGGGCCTGGGCTACCCCGGTGGTCCAGCGCTGTCGCGCCTGGCGCAGCAGGGCGACCCGGCGGCCTTCAAGCTGCCGCGTCCCTTGCTGCACAGCGGTAACCTGGATTTTTCCTTTGCCGGGCTCAAAACGGCGGTGCTGACCCAGGCGCGCAAGCTGGGCGACGACCTGGAAGCACGCAAGGCCGACCTGGCCGCCAGCACGCAGGCGGCCATTGTGGACGTGCTGGTGAAGAAGTCGCTTACGGCGCTGCGGGAAACCGGGCTCCGGCGCATCGTGGTGGCCGGGGGCGTGGGCGCCAATCAACTGCTGCGTGCGCAACTCGATGCTGCCTGCGCCCGGCTCGGTGTGCGCGTGCACTACCCCGAGCTGCACCTGTGCACCGACAACGGCGCCATGATTGCCATGGCGGCCGCCATGCGCCTGCAGTCAGGCCAACAGCAGGCCCGGTTCGACTATGCCTTTGACGTCAAGCCGCGCTGGCCCTTGAACGCTATCGACAGCGCATAAAACGGCGCGTAGCGCCACAGGAGGTGTTACGTCTTCCGCACGCGCAGCAGTTCGTCCAGGATCAGGCAGGCTGCCCCCACGGTGATACCGGCATCGGCGATGTTGAAGGCCGGAAAGTGCGAACCAGCCCAGTGGAAGTCCAGAAAATCCACTACATAACCGTGCATCAGCCGATCCACCACGTTGCCGATGGCGCCGCCCAGAATGCTGGAGAGTGCAAACGCGAACAGTTTCTGTCCGGGGTGCTGGCGCAATTGCCACAGGATGAACAGGGTTGCCGCCACCCCGATGCCGGTGAACAGCCAGCGCTGCCAGCCCCCCGCCGTGGACAGGAACGAGAAGGCCGCACCGGTGTTGTGCACCCGCACGATGTTGAAGAAGCTGGTGATGTACGTGGCATCACCCAGCTGGTAGGAGCCCAGGATCCAGGTCTTGGTGGCCTGGTCTGCCAGCAGGATGACCAGGGCCCAGGCCAGCCAGGGCCACAGGCGCGCACTCGGGCGGCCGCCCCAGGCCGTCGAGCGGGCCATCAGGCGCACACCCGGTTTTCACCGGCGCCATACAGGTTGCTGGTGCAGCGCCCGCACAGGGTGGCGTGGGCGGCATCATGGCCCACATCGCTGCGGTAGTGCCAGCAGCGCTCGCATTTGGCATCGGAACTGGCCTTGACGCTGATTTGCAGGGCGCTTCCAGCTATTAAATCAATAGCGGATGTGATGAAGACAAACTTCAGGTCATCTCCCAGGCTGGCGAGCAGGGCATGGTCTTCCGGGGGCGCAGTGAGGGTGATCGCGGCTTGCAGCGACGAGCCTACCTGGCCGTCGGCGCGCAGGATTTCGATTTCCTTGTTGACCGCATCACGGATCTCGCGCAGGCGCGACCACTTGGCCAGCAAGCCTTCGTCGGCGCCGGCCATGGAACCATAGATTTCCAGGAAGATGGAGTCGGAGTTGCCAAACACCTTCCAGGCTTCTTCGGCCGTGAAGGAGAGGAAGGGCGCCATCCAGCGCAGCATCCCATGGGTGATCTGGTACAGCGCGGTCTGGGCGCTGCGGCGCGCAAGGCTCTTGGGCGCTGTGGTGTACAGGCGGTCCTTGAGCACGTCCAGGTAAAAGCCCCCCAGGTCTTCAGAGCAGTACAGCTGCAGTTTGGCGACCACAGGGTGGAACTCATAGTCACGGTAGTGCGCCAGCACCTCCTGCTGGAACTCGGCCGCACGCGTGAGAGCGTACCGATCGATCTCCAGCATCTGTTCAAAGGGCACGGTGTCCTGGGCCGGGTCAAAGTCGCTCACGTTGGCCAGCAGGAAGCGCAGCGTGTTGCGGATGCGCCGGTACGCGTCCACCACGCGGGCCAGGATCTTCTCGTCGCCGGCAATGTCGCCCGAGTAATCGCTGGCAGCCACCCACAGGCGGATGATTTCGGCGCCCAGCTTCTTGTTGATCTCTTGAGGATCGATGCCGTTGCCCAGCGACTTGCTCATCTTGCGACCCTGGCTGTCCACGGTAAAGCCGTGGGTCAGCAGGCCGCGATAGGGCGCACGGCCTTCGAGCGCGCTGGCCAGCAGCAGCGAGCTGTGAAACCAGCCGCGGTGCTGGTCATGGCCTTCGAGGTACAGGTCGGCCTCGGGGCCGGTGTCGTGGTGCACATCGGGGTGCGTGCCGCGCAGCACATGGCTGAAGGTGGAGCCGGAGTCGAACCACACTTCCAGGATGTCGGTGCTCTTGGTGTATTGGGGGGCATCCTGGGCGCCCAGAATTTCTTCCGTCGTCACGCGGCTCCAGGCCTCGATGCCGCCTTGTTCGACGATATTGGCTGCCTGGTCCAGGATTTCCATGGTGCGCGGGTGCAGTTCGCCTGAATCCTTGTGCAGGAAGAACGGGATGGGCACCCCCCAGCTGCGCTGGCGCGAGATGCACCAGTCGGGCCGCCCGGCGATCATGTCGTGCAGGCGGGTCTTGCCGTTCTCGGGGTAGAAGCTCGTGTGCTCAATGGCGTCCAGGGCGATCTGGCGCAGGGTCTTGGCGGGCTTGGCCCCCGGCTTGGTGAAGACGCCTTCGCCCTCGTCCATGCGCACAAACCATTGGGCGGCAGCGCGGTAGATCACCGGTGTCTTGTGGCGCCAGCAGTGCGGGTAGCTGTGCGTGATGTCCTGGGTGGCCATCAGGCGGCCAGCGACGCGCAGGGCATCGAGGATGACCGGCACGGCCTTCCAGATATGCTGGCCGCCGAACAGCGGAAACTCTGCCGCGTAGGCGCCGTTGCCCTGCACGGGGTTGAGGATGTCGTCCAGTGCCAGTCCATGGGCACGGCAGGAGTTGAAATCCTCCAGCCCGTAGGCGGGTGACGAATGCACGATGCCGGTGCCGTCGTCGGCCGTGGCGTAATCGGCCAGGTAAACCGGCGAGAGGCGCCGGTAGCCTGCGTCCATGTCGTAGAGCGGGTGTTCGAATTCCAGCCCACCCAGTTTTTCGCCCAGGGCCGTGGCGATCACCTGGCCGGTCAGGCCATAGCGCGCCAGGCAATCTTCGACCAGCGTGGCCGCCAGCACGAGCAGGCCGCGCTCGGTGTCCACCAGCGCATAGGGCAGGGCCGGGTTGAGGTTGAGGGCCTGGTTGGCCGGAATGGTCCAGGCCGTGGTGGTCCAGATCACCACGAACGCGTCTTTGGTCAGCCCGGGCAGGCCAAAGGCCGTGGTCAGCCGTGCCGGGTCGTGGGCCTTGAAGGCCACGTCGAGGGTGGAGCTCTTCTTGTCGGCGTATTCGATCTCGAACTCGGCCAGTGACGAGCCGCAGTCAAAACACCAGTACACGGGCTTGAGGCCCCGGTAGACGAAGCCCCGCTCGATCACGCGCTTGAACGCGCGGATCTCGCCCGCTTCGTTGGCGAAGTTCATGGTCTTGTAGGGGTTGTCCCATTCGCCCAGCACACCCAGGCGCTGGAAGTCGAGCATTTGCTGTGCGATCTGCTCGGTGGCGTAGGCACGGCTCTTGGCCTGCATGTCGTCGCGCGAGAGGTTGCGGCCATGCTTTTTTTCGATGGCGTTTTCGATCGGCAGGCCATGGCAGTCCCAGCCCGGCACATACAGCGCGTCGTAGCCTTCGAGCTGGCGCGCCTTGACAATCATGTCCTTGAGGATCTTGTTGACCGCATGGCCCATGTGGATCTGGCCATTGGCATAGGGGGGGCCGTCGTGCAGGATGAACTTGGGCTTGCCGCGGCGGGCATCGCGCAGCCGTTTGTAGAGGCCCTTCTCGTCCCATTCCTGCACCCAGCCCGGTTCGCGCTTGGGCAGGTCGCCGCGCATGGGGAACGGGGTGTCGGGCAGGTTCAGGGTGCTGCGGTAGTCGGGGCGGCTGGCGGGGGTGGCGTCGGACATGGCGAATGGTTTTCGGGGAAGACTCGACAAGCTCGGCCCGGGCGCTACAGCGTCCGGAGGGCGGTGGCAGGGGATGTTGGCGGGTTTGCCTGCCTGAGCCTGTCGAAGGCGGCGGGCGGTGCCAACGCGTCAAATTCGGTCGCGCGTGGTCTGGCGCCGGGTTTCGGTGTGGGCGGCAAACCAGGCGCGCGCATCGGCACAGTCCTTCGCAATACCCTGGGTCAAGGCATCGAGGCTGTCGTACCTGAGCTCGTCGTGCAGTTTGTGCAGCAGTTCCACGCGGATGATTTTACCGTAGGCCCCCTCGGGCCCCAGATGCTGCGGCCATTCGAGGCAATGGGTTTCGAGCAGCACCCGTCCGCCATTGACGTCCCGAGGGTCCAGCGAGGGGCGGATGCCCAGGTTGGCCACGCCGGGCAGGGGCTCGTCGTGCAGGCCGTGTACCGTGACGGCAAAAATGCCGCTGGCGGCCGGTTTCCAGTGTGCAAAGCGCAGGTTCAGGGTGCGAAAACCGTCGCCCGCATCGGCCGCGCTGGCGCCCAGCGCGCGCCCGAGCTTGCGGCCATGCACCACATGGCCCGAGATGGCATAGGGGCGGCCCAGCAGTTGTGCCGCGTCCTGCATGCGCCCGGCGGCCAGGGCTGCACGCACCTCGGAGCTGGAGACACGCAGGCCGTGTACCTCATAGCTCATCATGCGCGCCACATCGAAACCCTGTTTTCCCCCCTGTGCATCCAGCATGGCGTAGTCGCCGGCACGCTGCTTGCCGAAGCGGAAGTCGTCGCCCACCAGCACGTAGCGTGCGCCCAGGCCGCGTACCAGCACCTCGTCGATGAATGTCTGGGGTGATTGCGCGGCCAGCCGGGCGTCGAAGGGCAGCACCACCGCTTGCTGCACGCCGTAGCGGGCCAGTTCCGTGAGTTTGTCGCGCAGCGTGCCAATGCGTGCCGGCGCGAGATCGGGCTTGTTCTGGACGGCGGCGAAATAGTCGCGTGGATGGGGCTCGAAAGTGAGGGCGCAGGTGGGAACGCCGCGTTGCGCCGCCTCGCCGCCCAGCAACGCCAGCATGGCCTGGTGGCCCCGGTGCACGCCGTCGAAATTGCCGATCGTCAGTGCGCAGGCGGGGGCAATTCCGGGATGGCGAAAGCCGCGAAATATTTTCATGGAGCGTTATCTTTTTAATAGCACATTGCGCACGGCCATCCAGCGCAAGACACTGATTTGACTTGAAAACAGCGTATATTGTGACGCAGCAGCCACGCCCTGCCATACCGGTGTGTGGCCGCTTCACCCATTCCTTGTATGCCGTGATGTTCGAGGAGGCGCGTTGTGAAAGTCTTGAAGCTGTCGTCCCAGGGGCTGCCCCAGTCCTGGATCTCGCTGGAGCAGGCGGTGATCCACT
Organism: Giesbergeria sp.; assembly: GCA_026647025.1. Classification (GTDB taxonomy): domain Bacteria; phylum Pseudomonadota; class Gammaproteobacteria; order Burkholderiales; family Burkholderiaceae_C; genus Simplicispira. The sequence goes on from JAPKHH010000023.1 coordinate 33,251, forward strand.
ACGCGGCAGGGGATGTGCGCTGGGAGTCTAGCGGAGAAATCGCTGTCTTCCATGGCGGGCACAACGCGGTCACGGGGCGCCAGTCGGTGATTGCCGTCAACAGCATCATCGGCACCCGCGGCGTGCCGGGCATCAGCCCTTTTGACCTCAAGCCGGGGTTGACCAATGGCAAGCTGTTTGCACGCGACCGCAACATCTGTGCCTATTGCGGCGGGCATTTCCACGAGGAAGACCTCACGCGCGAGCACATCGTGCCCTTTGCCAGAAATGGCCAGGACCACTGGATGAACGTGGTCACCGCCTGCCGCGCCTGCAATCACCGCAAGGGCCCGCGCACGCCCGAACAGGCGCACATGCCGCTGCTCTACACACCCTACGTGCCCAGCCTGTGGGAAGACTTCATTTTGCGCAACCGGCGCATCCTGGCGGACCAGATGGAGTTTTTGATGGCGCATGTGCCCAGGTCGTCGCGGTTGCTTGCGTGACCGGAGGGCATTGCGGAACGTAAAAAACCGCGCCTGGCGCGGTTTTTTCGTGGGGATCTGGGGCCCATTCAGGCGAACACGCCCGCCGTGTCCTGCATGCGCGCAGACACCTCACCCAAATGGTGCAGCGTGTCGCCAAACGTCATTTCCATTTGCGTGAGCTTCTTGAAGTAGTGGCTGCCGATGTACTCGTCGGTTACGCCAATGCCGCCGTGCAGTTGCACCATCTGCTGGCCCACGTAGCGCATGGACTGGCCCAGTTGCACCTTGGCGCGGGCCATGGCGGTGCGGCGTTCTGGCGCTGGGGCGCCGAGCTTGAGGCTGGCGTAGTAGCTCATGGAGCGGGCCAGTTCGAGCTGCATCTTCATGTCGGCGACGCGGTGGCGCAGCGCCTGGAAGCTGGCGATGGTGACGCCGAACTGCTTGCGCTGGTTCATGTAGTCCACCGTCAGCGCGACGGCCTTGTCCATCACGCCCACGGCTTCGGCGCACAGGGCGGCAATGCCGGTGTCCACGGCCAGTTCCAGCGCGGCCAGGCCGTCTTTGGTGACGAGGGTGGCAGGTGTGTTGGTGAACTGCACTTCGGCGGCGCGGCTGCCGTCCTGCGTGACGTAGCCTTGCGTGCTCACGCCGCTGGCCGAACGCTCGACCAGGAAGAGGGCGATGTGACCGTCCAGTTGTGCAGGCACCAGAAAGGCGTCAGCCTGGTCACCTGCAGGAACTATGCTTTTGATAGCTGTTACCGCATATCCTGATTGCGCTGGATCCGCTTTTGCCTCACATTTTTCG
>JAPKHH010000024.1:0-33740 GCA_026647025.1 Giesbergeria sp.
TCGCCTGACGGACGACTGCGGCGTTCATCCGCAGATGCAGGGGATCAAGGATCTTTTCGACGCCGGGTGGGTAAGCGTGGTGCAGGGAGTCGGATATCCGAATCCGAACCGCAGTATCTCCGTTGCCGATATTCGCAAGACCTTCCTGGAGTTTTTTGCCTCCAAGGGCCACACCGTTGTAGCGTCCAGTTCACTGGTGCCTGGCAACGACCCGACGCTGATGTTCACCAACTCGGGCATGGTGCAGTTCAAGGATGTGTTCCTGGGCACCGACAAGCGGCCCTACAACCGGGCGGTATCGGTGCAGGCCTGCCTGCGCGCTGGCGGCAAGCACAACGATCTGGAAAATGTGGGCTACACCGCCCGCCACCACACGTTTTTTGAAATGCTGGGCAACTGGTCGTTTGGTGACTACTTCAAGCGCGAGTCGCTGAAATGGGCGTGGGAACTGCTGACCGAGGTCTACAAGCTGCCGGCGGACCGCCTGCTGGCCACGGTGTACCTGGAGGACGACGAGGCCTACGATATCTGGACCAAGGAAATCGGCCTGCCGCCCGAGCGCGTGATCCGCATTGGCGACAACAAGGGCGGGCGCTACAAGAGCGACAACTTCTGGATGATGGCAGACACCGGCCCCTGCGGCCCCTGCAGCGAGATCTTCTACGACCACGGCGACCACATTCCCGGCGGCCCGCCCGGCAGCCCCGACGAAGACGGCGACCGCTTCATCGAGATCTGGAACAACGTGTTCATGCAGTTCGACATGAAGGAAGACGGCAGCGTCACGCCGCTGCCTGCGCCCTGCGTGGACACCGGCATGGGCCTGGAGCGTCTGGCGGCCATTCTGCAGCACGTGCACAGCAACTATGAGATCGACCTGTTTGACCAGCTCATCAAGGCGGCTGCCCGTGAAACCGCCGTGACCGACCTGGACAACAAGAGCCTGCGTGTGATTGCCGACCATATTCGTGCCACAGCGTTCCTGGTCAGCGACGGCGTGATCCCCGGCAGCGAAGGGCGTGGCTATGTGCAGCGCCGCATCATCCGCCGTGCCATCCGCCACGGCTACAAGCTGGGCCAGAAGACGCCGTTCTTTCACAAGCTGGTGGCCGATGTGTCGCGCCTGATGGGCGATGCCTACCCTGCCATCCGCGCGCAGGAACAGCGCATTACCGAGGTGCTCAAGGCGGAGGAAGAGCGCTTCTTCGAGACGCTGGCCAATGGGATGGACATCCTGGACGCCGCCCTGGGGGGCGGCGCCACGGTGCTGCCAGGCGATGTGGCCTTCAAGCTGCACGATACCTACGGTTTCCCGCTCGACTTGACCAACGACGTCTGCCGTGAGCGCGGCGTTGAGGTGGACGAGGCCGGTTTCAGGACCGCCATGGAAAAGCAGAAGGCGCAGGCGCGCGCCGCAGGCAAGTTCAAGATGGACAAGGCGCTGGACTACACCGGTGCCGTCAATCAGTTCACCGGCTATGACACCCTGGCAGATACTGCAAAAATCGTAGCAATCTATGTCGATGGCACAAGCGCTGCAGCCCTGAAAGCGGGTCAAAACGGTGTGGTGGTGCTGGACACGACGCCTTTTTACGCCGAAAGCGGCGGTCAGGTAGGGGATGAGGGCACCCTCACCAGCGGCTCGGCCCGCTTTGCGGTCGGAGACACGCTCAAGATCAAGGCCGATGTGTTTGGACACCACGGCACCCTCGAAGAAGGCACGCTGAATGTGGGCGACACGGTGCAGGCGCAGGTGAACACCGCCGTGCGCGCGGCCACCATGCGCAACCACTCGGTCACGCACATCATGCACAAGGCGCTGCGTGAAGTGCTGGGCGCACACGTGCAGCAAAAGGGCAGTTTGGTGAACGCCGACCGCACCCGCTTCGACTTCACGCACAACGGCCCCGTCACGGTGGCCGAAATCCGCGAGATCGAACGCCGCGTGAATGAAGAAGTCCTCGCAAACCAGTCCACGCAGGCCCGCGTGATGGACATCGAATCGGCCCAGAAGACCGGCGCGGTGATGCTGTTTGGCGAAAAATATGGTGAAACGGTGCGTGTGCTCGACATCGGCACCAGCCGCGAACTGTGCGGAGGCACGCACGTGCAGCGCACGGGCGACATTGGCCTGTTCAAGGTGGTGGGCGAGGGCGGCGTGGCCGCGGGTGTGCGCCGCATCGAGGCCGTCACGGGCATCAATGCGCTGGCCTACCTGCAGGGCCTGGAAGACACCGTGAACCAGGCCGCCAGCACCCTCAAGGCGCCTGTGTCAGAGATCAATGGCCGCATTGGCCAGGCGCTGGACAACGCCCGCGTGCTGGAGAAGGAGGTGGCCGCCCTCAAAGGCAAGCTGGCTTCCAGCCAGGGTGATGAATTGGTGAACCAGGCGGTGGAGGTCAAGGGCCTTCAGGTCCTGGCGGCCGTTCTGCCCGGCGCTGATGCCAAGACCTTGCGCGACACCATGGACAAGCTCAAGGACAAGCTCAAGACGGCCGCCATCGTGCTTGCCGCGGTGGACGGCGACAAGGTGCAGCTGGCGGCCGGCGTCACGGCCGACAGCGTGGGCCGCATCAAGGCCGGTGAACTGGTCAACTTTGTGGCCCAGCAGGTGGGCGGCAAGGGCGGCGGCAAGCCCGACATGGCCATGGCCGGGGGCACCCAGGCGGCGGGCCTGCCCGCAGCGCTGGCTTCGGTGCGTGGATGGGTTGCTGAACAGCTGTAAAAATCCATAGCCTTTTTGGCCTCTAGCGCAATACCAGAAAGCGCTGGAAGCTATGTTATTCATAGCTTTCCAGGTGATCTGGAGCGTAGTCTGCTAGAACTGAAACTGGTTGCGGCCTGCGGCTTTGGCGCGGTAGAGCGCGGCGTCGGCGCGGGCCATGAGCTCGACCGGCGTCGTCGGCGGCTCGGCCGGGACGTAAAAAACGATGCCGATGCTGGTCGTGATATGCAGAGGCTGCCCGCCCACCAAAAACAACGGGCGGGCGACCTGGTCGACAATTTTCTGTGCGACGTCAGCGGCCACGCTGGTTTCTGCCACGTTTTCCAGAACGGCAACGAACTCGTCCCCGGCCAGGCGGGCCACCGTGTCGGTGCTGCGCACGCCGGCCTGTAAACGGCGGGCAAACTCCTCCAGCACTTCGTCGCCCGCTGCATGGCCCAGGCTGTCGTTGATGGCTTTGAAATGGTCGATGTCCAGGTACATCAATGCCAGCGCAGTCCCGCTGCGGCGGGCACGGGCCAGGATTTGCGGCAGGCTTTCGCTGAACGCAAGGCGGTTGGCAAGCTGGGTCAACGGATCGACCCGGGCAAGCAAGGCCAGCTTGCGCTCCACCGTCTTGAGCTCGGTGATGTTGATGCTGAGCGTGAAGACGCCGCGCGTGGTGCCTTCGCTGTCCATATCGGGCACATAGATGTTGTGCACATCGCGCATCTCGCCGTGGATCTGCCTTTGCACGTCGAACTCGACGCGCTCGCCTGCCAGTGCACGTTTGAGTGGCGCCTGTGCAATGGAGTAGACCGTCTCTCCCACCACCTCGCGCATGGTGCGGCCCAACAGGGCGTCGGGCTCCATGCCCCACCATTCGCGCACGGCTGAATTGACAAAGGTGAAGCGTTCCTGGGTGTCCATGTGGGACACCAGCGCGGGCAGGTTGTCCGTCACGCCGCGCAGCTTGGCTTCGCTCAGGGCCAGGGCGCGTTCGGCGGCCTTGCGTTCAGAAATATCGCGCAGAAAGGCGTGCGCCACAAAATGGTCACCCCTGTCCATCGCCGACAGCGAGATTTCTATCGGAATGCGTTGGCCCGTGCGGTGCAGGGCTTCGACTTCCATGCGCTTGTCCACCATGGGCCCGGTGCCTTGCTGTGTGAACTGCTGCATGCCGTTGTTGTGCGCAGCCCGCATCGTCTCCGGAATGATGAGCGGCGCCAGTGGCTGGCCCAGGACCTCGTCGCGGGCGTAGCCGAACACCCGTTCGGCCTGGTGGTTCCACTCGGTGATGCGGCCCGTGCGGTCGAGTGCGATGAAGGCGTCCCCCGCGTGGCGCAGAACTTCGCGCAGATAGGTTTCGCTGGCGGACAGGCGTTGTTGTGCCTGGTGTCGTTCGGCCATCAATCGGTCGAAGGTGCGCGCCAGGTCGCCCAGCTCGTCCTGCTCGTAGTGCGTGCTCAGCGGCACGTAGTGGTCGGCCGCATGGTTGGCCAGCATGTGCAGGCGCAGGTGGTCCAGCGGAGCAAGCTCGCGGCGCAGCAGGTACAGGCTCAGGCCACCCACCAGCAGCGACAGCGCGAGGGCGCCAAGCCATGTGAAGTGCTCGACACGCTGCAATGCGGCTACCGCTTCTGCGCGTGGGTAGTGGGTGCCGATGATCCAGTTGGTCTGCCGTGTCTGCTTGAAGGCGTAGAGCACGGACACGCCCAGCCGGTTGACGCCCTCGGTGGTGCCTTCGAACCCGGCCACGGCACGCGTAGTAGCCTCGTTGTACCCCCCTTCGGCGTCAAAGTGCTTGAGGATGCGCGACTTGCGCGGGCTGTCGATGACGATGCCATGCGTATTGGTAATGAAGACGTAGCCGGTCTTGCCGAACTTGAGGTCCGCCAACTCGCCTAGAAAGTCTGGTTGATCGAGGCTGATGAGCGCATTGACGACATACACCAACTGGCCCTGCGCATCGTGTACGGGTTCAGTCATTACGACTTGGGGCATGCCGCGAACACGGTTGCGGATGGGCTGAGAAATGACGCCCTGCCCAGTGGCCAGCGTCTCGATGAAGTAGGTGCGATCGGAAACGTTCAGCTGACCAATGGAGCCTGGATCGTGGAAACTGGCAACCGCCACGCCCGAGCGGTTGAAGACGGCGACATTCTCGAAAAACTCCAGGAGTGCGGGTTGGCCCCGCAAAAATGGCTGAAGTTGCGCCGTGCCGTGCAATTGCAGGTTTACAAGCGAATTGGCAAACGTTTTAAGCAGAGCCCGGCGGGTGATAAATTTCTGGTCAATCGCATCGGCAATCGCAACCGTGCGCTGCATCTGATCCCGGGCCAGATCTTCCAGCGCCGAGGTGCGTATGTAATAAAACGCAGCGCCCACCACCCCCAGCGTGCTGATCAGGGCAATCAGCACCACGCTGATGGTCAAGCGGTTGCGAAGGCTGAGTGGGGTGATGCGCAGGTGGTGTCGCATCGGCGAGTACGGTGGGACCGTGTCTAGAAAAGCTCGACGTCGTCGTTGCTGACCTTGGACTGGAGGTGTCCTTCGGCGACCAGATCGTCATAGAAGCGCACCTGGTTGCGCCCGTTCTCCTTCGCAAAATACAGGGCCTGGTCGGCCTGGCCCAGGATTTCGACAGGCGAGCCCTTGTCGGTGGAGACAAAACCCACGCTGACGGTGACCTGCCCCACCTGCGGGAAGTAGTAGTCTTCCACGTTCTTGCGGAAGCGGTTGAACACCTTGTGCGCGGTGGACAGGCTGGTCGAGCGCAGCAGCACCACGAATTCCTCGCCGCCAAAGCGGAAGATGCGGTCATGGCTGCGGAACGACGAGCGCAGGATGTTGGCGACCAGGATCAGCACTTCGTCGCCATACAGATGCCCGAAACGGTCGTTGACCAGTTTGAAGTGGTCGATATCCACCACGGCCAGCCATTGCTGCATTGCATCGGCGGGTGCCTCGGCGTCTTCTTCCAGGGAGGCAATGGCCTGGGGGCGCTCGCCGGGTTCATTGGAGGTAAAGCGAGAGAACTGCTCGTCGAACGTCTTGCGGTTGAACAGGCCGGTCAGTGCATCGCGTTCGCTGTAGTCCAGCAGGCTCTGGTAGTTCTGGTAGACGTGAAAAACGCTGGTGATCACGTCGAGTTTCTGCGCTGAGAACGGGCGCGATTGAATGATTTCCAGGCAGGATGCGACCTTGTCGTGCATCCACACGGGAAGCCACAGGCAATGGCGACCCCGGCCCAGGGTGGTGGTGGCCCTGGGGGCGTTGGATGCAATGCATTCCTGCAAGGCGGGCAGGTCTGCAAGGGGCTGGCGCAATGGGTCGTGTGCTGCTTCGGCCTCGTTGGACACCCACTGGCCGTCACGCAGGCAGGTGCTGGGGCGCACGTAGCATTCGCCGTTCAGGGTAAAGATCTCCAGGGACCGCACCTGCACGACGGCGCTCATCGACTGCAGGGTGGACAGCACGGAGACCTCCAGCCGCAGGTGATCCCGGTGGCCGGTCATCTCGACCAGGTTTTGCAGAATGGGTTTCATGGGCTTGGTATGTCAGTCGATGGCTGAAGGTCGCTGTCGAAACACCAGATCCCATACGCCATGCCCCAGGCGCAGACCACGGTTTTCGAACTTGGTCAGCGGGCGGTATTCGGGCTGGGGTGCAAACCCCTCGGCGGTGTTTACCAGCAAGGGCTCGGCACTGAGCACCTGCAGCATTTGCTCGGCGTAGGGTTGCCAGTCGGTGGCGCAGTGAATGTACCCACCGGGCTTGAGCCGCGCTGCCAGCTTGGCGACCAGGGGGGGTTGGATCAGGCGGCGCTTGTTGTGTTTTTTCTTGTGCCAGGGGTCGGGGAAGAAGATGTGCACGCCATCCAGGCTGGCAGGGGCCAGCATGTGGTCCAGCACCTCGACGGCGTCGTGCTGCACGATGCGGATGTTGGTCTGGCCTTGTTCGCCGATGCGCTTGAGCAGGGCGCCCACGCCGGGTTCGTGCACTTCGCAGCACAGGAAGTTGTCTTGCGGCCGCACGCGGGCAATGTGCGCTGTGGCCTCGCCCATGCCGAATCCGATTTCCAGCACCAGCGGGGCGCTGCGGCCAAAGGCTGCCGTGGCGTCCAGCAAGGTGGCGGTGTACGGAAGGATGTAGCGTGGGCCCAGGTCTTCAAAGGCCTTGGCCTGGCCGGTGGTGGTGCGCCCGGCCCGGCGGACAAAGCTCTTGATGGTCTTGGGGTAGGGCACGCTGGCGGGCGCCAGGCCCGCAGGAAGCGAGGGGACGTCGGACGCGGCAGCAGGGCTGCATGCGGCGCCGGGAGCGGGGGCGATGGAATGCGGTTCGGTCACAAGGCTCGATTGTAGAGAGGCATCCAGGCCTTGACCCATTGGGACAGGGCATCGCCCAGGCGGGTGTTGTCAGGATGCACCAAAACGGGGAGTCCCAGCACCTGGGCGGCCGTTTGCAGGGCCTGGAGCGGGTTGTCCAGCACCAGGGGCGCTGCGCCATGCTGCTTGGAGAGTTTTTCGCCATCGGCGCCCCGCACCAGCGGCGTGTGCAGATACTGCGGCGTGGGCTGTTGCAGGGCCTGCTGCAGCAGGATCTGGCGGGGCGTGTTGTCGGCCAGGTCTTCGCCCCGCACCACATGGGTGATGCCCTGCGCGGCGTCGTCGACGACCACGGCCAGCTGGTAGGCCCACAGGCCATCGGCACGCAGCAGCACAAAGTCGCCTACGCTGCGCGCCACGTCCTGTTGTTGCGGTCCCAGGCGCCGGTCGGTCCAGTGCAGGCCATCGGATGCTATTGAAAAAGAAGCGTCTTGCGCTTGATGGGTAAGCGTTTGAGCCTGTTTTTGCATGAAATCTGTGGTGGCAAACCGCCACGACCGGGCTGTGCGCCCCCGCAGGCCGTGGCGACAGGTGCCGGGATAGGGGCGCTCGACATGGCGCTGGTGTGCGTGCCCGGCCGCGGCATGGGCCATTTCAATGTCCTTGCGCGAACAGGCGCAGGGGTAGGCCAGGTTGCTGTCCACGAGCTGGTCCAGCGCCTGCTGGTACAGGGCGCCCCGGTGTGATTGCCACAGCGGCGGTGCGTCGGGCAGCAGGCCGCAGGTGGCGAGCTGCGCCAGGATGCGCTCGGCGGCCCCGGGTACGCAGCGCGGCGTGTCCACGTCTTCGATGCGCACAAGCCAGCGGCCGCCCCGGCCTGCGTTCCAGGCACGGGCATCGAGCCAGCTGGCCAGCGCCGCCACCAGCGAACCGGCATGCAGCGGGCCCGTGGGCGATGGTGCGAACCGGCCCACGTAGCTCGCCGTGTTCATGCCACGGCAAGTGCCAGTTCCAGGCCCGAAACAAAGGCGTCTTCGAGGCGATGGCCCAGGCACCAGTCGCCACAGACACCAAGGCCAGCGGCGGCATCCCAGAGATGGCTCTGGCCCAGGGGTTGGTGGGTCTGGGCATAGCGCCAGCGGTGCACTTCGGCATAGGCCGGTTCGGCGCGGATGCCGGTCACTTCGGAAAATGCCTTGAGCAGTTTGGCCTGCACGCGTTCGGCGTCGTCCTCCAGGTGCTCGGTAGACCAGGCGGGGCTGGCCTGCACCGTCCAGCGCTCAATGCTGTTGCGGCCCGGTTTGGATGATTCGCGTGCCAGCCAGGCGATGCGGTGGTGGGTGCTGCGCGCCGCATTCCATTGCGGACCCAGGGTCGTGAGGCCGGGGCGCACAGCCTGCGGAAACGCCGCCATCAGCGTCCAGCAGGGGGCCTGCACTACGGGGGCCATGGCCCGGGACAGCGCGCTGCCTACGCCGCTGGCGTCCAGCAGGGCGCGGGCCGGGGTGGCGGGCTGGGCGATCAGGACGGCATCAAACCCGGCGACGACATGCTGGGCTCCATCGGCTTCCTGGGTGCAGACCTGCCAGCTGCCGGGTGCCATGCGGTCGGGCTCGATGCGGACCACGCGGGTGTGGGTCTGCAGGCAGCCTGCCTGCTGCAGCGGTTGCGCCCAGGCGGCCACCAGGCTGCCCATGCCGGGCTTGGCAACCCAGTGGGCGTCTTTGGGCAGCGGGCTGGCGGCGACCACGCGGCCTGCCGCATCGAGCACGCGCACGGTGTTGGCGCTCCAGGGGCGGCACAGGCCGGGCACCGTGTCCAGGGCCTGGGTGAAGCGGGCATCGCGCACCGTAAAGTACTGCGCTCCGGCGTCGAAACTGCCGAAGGGCGTTTCGAAGGTGCTGGTGCGGCCTCCGGCGCGGTCGCTCTTTTCGAAAACGGTGACCTGGTGCCCCGCCTGCAGGAGGGTGCGGGCGCATGCCACACCGGCCATGCCGGCGCCGATGACGGCGATGCGGCGGGGCGCGGATGCGGTGCGCGGGGCTCGGGGACGGGTGGCGGCGCGGGAGGGCTTGGGACGGGGCATGTGCAGGCCTTTCAGGCAGGTGTCGGAAGAAGATTCGGGGAACGCACCCACTCTACACGCCCGGCGCAGACTTGCGCATCAAAAATGGTGGTGGTTTTCCAGCAGCGCACGCTGTGTTGCAGGGCTTTGCAGCTGGTTCAGCCACCATTGCAGCGCCCGGCCGGGCGCGGTAAAGCCCGGGCCACCCCAGGCATAGTGCATGCGCACGCTGCGTTCGGGCCGTGCGACCTTGCGGACCACCAGTCGGCCGGCCTCGACATAGGGCCGTACCATGGGCTCGGGCAGAAATCCGCCGCCCAGGCCGCGCAGTTGCACTTGGATCTTGGCCTGCATGCTGTCCACGGTCAGCACGTCCTGTCCGCCGAGCAGGCCCATGGTCATGCCGCCGCGCTGGGCGGAATCGGCCACCGCCACGGCACGGTGCGCACGCAGGGTGGCATCGGTAATGGGTTCGGGCATGGTGGCCAGCGGGTGGTGCGGTGCGACCACGTAGACAAACAACAGGTCGCCCAGCGCAGCCTGCTGCAGACCTGCCACGTTGCTGCCGCCCACCGAGACGCCAATGGCCAGGTCTGCGCGGCCCGAGGTCAATGCTTCCAGCGTCCCGGTCATGATGCCTTCGCGCAGCTTGAGGCGGGTGGGTGGCGACTGGGCATAGAAGGCGTCCACCAGTTCCAGCAGGGTGTGGGGGGACATCACGCCGTCGACCGAAAGCGTCAACTGCGGCTCCCAGCCCGTGGCAACGCGGCGCACGCGGTGGGCCACGGCCTCCACGTCGCGCAGCAGCCGTGCGCCTTCGCGCAGCAACTCGGAGCCTGCTTCGGTGGGCTGCGCCTGGCGTGCGCTGCGGTCGAACAGCAGCACGTCCAGCGCGTCTTCAATCTGGCGCACACGGTAGGTGAGCGCGCTGGGAACCAGTCCCAACTGCCGTGCCGCTGCGGCAAAGCTGCCGGCCTCGGCGATCACCTGCAGCATGGACAGGTTCTCGGGCGTCAGCACATCGTGGGTGGAGCGCATGGGGTTCAAATGATTTGAATTGTCCCATCAAACCCGCAGGCCCGCAGGGGTGGTTGTCGCTCCTACAGTGGAGGTGCGATCCCGCCAGCCAAAAAGGAACCACGCCATGATGACCATCCGCAAATCACAAGACCGGGGCTATGCCGACCATGGCTGGCTCCAGTCGTACCACAGCTTCTCGTTTGCCGGTTACCACGATCCCCGTCACATGGGGTTTGGCAACCTGCGCGTCATCAACGAGGACCGTATCGCACCGGGCGCCGGTTTTGGCACGCACGGCCATCGCGACATGGAGATCATCAGCTATGTGCTGTCGGGTTCGCTGGCCCACAAGGACAGCATGGGCAACGTGGTTGCCATTGCTCCGGGCGAGGTGCAGCGCATGAGTGCGGGCACCGGTGTGACCCACAGCGAGTTCAACCACGCGCAAGGCCAGACCACGCATTTCCTGCAGATATGGATTCTTCCCGACCAGAACGGGATTGCGCCCGGTTATGAGCAAAAAGCCTTTCCCGCAGAGCAAAGGCAGGGGCGCTTGCGCCTGGTGGCCTCGTCCGATGGGGCGCATGGTTCCGTGCGCATCCACGCCGATGCTGCGCTCCATGCCGGGTATCTTGACGCGGGGGAAGCATGCGAAATGGCGCTGGATCCGCAGCGCAAGTGCTATGTGCATCTGGTGCGCGGTGCCTTGCAGGTCAACGGCCAAGCCCTGGCTGCAGGTGATGCCGCCATGCTGGAGCAGGAGAGCGTGCTGCGCCTGGACCAGGGCGACGGCGCCGAGGTGCTGGTGTTTGACCTGCGGCCCTGACGGGCCTCAGGCAGCGCGGGTCAGCAGGGTTTCTTCGATCTTGCCGGCCAGTTGGGAAATCGCGAGTGCCGCCGGGCAGCCGGGTACTTGCAGCAGCAGCAACTGGCGGCGCATGACCGCTTCGCGCACGGCATTGTCGGCCGGGATGTCGCCCATGTGGATCAGGCGCAGAGGGCGGCCCGAATGGGTGGTGACAAAGCGTTCAAGGACCTGCTGCAACTGGCCTGTGATGGCCCGCCCATCCCCCGGCCGGGCCGCCTGGTTGACCACCAGTCGGATATGTTGGCGCTGCTGCTGCATGGCCAACACCTTGATGGCTGCATAGGCGTCGGTGAGCGAAGTGGGCTCGGGGGTGGCCACGATCAGGACCTCGGAGGCCAGCGAGACCGAGAACAGCACCACATCGGAGATGCCCGCCCCGGTGTCGAGCAGGATCACGTCGAAACGGGGAGCCAGCGTCTGGATCACGCTGAGAAACTGGTTGCGCACTTCGGGCGTCAGGCGCGAATACTCCACCATGCCCGAACCTGCCAGCACCACGGAAAAACCGCCAGGCGCTGCGATGACGGCTTCGTCCAGGCTGGATTTGCCGGTGAACACATCGTGCAGTGTGATCTTGGGATGCAGGTTGAGCACCACGTCCAGGTTGGCCAGGCCCAGGTCGGCATCAAGGACCAGCACGCGCAGCCCGCGGCGGGTGAGGGCTGCAGCCAGATTGGCCGAGACAAAGGTCTTGCCCACGCCTCCTTTGCCACTGGTGATGGCAATGATGCGTGCACCCTGCATCGGTGTGCCCGGTGTTTCGGGGGGGGTTGCGGTGGCGGTGGGGGACGGCGCGTCGCTCATCTCTTTGCTTTCAGTGGGCGCTGTCATTGAAGTTCATGGAGCTCAGATCGCCCCATCCGGAGGGAGTGTAGAGGGGGCCGAAAAGCATGCCCTTTTCTTCTGCGGTGACGGTGCTGTCGGGCTGCTCTTCGATGCACACACGGTTGCGCCCTTCGGCCTTGGCCCGGTAGAGCAGGTGGTCGGCCCGATCGGTCCAGAGCGGTGTGGTCGATCGGATCCATTGCAGGGCATAGGCGCCGCCCACGCTGATGGTGATGTTGAGTTCGGTGTGGGTATCGATCCGCACGGGCGTTGCGGCAACGGAGCGGCGAATGCGTTCGGCCACCGCCTTGCCAAAAGCCGCCTGGCAGGCGGGCAGAACCACGGCGAACTCTTCGCCGCCATACCGGGCCAGGGTATCCATGGGCCGCACGCATTGGGCCAGCGTGTTTGCAACGGCCTGCAGCACCTTGTCACCGGCCGGGTGGCCGTAGGTGTCATTGACCCGCTTGAAATGGTCGATGTCGAGCATCAGCAACAGAGCGGCTTCGCCGGACCGGGTCACCCGGTCGATTTCCCGCTCCAATACGGCCTGGAACTGCCGCCGGTTGGCCAGGCCGGTCAGGGGGTCGCGCAGCGACAGGTCGCACAATCCGTCGATCAGCCGCTGCAGGTACTGCGCCGGCGTGGTGCCTGTCGGTGGGAGTTCTCCACGGCCGAGCAGGGTGACGGCGGTATCCAGGCGCAGGTCGCGCAGGTCGACAGAGAGGGGGGGTGCGGTTGTGGGCACGGAGGGCGCAAGGGTTAATTCAGCCCGAGTGTACCTGCGTGGCAGGCGCCTGCATCTGGCGCAGGGCTTGCAGGGCGTCGCTATCGGTGCGGTACATGCGCAGCTTGGGCCCCGGGGTCAGAACGCCTGCGCGTTCCAGCACCTGTTCGATGGGGAGTTTCAGCCCGCTGATGTGCAGCGTGCAGCCCTGGCGCAGCACCAGGGCCAGCAGGCGTGCAAATGTTTCCACGCCTGTCACGTCCACGCGGTTGATGGGCTGGGCAAAAAGGCAGACATGGGCCAGCCCCGGTCGCGCCGCCATGCGGTCGGCCACCGAGCGCTCGAGTGCACTGGCCGAGGCGAAGTCCAGTTCGGCGTCCATGCGCAGCGCCAGCAGGTCGGGTGCGAGCGGCGGCAACTGCCACAACTGCCGGTCGCGCAGGCTGCCGTCGGGGTGCAGGCCGACTTCGATGATGCGCGGGTGCAGTCGCTGGTAGAGATAGTGGCTGAGGTTCATCAGCAGTCCCACCAGAACGCCCCAGTACAGGTAGGGCGCAGTGGCCAGGGTAATCACGAAGGTGGTGGCGCTGATGGACGCCTCGACCCGCGAGATGCGCCAGAGCCTGCGCAACGTGCTGGGCTGGATCAGGCCCGTGATGGCCATGACCACCACGGCCGCCAGTACCGACTGCGGCACATGGTGCAGTGCAGGCGTCAGCCACAGCAGCGCCACCAGCACCAGCGCGCAGGAGAACACCGAAGCCCAGCCGGTGCGGGCACCGGCATACAGATTGACGGCCGAGCGCGAGAACGAGGCGCTGGTGGCAAAGGCCCCGCACAGGCCGGAGCTGATCTTGGCCAGGCCGTGGGCCATCAGGTCCTGGTTTTCATTCCAGCGCGTGCCGCTGCTCTGGTGGTCCACCTTGGCGCTGGAGGCCGTCTCCAGAAAGCTGACCAGCGTGATCACCAGCACCGGCATGACGAGTGCACCCAGCGTGGACCAGGGCAGGGCGCCAGGCCAGTACGGGTGCGGCAGGCCGGAGGGCAGCAGCCCGACCACGGCACCTCCACTGTCGGCGTAGCCCATGGCTTTGCTCAGGAGTGCGGCGGTGCCCATGACCACAATCACGGCCGGAAACCTGGGCCATTGCTTGCGGGCCAGCCATAGCGCAACTACGCTGCCCAGGCCCATGGCCGCGCCCGCCAGATCGAAATGCTGCAGGCCGGGTGTGCTGACCAGTTCGGTCAGGGATGCGCGCAGTCCCACCAGCCCGGGCAATTGCGAGGCCAGGATCAGCAGGGCGGCGGCCTGTGTGAAGCCACTGAGCACCGGCGAGGTGACCAGATTGAGCAACCAGCCAAAGCGCACCAGGCCCAGCACCAACTGCAGGGCGCCCGACAGCAAGGCCATCCATACGGCCAGAGACACCCACTGTGCGCTGCCCGGCGCAGCCAGTCCACTGAGTGAAGTGCCGATGAGCAGGCTTGTCAGCGCTGTGGGGCCCACGCCCAGGCGGGTCGACGAACCCCAGAGTACCGCCACCAACCCCGGCAGCAGCGAGGCGTAGATGCCGGTGACCAGCGGCATCCCGGCCAGGGCCGCATAGGCCACCCCTTGGGGCACGAGCATCAATCCCACGGTCAGACCGGCCCAGAACTCCCCCTGGAGCAGCGCACGGTCGGGCCGGGGCCAGGCCAGAAAAGGAAACCAGCGATGCAAGGTGGCGGGCAGCATGCAGCCATTGTCGTTCGGATGTTGGGCAATTGTCCTACGCCGCGATCCGTCCTGTCTGACCCGCCGTGCCGGGCCCCGGGCCCTACAGTCCCATCCATCCCATTTTTGCGAGGAGCATCCGTATGCATATCGAACAATTCCCCTTCCGCACTGCCCAGCGTATCGCCTCCATGGTGGCTGTTTCGGCACTGGCCTTCGGCCTGGCCGCTTGCGACAAACCCCAGAACCCCACCATCGGTCAAAAGATCGACAACGCGGTCGAAAAAACCGAGCAGGCAGCGCAGGACGCCAAGGTGAAGGCTGAACAAGTCGCCCAGGATGCCAAGGTCCAGGGCGAGCAAGCCATGCAGTCGGCTGAAAAAGGCATGGAAAAAGCGGGTGACAAGCTGCAGGCGGCAGCGCAAGAAACCGGCACCATGGCACGCGATGCGGCCAGCTCAGCCGTCGCTTTGGCGAGTGACGCAAGCATTACGGCACAGGTCAAGGCGGGTCTGGCCAAGGATTCCGACCTGAGTGCGCTGAAGATCGATGTCGATACCCGTGGCGGGGTGGTCACCCTCAACGGGACCGCGCCCTCGGACGCGGCCCGTGAACGCGCTGCCGCCATTGCCCGCGACGTGAAGGGCGTGAGTGCGGTCATCAACCACCTGACCGTCTGAACCTTGGCGGGTGGCAGCGCGCTACCATGGCAGCATGAAAGACATCGCGCCTGACCTGTCCACCCGCATCGTTCACCATCCTTACCAGCCGCCTGCGGGCTTCGAGGCCCCGCAACCGGGCGTTTTCAAGGCTTCCACCGTTATTTTCCCCAGCGTCGCCGCGCTGCGTTCGCAGGAGTGGAAAGACAAGAGCGGCTACACCTACGGGCTGCACGGCACGCCCACCACCTTCACGCTGGAGGAACGCCTGTGCGCGCTGGAAGGCGGTCTGCACTGCGTGCTGGTGCCCAGTGGGCTGGCAGCCATCGGCAACGTGGCCCTGGCCCTGCTGAAAACGGGCGATGAGGTACTGGTGCCCGACAACGCCTATGGACCCAACAAGGCCATGGGGTCTGCCATGCTGGCCCAGTTTGGGGTGCGGCAGGTGCTCTACAACGCCTTGAACCCCGCCGACCTGGCGGCCAAAGTCACCCCTGCGACCCGCCTGGTCTGGCTGGAGGCGCCAGGCTCGGTGACGCTGGAGTTTCCCGATCTGTGCGAACAGGTGCGCATCTGCCGCGCGCACGGCGTGCCCACGGCGCTGGACAACACCTGGGGGGCCGGTCTGGCGTTTTCGCCATTCGACCTGATGGGCGACGGCAGCGGCAGCCTGGCGGTGGACGTGTCGGTGCATGCCCTGACCAAATACCCCAGCGGCGGCGGAGATGTGCTGATGGGCAGCGTCATCACGCGCAACCCGGCGCTACACCACCAGATCCAGCGCGCCCACATGCACCTGGGATTGGGTGTGGGGGCGAACGATGCCGAGGCCATCCTGCGCGCCTTGCCCAGCATCGGCCTGCGCTACCGCGCCCACGACCGGGCCGCACGCACCCTCGCCATGTGGATGCAGCAGCAGGCCCCAGTGGCCCAGGTGCTGCACCCCGCATTGCCCGATTCGCCCGGCCATGCCCATTGGAAAGCCCTGTGCGGTGCAGCGCGGGAGGGCGAAGGCCTGGCGGCCGGCTTGTTCAGCGTGGTGATCGATGCGCGGTATTCCCAGGCCCAGGTCGATGCCTTTTGTGACGGCTTGCAGTATTTCAAGCTGGGATACAGCTGGGGCGGCCCCATGAGCCTGGTGGTTCCCTACGCGCTGGGCAGCATGCGCAGCCAGCCGTCGCCGCACCTGCGGCCGGGAACGCTGGTTCGTTTTTCCATCGGGCTCGAAGCTGTGCAGGACCTGCAGGCGGATCTGCAGCGGTCCATGCTGCGCGCGTTGGGCACCGGTTGAAACGCTCCGATCAACAGACTGAAAGAGTAGGGTATCGGTTGAGCTAGATCAAATATCGACCATGAAGGCATACATTGGGCTGCTAACCCCTGGATGCCATGACGACCCACACCGCCTCTGACCGTGATACCCAACCCATTGTCCTGCAAGCGCTGCGCTGGGCTGACCCGTGGCGTTGGCTGCAGCGCGGTTGGCAGGACATGCGCTCGGCCCCGGGCATTGCCTCGTTCTATGGCGCGTGCTTTTGGGGCATGGCGCTGTTGCTGGGCTGGGTGTTTCGGGCGCGGCCCGAGTATGTGATGTCGATGGCCAGCGGCTGTCTGCTGCTGGGGCCTTTTCTGGCGATGGGTTTGTACGATACCAGCCGCAGGCGCGAGGCGGGCCTGGGGCCTGAACTGGGCCAGTCCATCACCTGCTGGGACAAGCACCTGGGCAGCATGGGCATGCTGGTGCTGGTGCTCATTGTGCTGGAGTTGCTCTGGGGTCGGGCATCGCTGGTGGTATTTGCCGTTTTCTTCAACACCGGCATGCCGTCCACCACGGGTGTGGTGCAGGCGATTTTCAATCTGCAGAACTGGAGCTTTGTGGCGGTCTACACCATGGTGGGCGGTGTGTTTGCCGCCATCGTTTTTTCCGTCAGCGTAGTGTCCATTCCCATGATCCTGGACCGCGATACCGATGCCCTCACCGCAGGCATTACCAGCATGCGCGTGGTGGTGGAAAACACGGGCGTCATGCTGCTCTGGGGGGCGTTGATCACACTGCTGGTGGTGGGGTCCCTGGCGTTGTGGGGGGTGGGACTGCTGCTGGTGGGGCCGTTGCTGGGGCATGCCAGCTGGCATGCGTACCGGGCGGCCGTTGCGGCGCCTGAACCTGTGGGGACATGAGGCGCCTTTCCAGGTCAAGCTGTTACAGTGGGCCTCCACTTCAGAGAAAGCACATACCTTGGCAACCCCCAACTACGGATACGAAAAACGCCAGCGCGAGTTGGCAAAAAAGAAGAAAAAAGAAGAAAAATTGCGCGCCAAAGCGGCGGGCCCCCGTTACGGCACCAACGATGCCCCCTCCGATGGCGTGGCCGAAAACCACCCTGGCCAACCCGCCACCCCCGGCAGCGAGGGCACGTCGTCGTCCTGAAGGCCGCCTGCCGGGCCCATCGTTGCGCCGGTGTTCAGCGCAGGAGCTTGCGCAGAGCGGGCCAAACGTTTTCCAGCATGCGCGGGTGCGCCTGCGCATTGGGATGAATGCGGTCCGGCTGGAACAGCGATGCGGCGTCCGGCCCGTTGGCCACGCCTTCCAGCAAGAAGGGCACCAACGCCGTCTGGTGCTGGCGCGCCACCTCCCCAAAAGCCGCAGCAAAACGCCGCGCATAGTCGCTGCCATAGTTCGGCGGCACCTGCATCCCCACCAGCAGTACCTTGGCGCCGGCTTTTTGCGCAGATTGCGCCATGCTGGAGAGATTGTCCTGCGTGTTCTTCATGGGCAGGCCGCGCAAGGCGTCATTGCCCCCCAGTTCGATCACCACCACGGCGGGCTTGTGTTTGTTCAGCAGTGCGGGCAGGCGTGCCCGGCCACCCGACGTGGTGTCGCCGCTGATGCTCGCGTTGACCACGGTGGCGTGGATCTTTTCCTTTGCAAGGCGCTCTTCCAGCAAGGCCACCCAGCCGGTGCCACGGGCCAGGCCGTACTCGGCGCTCAGGGAATCGCCCAGCACCAGGATGGTGGGCGTGCTGCCTTGGGCAGAGGCCTGCGCCGTGCCCAGGCAAAGCCCCGCCAGTGCGCTGGCCGCCAGGCTCAGGATAAAGTGGCGCCGAAGCCGATCTGTACTCACGTCCGAACACCTTTCATCATTCATGTCTGATTCTTCCCCGCCCTCAGCGCCCCCGGTCATTGCCGTCGAGCATGTGTTCAAGTCGGTCAGCGACTCCACGGGCACACTCGACATTCTGCGCGACATCGATTTCCAACTGGCGCGCAGGGAGACCGTGGCCATCGTCGGGGCCTCGGGCTCGGGCAAGAGCACGCTGCTGTCCATCATCGCCGGGCTCGATACCCCCACGCGCGGAACCGTGCGCCTGGATGGGCAAGACCTGTTCGCCCTGAACGAGGACGACCGCGCGGCCTTGCGGGCGCAAAAGATCGGTTTCGTATTCCAGAGCTTCCAGCTCATGGGCAACCTGACGGCGCTGGAGAACGTGATGCTCCCGCTGGAGCTGGCGGGCCAGCGCGACGCACGCAAGCGTGCGACCGAGATGCTGGAGCATGTGGGCCTGGGCCAGCGCCTGGGCCACTACCCCAAGGTGCTCTCGGGCGGCGAGCAGCAGCGCGTGGCGCTGGCGCGGGCCTTCGTGGTGCAACCGGCGGTGCTGCTGGCCGACGAGCCCACGGGAAGCCTCGACTTTGCTACGGGGGAGACCATCATGCAGCTCATGTTCGACCTCAACCGCGAGCAGGGCACCACGCTGGTGCTGGTCACACACGACCGGGGCATTGCCCAGCGCTGCGAGCGCTGCATCACGATTGAGGCCGGCCATGTGGCGGCGTCCTAGATTTTGAATGTTTTTGGCCTCTGGCGCTTTGTGGGTAAGCGCCAGAAGCTATAAATTCAATAGCATTCATGCGCAGCGGATAATTGCGCCATGTCCAGCCCCAAAGTCCTCTTCGGCTTCCATGCCGTGGGCGTGCGCCTGAAAACCGCGCCGCAATCCATCATTGAAATCTATTACGAGGCCACGCGCCGCGATGCGCGCATGCGCCAGTTTCTGGACCGTGCCCGGGAGGCGGGCGCCCGGATGATTGAGGCCGACAGCCTGCGCATTGCCAAGCTGGCGGGCAGCCATGGCCACCAGGGCGTGGCCGCGCGGGTGCAGCCCCTGCCGCAGGCCACCTCGCTCGACGAACTGCTGGAAGACCTGGAGGCCGCCGGTGTGGAGCAGCCTTTGCTGCTGGTGCTCGACGGCGTGACCGACCCGCACAACCTGGGCGCCTGCCTGCGCGTGGCCGACGGTGCGGGCGCGCATGCCGTGATTGCCCCCAAGGACCATGCGGTGGGCATCAACGCCACCGTGGCCAAGGTGGCCAGTGGCGCCGCCGAGACCATGCCGTATTTCATGGTGACCAACCTGGCGCGCACATTGAACGAGCTCAAGGAGCGCAACATCTGGATCATCGGCACCAGCGACGATGCACCGCAGACCCTGTACCAGGCCGACCTCAAGGGCCCGGTCGCGCTGGTTCTGGGCGCCGAGGGCGACGGTATGCGCCAGCTCACCCGCAAGACCTGCGACGCGCTCGTCAGCATTCCCATGAAGGGCGCCGTCGAGAGCCTGAACGTGTCGGTCGCCAGCGGCGTGTGTCTGTACGAAGCCCTGCGCCAGCGTGCCGTCTGAGCCTGCGGCACTCGCCTCTGCCATTGCCTGGGTGCGCCAGGCCCGGCACATCGCCGTGCTCACCGGCGCCGGGGTGAGCGCCGAATCGGGCGTGCCGACCTTCCGCGACGCCCAGACGGGCTACTGGGCGCAGTTCCGTGCCGAAGACATGGCCACCCCCGAGGGCTTCCGTGCCCACCCACAGCAGGTGTGGGACTGGTACCAGTTTCGCCGCAGCCTGGTCGCGCAGGTGCAGCCCAACGCCGCGCACCGGGCATTGGCGGCCTTTGCCCAGCAGCATCCGGGGCGTATCACCCTGGTCACGCAGAACGTGGATGGACTGCACCAGCGCGCGGGCAGCCCGCAGGTGCTGTGCCTGCATGGCGACCTGCTGCGCAACCGCTGGCTCGACCTGCCGTGCCCCCATTGCGACCTGGAGAACACGGTGGACGCGCACCCGCCGTACTGCGATGCCTGTGGCAACCGGGTTCGGCCCGATGTGGTGTGGTTTGGCGAACCCTTGCCCTTGGCCGTGCTGGACGCGGCGCAGGCCGCGGCCCGCACGTGCGACCTGATGCTGGTCGTGGGCACGGCTGGGGCGGTATACCCGGCCGCAGGGCTGGCGCACAGCGCGCGTGCGGCAGGCGCCCGGGTGGTCGTGGTGAACACTGCGGCCAGCGCGCTGGACGATGTGGCGCATGCCGTGCTGCGCGGCACTGCGGCTGCGGTCGTGCCTGCCTTGCTCGGTGTGTGATTTACGCACGCTCTGTCCCGCAGTGGACAGGTGTGGGCTTGCCCCACCCTTAGCCTGCACCCCGTTGCATCTTTCAGGGTCCGATCTCCATGAGCCGTCGCCAATTTCTCCTGCGTACCACCCAAGCCGTTACCGCCGCCAGCCTGCCCGCGTGGGCCCTGCCGGTGCGGGCTGCCGACGAGCCGTTGTCGACCCGGCACCTGACCCTGGGCTGTTCGATTGCACTGACAGGCCCGCTCGGCCAAGCCGGTATCGAGCAGGTGGCGGGCATGAAGGCCGCGTTTGCCGAACTGAACCAGGCCGGGGGAGTTTTTGGGCGCGAGATCCAGATGGAGGTGAAGGACGACGGCTATGTGGCCGCGCGCACCCTGCAGAACGTGACGGCGATGCTGGAGGCACAGTCGGTGTTTGCACTGATCTCGCCGCTGGGCACCGCCAACACGGCAGCCATCCTGCCGCTGATTGAAGGCAAAGGCATTCCTACCGTGGGGCCCGTCACCGGGGCCCCCTCGCTGCGCACCGCAGAGCAGCGGCATGTGTTCTTCGTGCGCCCCAGCTACCGCGACGAAACCCAGCGCCTGGTCCAGCAGGTGGTGGACATGGGCCTCAAGCGCATTGCCGTGGTGTACCTGGACAACCCTTTCGGCAAAGAGGTGCTCAAGGACATGTCCAAGGCACTGCAGGCTGCCCAGGTTGACCAGGCCGGTGAATTTGCCCTGGCCGTCGATGGCAAGAATGCGGTGGAGCTGGCCGACCAGGTGGCTGCAGGGCGCCCCAGCGCCGTCTTGCTGGCCACCACGGGAACCGCCAATACGGCCTTCATGCTGGCGTTTCGGGCCCGGGCGGCCGGGGTGCCCATGGCGGGCCTGTCGGTCACGGTGATTTCATCCGAGCTGGCCAAGCTGGGGGCCGCCACGCGCGGCATGGCGCTGGTACAGGTGTTTCCCGACGCCCATTCGCAGAAATCGGTGCTGGTGCGCAAGTTTCAAAGCACCATGAAGAACACCGGGGCGGCGCCTGACTACCTGCGCAGCGCCAGCGCGCTGGAGGGTTGGATCAATGCCCAGGTCATGATCGAAGGCCTGAAGAATGCAGGCAAGGACCTGACCCGCGAACGTTTGCGCACCGGGCTGGCCAATGTGCGCGAACTGTCTTTTGGCGACTTCAGCGTCGGCTTTGGCGGCAAGGCGCCCTATGTGGGTACCGACTCCATCTACCTTGCCATCTACGCGGAAAACGGCCGCCGTCTGAGCTGATTTTGCGCTAGCTCAAACAGGTCCTGCAGCACAGGCGTGCTGCGTTGACGCACCCGGGGCTGCTATTGATACTGCCTGCAGATTGTCGGCAGGGTGAAACCCGTTTCCGGGCTATTTCCTGCTGCACGCCACAGGAGAGCCCATGGAGTCCACCGCCGGTACCGTGTCTGCACAGAGCGAAAAGATCGAAAGCCTGGAGCGTGAGAACCGGGCCTTGAAGGCCGCGCTGGAGGAGCGCGACGCAGCGCTCCAGGACGCCCGTACCACCCTGGTGCGCAGCGCCGCCTACAACAAACGGGTGTACCAGGATGCGCCCGTGCCCATCGTCATCATCGACCCGGCCATCGGCATCGTCGATTGCAACCAGGCGGCGGTGCGCATCTACGGCTTTTCCTCGCGTGACGAGGTGCTGGGCAAGATGCCGCTGGACTTCTCGGCCCCGACGCAATACGACGGCACCGATACGCAGACCGCGGGAGAGGAAATCACCCGCTCCATCCTGGAGCACGGTATTGCCAATTTTTTGTGGCGCGCGCGGCGCGCGAATGGCGAGATCTTCGATGCCGAGGTCAATCTCATGGCCTTCGATTGCGGCGGTCGCATTCTGCTGCGCTTCACGGTGGATGACGTCTCGGAAAAGCGCCGTGCCCGGCAGGAGATCGACCGCCAGCAGGCCGAAATCCGCAAGCTGCTGCAGGAGCAGCAAATCATCTTCGACAACACCCCCAACGGCATCTGCTATTCGGCCGACGGCATTGTCTTGCGGGTCAACAAGCGCCTGTGCGAGAACATGGGCATGGCGCGCGAGGATTTGCTGGGCCAGCCCGTGGCACGCACGCTTTTTTCCAGTGAGGAGAACTACCAGGCCTTCGCGGCCATGGCAGCGCCGCTGCTCAGTGCGGGCAAAGAGGTGCGCACGGAGTGGGAGTTCCGGCGCAGCGACGCCACGTCCTTCGTCGCCATGGTGACGGGCCAGGGCATCAATATTGCGGGCTATGAACGCTCCGCCGTGTGGATCTACGAGGACATCACCGAACGCAAGAAGCTCGAACTCGACCGGCAGGAGAATGAAGAACGCCTGCGCCGCATTCTGGAGAACAGCCCGGTGGGCGTGGTCATTGGCACGCAGCAAGGGCAGTTGGTGTTTGCCAACCGCCAGCATGCCGAAATGATGGGGGTGCCGGCCGAAGCGGTGCCCTCGTACAACACCTACCGTTCCTGGCGCAACCCGGCGGACCGCGACACCTTCATGGAGCAATTGCGCCGCGACGGCAGCGTGAAGGCCTACCAGGCCGATCTGGTGCGCACCGATGGCACCCCCATTACGGTGCTGCTGTCGTCCATGCTGCTGGACTTCTCCGATGGGCGCTACCTGGTCTCGTGGCTCTACGACATTACCGAACGCCAGATCGTAGAGCAGCGCATTGCACGCAGCGAGGAGCGCCTGAACCTTGCCCTGCGCGGCGCCCGCCTGGGTCTGTACGACTGCAGCATCGATGCCCAGGGGCGCATCGGCGAGGTGACCGTGAACGACATCTGGGCCGAGATGCTGGGCTACGAAAAAGAGAGCCTGCTGGCCCGCTACCCCGACCACATGGCGTGCTGGCGCGATCTGATTCACCCCGACGATGTGCCCGATGTGCAGCAGCGGCTGCAGCGCTTTCTGGACAACGAGGTGCAGGAGCACCGGGCGGTCTTTCGCATGCGCTCCCGCTCCGGGCAGTGGCGCTGGATTCAGGACACGGGCGACGCGGCGCTGCGCGACCCCGATGGTCGGCCACGCCGCCTGGTCGGCATCAACCAGGACATCACCGATCAGAAGAACGCCGAGGCCAGCCTGCGCGACAGCGAGGCCTCCAACCGCAAATTGCTCGACGAACAGCAAACGATTTTTGACAACGCGCCCAACGGCATCATTTACACGGCCGATGGCGTGATCCTGCGCGTCAACCAGCGCATCTGCGAGCATCTGGGCTTTGCCCCCGACGAGATGGTGGGCCGACCGGGCCACATCATGTACCACTCGCAGGACAACTACGCGCGTTTTGGCGCCCTGGTCGGCCCGTCCTTGGCCGCAGGCAAGGACGTGAACGTGGAATGGGAGTTTGCCCGCAAGGACGGCGGTGCCTTCGTCGCCCAGGTATCGGGGCGGGCCATCCACTCGTCGGACCACCGCAAGGTGACCATCTGGGTGTTCGAGGACATTGCCGAGCGCAAGGCCGCCGAACGGGCCATGGCCGAGGCGCGCCATGTGGCCGAAGAAGCCACCCGCGCCAAGAGCGACTTTTTGGCCAACATGAGCCATGAAATCCGCACGCCCATGAACGCCATCATTGGCATGTCGCACCTGGCGCTGCAAACGCCGCTGGATGCCCGCCAGCGCAACTATGTGGAAAAGGCGCACCGATCGGCGGTGGGCCTGCTCGGCCTTATCAACGACGTGCTCGATTTCTCCAAGATCGAAGCGGGCAAGATGGTCATCGAGCAGACCGGGTTCCAGCTCGATGAGGTGATGGACCATCTCGCCAACCTGATTGGCCTCAAGACCGAAGACAAGGGGCTGGAACTGCTCTTCCACGTGGCCCCGGACATTCCGGCCGGCCTGGTGGGCGACCCGCTGCGCCTGGGGCAGATTCTGGTCAACCTGGGCAACAACGCCGTCAAGTTCACCGAACAGGGTGAAGTGGTGATTTCGATCGAGAAAACGGCCGAGGACGCGCAGGGCGTCGAGCTGTATTTCCGGGTGCGCGACACCGGCATTGGCATGACGCCCGAACAATGCGCCAAGCTGTTCCAGCCCTTCAGCCAGGCCGACAGCTCCACCACGCGCCGCTACGGCGGCACCGGCCTGGGCCTGGCCATCTCCCGCAATCTGGCCGAACAGATGGGTGGGCGCATCTGGGTGGTCAGCGCGCCGGGGCAGGGCTCCGAATTCCATTTCACTGTGCGGTTGGGTCTCCAGGACCGGGCCACCGCGGCGCCCCGGCTGGGACGCGAAGTCCTCGAGACGATGCGGGTGCTGGTGGTGGACGACAACGCCTGTGCGCGCGACATCACGGCCAGCATTGCCGCCAGCCTGGGCCTGCAGGTGGACACAGCCATCGATGGTGCGGCAGCCCTGGTGGCTGTGGCCCGCGCCGAGCAGGAGCACCGGCCCTACAGCCTGGTGCTGATCGACTGGAAGATGCCACAGATGGACGGCATCGAAACCTTGCGGCATCTGCATGCGCACGACCTGCTCCATGTGCCGGCCTCCATCATGGTCACCGCCTACGGCCGTGAAGAAGCCCTGGGCGAGGCCGAGCGGCGCGGGGTGGCGCTGCGCTCGGTGCTGACCAAACCGGTCATGGCGGGCCAGTTGCTGGACGCCATTGGCCGCACGCTGGACCACAAGGGGCTGACCGAGCACCAGGCGGGCCTCATCGGGCAGGACGCCCAGGCCGCCATGCAGCAGCTGGCCGGTGCCCGGGTGCTGCTGGTGGAAGACAACGAACTGAACCAGGAGCTGGCCCTGGAGCTGCTGCGCAATGCAGGCATGCAGGTCGCGCTGGCCACCAACGGCCAGCAGGCGCTGGACTGGCTCGAACGCGATACGCATTTCGACTGCGTGCTGATGGACTGCCAGATGCCCGTGATGGACGGCTACGAGGCCACGCGCCGTATCCGCACCGATCCGGCACTGCGCCATCTCCCCGTCATTGCCATGACGGCCAATGCCATGGCAGGCGACCGGGAGCGCGCGCTGGCCGCCGGCATGGATGACTACATCGCCAAGCCGCTGGACGTGGGCAGCATGTTCCGCACCATCGCCCGCTGGGTGGGTGCGCGTTGCGCCGTGCCGGGCAGTGCGGCGGCAGCGGTGCAGGTGCCTGCACCCGCCCCCCCGCCGGCGGGGCCCAGCCTGCCCCACCTGCCGGGCATCGACACCCGTGCCGGGCTGGCGACCACCATGCACAACGAGGTGCTGTACCGTTCGCTGCTGGGCAAGTTCCATGCCGCCCAGAGCGCGTTCGTGTCCACGTTTCGTGCTGCGCAAGGGGCTGACGATGCCAGCGCACCCGAGCGACTGGCGCACACCCTCAAGTCGGTGGCGGGCAGCATGGGCGCGCGGGGTGTGCAGTCTGCAGCGGCGGCACTGGAAGGCGCCTGCCGAAAAGGCGAATCAGCCCTGTGCATCGATGCCTTGCTGGACAAGGTGGCCATTGAACTGGCCCCGGTACTCGAAGGCCTGGCCGCGCTGCTGACGCCCCCCGTGGCTGCTGCGCCCCCCGCTGCACACCCTGCCGAGCCAGCGCAGCTGCGTGCATTGCTCAAGGAACTGGAAGCCCTGCTGACTGCGGGCGATTCCGGCTCACAGGATTGGATGGCGGCGCATTCCGGGCAGTTGCAGGCCGCCTGCCCGCAAGCCCATCAGGCCATTGCCGATGCGGTCGAAAATTTTGATTTCGAAGCCGCGCTGGCCCTGCTGCAGGAGGCCTGCCTGACGCCGTAGGTCAGCGGCTGCGGGCCACAAAGGCATTGCGCCCCGCACCCTTGGCCTCGTACAGGGCCGCGTCAGCCAGGTCCACCAGGAGCTGCGCCGACTCTTCGGCCTGCGGCACCACGGTGGCCACCCCCAGGCTGATGGTGACATGGGGGTGTGTGGGTGACCGGGCGTGCTCCAGACCCTCGGCCTCGATGGCGGCCCGCATCTGCCCGGCCAGGCGCGCAGCCCCCGCGCTGTCGGTCGAGGGCAGCAGGCCGGCAAATTCCTCGCCGCCGCAGCGCGCCACCAGGTCGGTGGGACGGGTGACGCAGGTGGCCAGCGCCCTGGCCACCCGGATCAGGCACTGGTCGCCCTGCGGATGGCCGTAGTGGTCGTTGTAGGCCTTGAAATGGTCTATGTCGATGGCAACCAGCGACAGAGGTGTCTGTTCGCGCGCAGCGCGCTGCCACTCCTGGGCGAGGCTGTCGTCAAAGCGACGTCGGTTGCTGATGCCGGTGAGGTGGTCTTGCGTGGTCAGCTGTTCGAGCAGGTCGCGGCTGCGCTTGAGCTCGATGTGGTTGCGCACCCGGGCCTGCACGATGGACGGGCGAATGGGCTTGACGATGTAGTCGATGGCGCCCAGCGACAGGCCCCGGGCCTCGTCCTCCTCGTCATCGCGCGACGAGACAAACAGCACCGGAATGCGGGCCGTGACCGGGTTCTGCTTGAGCCGGGCGCACACCTCGTAGCCATCCATGCCGGGCATCATCACGTCGAGCAAAATCAGGTCGGGCGGCTCGGCTGCCGTGGCCAGTGCCAGGGCGCGCTCGCCATTGATCGCAACCTTGACCCGGTAGTCCTGTTTGAGCACCGCCGAAATCACCTGCAGGTTCTCGGGAGAATCATCCACCACCAGTATGTTTGCCTGTGCGTGCATCAGCGGCCCCATGTTGCGTTGACGGGCGGTAAGAGCGTTACCGAATGTAGGTGCAGCCAAAAAGCATAGGGGGTTTCAGCGGAACCGACACCGGAAACCTGCGCTGAACTGCGCTGGATCAAAGCAGGTCACGCTACCTGGTGATGGCTTTGGTCAGCTGAATGACCTTGAGAGGATTTACGGCACCAGATGCGACTGGAGCAAGGCCCTGAGCCGGAGCGGGCGCACCGGTTTGCGCAGAACGGGCACATCCCTGGGGATCTCGGTGACATGGTGCTCATCTTCGCCTGTCATGAGCACGGCCAGCTTCATGCCCGGCTGCAGGATTTTGGCGGTGCGCAGCACACTCGCGCCATCGTGCGGTCCGGGCAGGCGCCAGTCGCTCAGCACAACATCAAAGGCGGTGTGCTCGAGTTCGTGCAGTGCCAAGGCGCCATTCTCCACCGCGGTGACACGCAGGCCCCAGCGCGACAGAAGGGAGGCCAGGGCGTTTTGCACCATGGGGTTGTCTTCCACCACCAGAACATGCCCTTGCAATGCAGCGGCAGACACCGTGCCGGCCAGGTCTGCACCTGTATCCACCGCAGGCACCGCAGGGCTGGCAATGCGTGGCACATGCAGTGCAAACGTGGTTCCACGGCCCGGCGTGGAGTGCAGCTCCACGCGATGCCCCAGCAGTACCGCCAGGCGCTGCACGGTGGCGAGACCCAGTCCGGTTCCCTGGGCGGGATCTCGTTCGTAGTTGTTGAGCTGCACGAACTCTTCAAAGACGGCTGCGTGGGCGTCGGCCGGGATGCCGATACCGGTGTCGGTGACCACGATCCGCAGGCCCTCACCGTGGGGTCGTACCCCCAGAAGGACACCGCCTGTGGAGGTATAGCGGATGGCATTGCTCACCAGGTTGGCCAGCATGCGCTCCAGCAGCGCCGGGTCGCTGGATGTCCATGCTTTCGTCGGGTGTGCGCGCAGTTGCAAGCCCTTTTGTTGTGCGGCGGCTTCGTACATGTTGACCAGGCTGTGCAGCATCGATGCGATGCAGACAGGCCGGTATTGGGGTGTGACCTGTCCGGCGTCCAGGCGGGAGATGTCCATGACCACTTCCAGCAATCGGTCCAGCGACTCCATGCATTGGCCCATGCGCGCCAGTGCCTTGGGGTTGTTGTCGCCCGAGGAGATGACCGACAGATAGAGCCCCATGGCCTGCAGGGGCTGGCGCAGGTCGTGGCTGGCGGCTGCAAAGAAGCGCGATTTTGCCGCGTTGGCTTCGTGCAGCGCCAGCGCCTGGGTCTGCAGTTCTTCCACCAGGGCGCTGTTCTCGTGGCGAAGCGCGATCATGCGCTGGAGGGTGCGTGCATGCTGCTTTCCGTAATACAGCAGATAGACCAGCAACAGCAACATGCCCACGCCCAGAAACCGGCTTTCGCTGTGGGTGTCGACAAGGGCGCGCAGCGCAAAAGGCGCGATCAATGTGGGCAGAAAGACCCACAGGGTGCGCGGGTGGTGTGCGTGCGCCCCGATACTGCCTGCTGCTGTGCCGCCCAATACCAGGGCCCAGTAAAACGGCTGCAGTGTGCGCTGGGCGTCGAAAAAAAACACCGATGAAAGTCCCCAGTAGGCCGCCAGAATGAAGGCGTCCCATGCCAGGCGATCGGCCTTGTGTCCCGGGCTGGTGGGCGGGCGGCTGATGTGCAGACGGTGCGCCGCATGGTTGAACAACAAACGCCAGGTTTGCGCCAGCACCAGCCCGGCCAGCCAGGCGGCCAGGCCCCAGGCCGGGTACCACTCGCGCATCGCGAACGCCAGGAGGCTGGCCGCGACCACGTTGGTGACGATGGAGCCGCGCAATGCCCTGGGCAGGGCGCCGATGCTGTCTGCAAGGATGCGCTCTGCGGGGAGGGCGCCACCCCCCGGCGCCGGGGGCTGTGCAGGGAGCGCGGGATCAGGCCGCACTGAGCAGGGCCTGTGCCATGACCACCGCCTGCACACGGTTGGTGGCCCCCATCTTCTCGAAGATGGCGTCCAGATGGTTCTTGACGGTGGCGGGCGAGATGCCCAGGTGCTGCGCTATCACCTTGTTGGTGGCACCTGTGGCAAGCATCTGCAAAACCGACAATTGCCGTGTCGTCAGACCGAACTGTGCCGTGCCGTTGGGTTGTGAGAGGGGTGTCTCGGCGGCTTCGCAGAACACGGTCTCCCCTGTGGCGAGCTGCTGCAGTGCCTCAATGAGCGCATCGACTTCGAGTGCCTTGGGCAAATAGGCCACCAGACCGGCATCGCGCACGCGCAGGGGCAGGCTGGCATCGTCCAGGCCCGACATCAGGCCAAAGCTCACATTGCAATGCCGGGAGCGCAGCCGCTGGGCAGCGCGCAAGCCATCGGTGCCCTGGAGCCGGTAGTCCAGCAGCACCAGATCGAACACCTGCGATTCGTCCGCGAGCAGGGCATCGGCCTCATCGGCCGATGCCACTGCGCAGACCCTGAGGCCCGGGGCGCGGTTTTGCAGCGCCATGGCCAGGCCATCCCGGAAAAGCGGGTGATCGTCGACCAGCAGCAGACCAAAGTCGTCCAGGGCGTTCACGGTGGCAGGTTTTCCAGGAAGGATTGCAAAGCATAGCGCAGCCCGCTGGCCCAACCCATAGGCCGGTTGGCCCATGCCGGTCGGGCGCAGCGTGCAGCCCTTCTGTGCGCCGCGTGACTTTTCGCACGCTGCTGGGCCGATCGGCCTATTGACGCCCCGGCGTGCCCGTTTGACACTGGCGCCGTCCAGTCCACTGAAAGGAATCCCTGATGCTGAAATTCGAAAGGGTGCGAACCATGGCCTTCGCATGGTTGGGCCTTGTGCCTGCGGCCGGTGTGCTGGCGGCACCGGGCGTGCCCTTGAACCAGCTGGCCTGCGCTGCAGGCGTGCATTGCACTGCAGGCGTAACGCCGACAGACGCGCAGATCGTGCTCAACCTCACCGAATCCCAGGCACAGACTGCATTCATCGATGCCAGCCAGGACTGGCCTGACACAGCCTGGCGCTGCGCTGCCGGGGGGCGCACCTGCGGCAATCTCAGCCAACTCGACGCGCAAACCCTGATCGGACTGCCCGAGCAGGCCTATGGCCTCGCAGAACAGTTGCGCGAGCGGGGGCCGTCGGCCGAAACGCCGCCAACACCCCAAAAACCCGCTGCTGCAAAGCCGTCATCCGCCCCGGGCATCGTTGTGAAGACGCTGCCACCTGCCGGGCCGGGCACCTACCGCGAGATTCCCGTGGGCGGGGGCGCCGAATCCGGGGAGATTCAGCCCATCGATGGAAACTGGGTGGCCACCACGGGATCGCCTCGGGGCGTGGGCTGCATGGCCGGCATCATTGAATCCATCGCAGGAAAGATGCCCGGGCCCGAGGCGGGCAAGGTCGTTTTCGAGCGACCTTTTCAGGCCCGCCAGCTGATAAAAAATCCATCGATCGCCTGGCGGCGCCTGGGCCCCAACCACCACGTGGCAACGCTTACGCCGACGCAGCAGGCCATGGTCATGTCCTGGGACCTGCGCATCCACAGTCCGTCCCAGATGGCCGGGCAGTCGATCGTCACCGTGCGCATTCCTGGCCAGCCGGTGTGCACCATCACCACGCCCTTTGCGTACCAGCGCCAGGCATCCTGAATTTTTCTGTTCCTTGCTGATGGAGATTGACCATGAAAAAAACCTGCTTTTCTCTGGCCGCCTTGGCACTGGCTGCCTGTGCTGTGCTTCCCGCTTCGGCACAGCAGGCTGTGGCCGTGCCCAGTGGCCCCGGTGTGTCCATGCTGGTGCTCGATGCGTCGGGCTCCATGTGGGGGCAAATCCAGGGGCGCGCCAAGATCGAGATCGCACGCGAGGCGGTCGGCAGCATGCTCAAAACCTGGCCGCGCAACCAGCAGCTCGGTTTGATGGCCTATGGCCACCGCAGCAAAGGCAACTGCGCGGACATTGAAGTGCTCAAGGCCCCCGCAGTCGTAGATGCGGCTGCGATGCAGCAAGCCGTCAACGCCTTGCAACCCAAAGGCATGACGCCCATCTCGGCATCCGTGCGCATGGCGGCGGAGCAACTCAAGTTCAGCGAGCGCAAGGCCACCGTCATTCTGGTGAGCGATGGCGAGGAAACCTGCCACGCCGACCCCTGCGCCCTGGGTGCCGAGCTGGAAAAGCTCGGTGTCGATTTCACGGCCCATGTCATTGGCTTTGATATCCAGAACGGCAGCAAGGCGCAGGCGCAGCTGCAGTGCCTGGCCAGCGCGACCGGGGGGCGCTACATCGATGCGCGCGATGCGGGTGAACTGAATAAGGCACTGGGTGAAGTGGCCAAGGCGCCCGCCACTCCAACACCGCCGCCCGCAAAGACTGCGTCGTACGACTTCGGTGAGGGATGCATGTTGTATGACGCAGAGAACTTCAAGGGCGCCACCTACAAGATCGAGAGCGGCACGCGCAACGATGCCATGCCCGACGGCTGGAGCAAGCGCGTAAAGTCACTCGCCTGCGCTGCCAATTGCGGCCTGCTGGGCTTTGCAGACCCAGGTTACGACGGCAAGCAGCTGCATGTCGACGAGGGTGCCCGTTGGGCCAGGATGCCGGAAGACTACAGCGGTTCGTTCGGCTCTTTTGACTCGGGCTGCCGGGCTGTACTGAAGGAGTAGGCGCCTCGCCCAGCCACCCCTGGCGGGCCTTGTCTGCCGGGCCGAACGGGTTGAAGGCGTTGCCTCCGGCCCACCCACCATCCAGAAGGAGATAGACATGATGAATTTCAACCTGTCCGGCAGCAGCGCGGTCGCTGCGAGCGTGCTTGCGGTGGCGCTGTGGGGTGCCCCGGCCAGCCACGCGGCCGACGGAAATACCCTGCGCCTGCAAGGCACCATGCAGGTGAACGCAGGGGAGGGCGAGCAGGCCTTGCAGTCGTACGCCACGGTGGTAGACCCCAAACTGGGCGAAAAGGCAGCAGCACGCCTGGGCACGGCGCAGGGCCAGAAGGCACTGGCCGACGGCAACGCCAGCATTGGCGCCAAGAGCGGGGTCAATGTGTCCTCCAGTGACGTGCAGGACATGGCCAATGCCATGGCCGGCCGCACCGTCTACACCAGCCAGGCGCAACACGCAGACATCATCAAAAGCTACGTTATCTCGCTCGATGCCAGGTCGCCCGCGAAGCCAGGTGCGCGCGTGCAGCTCAGTCTGAGGTTTTCGGACAAGGACATGAAGCTCACGGACGGCAAGCTTGAGTACTACCCCGACAGCGGGAAATATGCCGAAAGCTACCAAAGGAAGATCACGCCCGCCGAGGTGACGATCGACAAGCTGGAGCGCAAGGACGACAAAACCTTTGTGATCTCGGGCAGCTTCAAGGTCGCCGACCTCAAGGCGGGTGTGCTGGCGAAAGAGCTGAAGGGCAAAACGCTCGATGCGGTGTCGGGCCGCTTTGACTTCCAGGAAGTGCCGATTCGCGGCAAATAAGCGCGCTACACCCAACCCATGGCGCCCGCCAGGGCGCCTGCGCCCAGCAGCCACAACAGGTGCAGCCGGGTGCGCCACACCAGCACGGCGGTGGCTGCGGTCAGCAACCACAGCGGCCAGTCGGTGGCAGGCTGGCCGTGCGCGCTGGCCAGCACCCAGGTGGTGGCCATCAGCAGCCCGATGACCAGCGGCGCCATGCCCTGTTTGAAGGCGCGCACCGCGCGCCGCTGGCGGTTGCGGTGCGCCCAGCGTGTGGCCAGCCACGTCAGCGTGGCGCTGGGCAGCATGATGCCCAGCATGCACAGCGCCGCCCCCAGCAGGCCATAGCCCCACCCGCCTGCGTTCAGCCCTACATGCCAGCCCAGCAGGGCAATAAACAGCACGTTGGGACCTGGCGCTGCTTGTGAAATGGCGATGCTGGCGCTGAACTGCATGTCGGTCAGCCAGGCGTTGCGGTCCACCAGAAAGCGGTGCATGTCGGGCGCCGTGGCAATGGCGCCGCCCACGGCCAGCAGCGAGATCGACAGGTAATACAGAAACAGGTGCAGCCAGTCGAGGGGCTGCAGAACGATGGCCTGCGTCATGGTGCGAGCTTGCGCCAGGTGAGCAGGCAGGCGGTGCCGCCCACCACCAGCAGCAGCCAGTACAGCGGTATGTGCAGCCACGCCATGCCAAGCAAGGTGGCCCCGGCCACGGCCGCACACACCCAGGGCCCCAGCGGATGGGTGCGCAGGGCTGCCGCCAGCTTCAGGCCCATGCCCGCAATCAGCCCCGCCGCCACCGCGCCCATGCCGCGCAGGGCGCCCGCCATGGCCGGGTGGCTGGCCCACTGCGCGTACACCATGGCTGCCCCCAATGCCAGCACCAGCGGAAACGACAGCATGCCCGCCAGCGCCGCAAAGGCCCCGCGCAGGCCAAAGTGGCGGTCGCCAATCATGATGGACAGGTTCACCACATTGGGCCCCGGCATCACCTGGGCCACGGCCCAGTCTTCCAGGAACTCCTCGTTCGTCATCCAGCGCTTTTTCTCGACCAGTTCGCGCTGCACCACCGCCACCACGCCGCCAAAACCTTGCAGGGCCAGCCAGGTAAAAGACCAGAACAGATCCGCCACGTTGCGCGGGCCGGGCGACACGGGTGCGGCGTCCGGGAGGAGGGGGGCAGAGTGCATAAAAAAATTGAATAAAAGTGGCTATGGCGCTTATCCATCAAGCGCTGATAGCTATCATATCAGTAGCTAATGGGTCTGCCGCGGCAACCATCGTACGCCCATGGCACACTGCCCGT
>JAPKHH010000025.1:0-38256 GCA_026647025.1 Giesbergeria sp.
ACCACCTGGATGGCGCAGTGGCGGGCTTGGGCCAGGGGGTTGATGACGACTTTGGGGCGCCCGTTGTCCAGAATGGTCCACGCCTGCCGGGTGGCGTCTTGCACGGTTTGCAGGCGCCAGTCTTTGGTCTCCAGCACCAGCAAACCCCTGCGGGCGTGCAGCACAACAAAGTCGGGGTGGGTTTGCTTGGGGCCGATGGGCACGTTGTGCCACAGCAGGTAGTCGGCATCGAGCTTTTGCTCCAGCCGCTCGGCCAGGCGTCGCTCGCCAGTGGAATCGAATGCGGACGAACCTATCGCCGGTATCAATGTCGCCATGCCTCCGGTTGCCTCCCGTTGTCTGCCTGGTTATGTGTGCATTTGTTAATGCACTGTAGGGGGTGTGGTGGCGGGGTGCAACCTTTGTATGTCAAGGCGAGTGCATAAAGCGAGCCTGCGCGGGGCGGTGGCTGGAGGTTCCCCACCAGCCACAGGTTCAAGCCAAATTGGCCTCTAGCGCTTATCCATCAAGCGCTAGCAGCTATCAAAACAATATCGACCGAATGGGAGTACGGCCGCCTCCTGCACCGTGTCGCAGCACTTGCGGCCCCATCAGTTAAATTGCCCCGCATGCCCAACACCCCCGCCTCCCCCTCTGCCGCCGCCCCGGCCTCCCTCATCGACTCCCCCCAAGCCGCCTGGCGCCTGCTCACCACCCTAGGCCTGGTCGTGCTGGGCAACAGCAGCATGTACGTTGTGTCAGTCGTGCTGCCCGCCGTGCAGGCCGAGTTTGGGGTGGGCCGCGCAGATGCGTCGCTGCCCTACACGCTGATGATGGTGTGCCTGGGGATTGGCGGGCTGTGGACGGGGCGGATGGCCGACCGGCATGGGCTGATGCCGGTGCTGTGCGTGGGGGCGGTGGGGGTGTGCGGTGGCTTTGTGTGGGCGGGGCTGTCGGGCAGCATCTGGGGGTTTGGGCTGGCGCACGGGTTGATGGGGCTGATTGGTGCGTCGGCCACGTTTGCGCCGCTGCTGGCCGACACGGCGCTGTGGTGGAACCGGCGGCGTGGCATTGCGGTGGCGATTTGTGCCAGCGGCAACTACATCGCCGGGGCGCTGTGGCCGCCCATCGTGCAGCACGGCATCGAAGCCATTGGCTGGCGTCACACCTATGTGCTGATGGGGCTGGTGTGCGGCGTGGGCATGCTGCTGTTGGCGCTGCGCATGCGCCAGCGGGCGCCGATGGTGCTGCTGGATGCGTCGGCGGTGCCTGCATCGCCCGGCGGCGCAGCGGCGGCTCCCGCGCCTGTGGCGTTGGACCGCAGCCGCCCGTTTGGCCTGCGCCCGGTGCACGCGCAGCTGCTGCTGTGTGTGGCGGGTGTGGCGTGCTGCGTGGCCATGGCGATGCCGCAGGTGCACATCGTGGCCTATTGCACCGACCTGGGTTTTGGCGCGGCCCGCGGGGCCGAGATGCTGTCGCTGATGCTGGCCTGCGGCATTGTCAGCCGCCTGGTGTCGGGCGTGATCTGCGACCGCATTGGCGGCGTGCGCACGCTGCTGCTGGGCTCGGCGTTGCAGGGGGTGGGGCTGGCGCTGTTTCTGCCGTTTGACGGGCTGGTGCCGCTGTATGTCATTTCGGCGATGTTCGGGCTGTTCCAGGGCGGCATCGTGCCAGCCTATGCCATCATCATCCGCGAGTATTTCGCGCTGCAAGAGGCGGGCGCCCGGGTGGGTGCGGTGATCATGGCCACGCTGATCGGCATGGCGCTGGGGGGCTGGATGTCGGGCTGGATTTTTGACCTGACGGGCAGCTACCAGGCGGCGTTCATCAACGGCATGGGGTGGAATCTGCTGAACCTGTCGATCGTGGGCTGGCTGTATTGGCGCATACGCCACCAGCGTGGCGTGGTGGGCCGTGTGCAACCCAGTGCGGGGTGAGTGCGCCAGCACCAGAAAAAATATGAGTCAAATGGGCCTCTGGAGCTTTATTAGCAAGCGCTAGTAGCTATAAATTACGGAGCAAATAAGCGGGGTGGCTGCGGAAAGTCCGCTGCGTCAGGGGCTCGTCGCCTGCCCGACCCATGCCTGCGCGTCGGCAATCCGTTGCGCGGCCAGCGTGCCCATCTCTGAGTCGTGGCTGCCTCCCCCTCCAGGGAGCCTTCGATGCGCACCAGCTTATCCAGCAGCCTGTGTGTTGAAGTAGCGCGCGCACAGCTGCCCGATGGCATCGCACAGCGTGTCTGTGGACGGGGGCGTGCCGGGCACCATGGGGAAGTCGATCACCTCGCGGCGCACCCAGGCGTCGCCCTCCTGCTGAGAGAACCCAACGCTCATGTTCGCCCAGTCGAGCACCCGCGCCTCCAACGTCACTGCACCGCTGCGGCTGAGGTACGACTTGGTACGGGACAGGCGCAGGCAGCGAAAGTAATCGTCGTATTCCAGATACAACATGCCAGGCGGCACGCGCGGGTCTGCGCCCGACCCCAGCCGCAGGGCCACCTCCTTGAGGCAGGTTCGAAGCCAGTCTGGGTACTGGTTGGGCTGCCAGTCGGTGGGGCCGTCGATCAGCCCAGGGGCGCGCGCCCAGGTGGCGCGCTGGGCCGTGCCGTCGGGCGCCGCTTTGGCTTTGGCTGGCTTTTTGGGTGGCGCAGAGGGGGTCAGCCCGGCAACACGGGCCTCGAATTCAGTGCCCCGGAACAGGCGCACATCGGCCGCCACCAGCTTGCCCTGGGCTGCCAAGGCCTCGGCCAGCACGGCGGCCACGTCCAGGTTGCCTGCGCTCACGGCCAGGCGCAGCGGTGTGCGCCCGCGTGCATTGGCGGCAGCAGGGTCCAGGCCCCAGTCCAGCAACTGGCGCGTGGTGGCTATGGGGTCACCCGTGCGCTGCCAGGTGGTCGAAAAACCGGCGCGGCTTTGGGCCAGGCCGTCCACATCGCCTGCTGTGTACATCAACGGATTCGATCCGTCGGGGTTGCTGGCCTGCGCATTGGCGCCCCGCGCCACCAGAAACTGGAGCAAGGGCACGCTGCCCATGTGGGCCGCCATGAGCAGCGGCGAGTACATGTTGCGGTGGTCCAGCGCCTCGATGTCGGCACCGGCCTGCAGCAGCATGTCCACGGCCTGGTACACCGTGTCGGCATGGCCTGGGGGCGCATCGCCGCGAAAAGGCATGTCAAAAATCTCGCCCCGCATTTCGCGCAAGCCCAGGGCCATGCAGAGTGCGGGGTCCTTGGTCTGGCGCGGGTCGCCGCCCGCTGCCAGCACCAGCGCCAGCTTCTCCAGGGCGCGCTCCTGAAAATAGGTGGCGAACTGCCGGCAGCACACGGCCAGGGGCGTGGAGTTGCGGTTCTTGCGCTTGTTGGGGTCGGCCCCATGCTCCAGCATCAGGCGCAGCAGCGCGAGTTGGGCATCCACGCGCCGGGCGGCGCAGGCGTCGTCCGGACCGTCGGCGTAGACCCAGTGGGCCTCGCAGACCCATTGCACGGCGGCATCGTGGGACACGCTGATGTGGTCCGGCGGCACGCCAGCGCGCACCAGACGATCGAGTTTGGCAATGAGGGCATCGAATCCGATGCCGTCGTCCAGGGTGACTGAGGAGGAAGTGGCCATGGAAGATAAAAGTATGAAATTGGAGTCGAAGTTGGTAAGCCTGGAATTCCCACAGTCATGACGCCTAAAGCCTGCAAAACTGGCGCAGCCCGAGCCAACGCCACTGTGCAAGGGCCGCCCCGCCGCACGGGTGGCGTCCTCCTTCCAGGGGGAAGGCGCGAAGCGACCCAGGGGGTCATCCAGTTTTCGCCAGCACCGCCAGCTCCTGGTGTAGCAGCAGCTCCACCTCGGCTGGCTCGAACTGGTCTTGCAGCAGCGGGATGGCAAAGCGGTATTCGGCGTCCTTCTTGCGCAGCACATAGGCCAGTTGCAGACGGGCCAGCGACTGGCGCAGCGCCTGCGCGTCGGCAGTGATGCCGTGGCTGTGCAGGAGCTGGGCCATGGCCGCCAGGCTGGTCTGCCCGGCCTGGGCGGTGTGATAGACGACGATGCGGTCGAGGCGGCAGGCGGCGTCGTCGTGGCTCAGGCGCCCCCACCCGGCCAATGCGTCTTGCACGGCCTGCGAGGCCAGGGCCTGGGTGAGGTGGCGGGCTTCGATGACGCGTTCGCCGGGCGCCAGTGCTTCCAGGCACTCCTGGCACAGGATGGCGACGAGGTTGGCGCGCTGGCCGCTGGCGTCGATGAGGCGGTCCACCAGTTTTTCGTTGTCAAAGCCCAGGCGCAGCCTGCGCAGCGGCTCGGTGGCCAGCTCGCGGCAGGCGGCGCGCTCCAGCCCGCCAATGGCCAGCACCTCGCCAAAGTTGCGCAGGGGGCTCTGGTAGTCGAGCACAGCCGTGGCATACAAGTCCCAAAAGCCCGCCAGCATGAACCAGCAGCGGCCTTCTTCGCTGAGCGCGCGCAGCGTGGACAGCTGCGCGTAGCCGTTGTGTGACTCGTCGCGAAAGAACAGGTCGGCCTCGTCGATCAGCAGCACCAGGCGCTTGCCCTGGTACTGCGCCTGCAGGTGGTCCACGATGGATTCAAGAGGTGTGTCGGCCGCCAGGCCAAACTGCAGCGCCATGCGCGGCGCCAGGCGGTGGTCGCGCAGCGATACGTAGTGGCACACGGTGTGCGGGTGGCCCTGCATGCGCCGCTGCACGGCCTTGAGCAGGCTGCTTTTGCCCAGCTGGCGCCCGCCCACCACGAGGTAGTTCTTCACGCGTCACACCGCCGCGCGTCTGGTACGGCGAGATGCGGGTGATGCGCAACTGCGCGGCCAGCAGGCGCAGCAGCACCTGCAGTGCTTCGCCGCCGATCAGCCATTCGGTCTGGCTGGCGCTGTCCACCATCACATGCAGGTTGGCGCGGTCGTCGGCGTGGGCGCGCAGCAGCGGCCAGGGGGTGTCCACGCTGTGCTCGCTCAGGATCAGCAGCACATCGCTGCCGGTCTGCGCGGCGCGCAGCTGGCGCAGCACAGTGGCTTCGTCGATGCCGGGGGTGGGCACAAACACCATGCAGCGGTCCAGCGACACGGGCAGGTCGGGCGGAAACTGCCACTCGAACACCTGGCCGGGCAGCGCCCAGTCGCTGCTGGGCTGGCAGCGGGCCGACACGCGCTCGGCCAGTGCGCGCGCCAGGGCCGGGGCGTGCTCGGCGCCTGTGGTCTGCGCGCACAGCACGGCGCGGCGCCAGTCCACCATGCGGATGTCGGCGGCCAGCAGGGTGGCCTCCAGCCGCCGCAGCCAGCGCAGCAGCCGGTCGATCTGCGGCAGGCGCGCCAGGGGCGTGCGGCGCAGGCGCGCGGGGCGCAACTGGCCCGCACCGATCATGGGGTGGCGCACCACCCACACCACGGCGCCCACGGCAAAGATCACGCCGCACCACAGGATGAGCGAGCGCAGCCAGCCGAACGGGTCGGCATCGGGCGCGGGTTGGGCGGGCTCGAAGTCGTCGGTAGCGCCCTCCAGGCAATTGAGGGGCAGGTAGCCAGGGGGAATGGGCGGGTTGCCGGGGCGGCAGGTCCATGTGTGGGTGCCGGGTTTCAGCTCCACCACCACCTGCGTGCCGGCCAGTTTGCCCAGCTCGGGGTGGTGGGCAATGTCGGCCTGCAGCACGTTGGGGCGTGGGGAGGTGACGCGCAATTGCGGGTTGGCAATGGGCGGCGCGTATTTCTGGATGTCCTTGGGCCAGCCGTCCAGCTCGTTGCGCGCCTCGATCATCGCGATGCGCCACTGCACCAGTTCGCCCCACACCGGGCCGACATTGACCGACGCGAGGAACGAGCCGCGCGTGACAGGGTTGAGCTGCGGCGTGAACAGCGCACTGGCCACAAACAGCGTGACCGCCGCAATGACCACGCCGCGCACCACGGCCTTGGAGAGGAAGGGGCTTAATCGCTCAAACATGATTCCAGCACCATCAAGCCCGCATCCCGAATGGTTGCGCAGCGCCAGTGCAGCCGCGCCGCATCGCCCGTGCCGCGCACATGGATGAGGTTGCCCCAGAACAGGCTGCGCAGTTCGTCGTCCTGCAGATAGGGTCGCGCGCGGCCCAGGTCGTCGGCCTGCAGCAGTTGCTGCAAGCGCGTGCGGGTGGCAGGCGCCTGGGCCAGCGGCAAAAAGGTTTGCCACAGGCGCGGGCTGCTGGCCAGGTGGGTGCGCAGTGCACTCGACGATGCATGGCCCTCACCTACCCCCTGGTCCACCAGCCACTGCAGCCCTTCTTCAAACAACGCGGGGTGGCCGCCGCTAAGCGCTTGCAACTCGGATACCACCGGCTCGGTCCAGCGGTGCTCGGGCCAGCGGTGGCGGGCCAGTTGCAAAAGGTCGTCCAGCGACGGGTCGGGCCAATGGTTGACCTGCGCGATGTTGAGCAGCGAGAGGTCGCCACTGCGGTATTTGAGGTCGGCCAGCGCCTCGCCTCCGCACAGCAGCAGATGCAGGCGGCCGCTGTGCATCTCGCTCAGGCTGCGCAAAATGCCGGCCAGGGTTTCGCGCAGCGCGGGCGTGCCCTGCTCGAAGCGGCTGACCAGGCAGAACAGGCGCTCGCCCGCCAGGAGGCGGCGCTCCAGCGCAGATTCAAACTCGTAGTCGGACGCCACCTCGCCCAGGCCGCACTGGCGGCCGATGGCGGCAAAGTAGTCGGCCTGCGCGGTGCTCACGCTGTAGGGCGGCTGGATGTGCAGCACCGAGGCCTCGCCGTACTGCGCCCGGGCGCGTTGCAGCAGCTCTTGCCGAAAGGGCGGCTGCCCCCAGTGCGCGGGCGACAGCAGCAGTGCAATGGGGTAGGGCACGGCCTGCGCCAACTGGGCAAACACCTTGTCCTGAAATGCGGCAAACGGCTGCGTGCCCACCAACTCGGCCTGCAGCGGAAACTCGGGCGCAAAGCCTGCGGCACTGAGCAAGCGGTTGGCCTCGCTTTCTGTGAGGCGCAGGTAGCGCGTGCAGGCCACCACGCGGTCGCGCGAGCGCGGGTTGGGCGCCGACACGCCGTTGCGCCAGTTGTTCACCGCCTCGCGGCTCAGGCCAATCTCGGTGGCCACGCCCGAGGCGCTGGCGCGGATGCGGCGCATGTAGATCGACAGCAGGTCGGCAAAGGAATCGGTGGCCATGGGCGGTGGAGTGGGGGGGGGCGGTGCAAGGGTGCCAGCGCCCCGAGAGCGGTTCAGACAGAAAAATGGGGAGGTGGGCTGGCACGGATTGTCATCTGTGTCAGAGCCCCTGGCGGCCGGAAGGCTGGCAATGGGCTGCAGAAAGCCTGCGGCCTGCTACACCAGCCCCTGCACCATGGGCCACGCCTTGGCGCAACCCAGCCCGCAAGCCACGAGCACCGGGCTGTACAGCACCACAGCGCCCAGCACAGACGCCCACCCGTCAGACGCTTCGGTATCGGCGACCGGTTTCGTTGCTTCTCCCAAGGCTTCAGGGGCTTCTGCGGGGGTGGCCTCGTCCTCGCTGGTGTCGCCCATCAGCTCCTGCGCCAGCATCACCAGCACCATCACCAGCGATGCCCCCAGCACGGCCAGGTAGGCGTACTGCAGTGCCATGCGCTCCAGCGGATAGAAGTAACCCGCCAGAACCACTGCGGGCAGCAGGTAGAACGCGTGCATCTGCAGCCGGTACCAGAGGATGCCTTCGTCCTCTGTCTCCAGCGCGCCCATCACCATCCGGTAGGTCAGCGCGCCCACCACAAAGATCAGCCCGCCCCACCATTCGATTTGCGTCAGCATGGTGCCTACCTCCGGGTTCAATGGCTGGCCATGACGGTGGCCGGGCCGCCGTCGTCGCTGCCATCGCCATCCGCATCGCTGTCGTCGTTGTCCCCCTTGAGGGTCTTGTATTCGCTGAGCATGTAGTACAGCGGCAGCACCACCGCCAGCACCAGCCCCAGGCCCAGCCAGAGCCAGAAGCCCTTGAACAGCAGCACCGCGAGTACCGTAAAGACGAACGCCTGCAGCAACCCTTTGAGCCCGGCGCGCAGCAGCAGCACCGCAATCAGCCCCTGCACCGGCGAGGTGCCGCTTTTGCCCATGGCCTGGGCCAGGCCGACAAAGGCCTCCACGGCTTCCTGGGCCTCGCGCTTGCGCTGTGCCTCCTGCTTGCGCAGTTGGGTGATGGAGAGGGGCTTGGCCGGGTCTTTGGAGCAGCCGTGGTCTGCGTCCTCATCGCCCTCGCTGGCATCGCCTGCTTCGTTGCGCCCGGCCTGGGGCTCCACCACGGGGAGCCACTGCGGATTTTTCTGGATGAACGCCTGGCGTGACACCCATTGCCCGGCGTCGAAATGCATGCGCTCGGTCTCGCCCACCTGGTCATAGAACACCTCCAGCACGGCCGCCTGCAGGCCGTGGGCAAACAGGGTTTCCAGTGCGTGCAACGGCAGGTCGTCGCTCGTGCCGGTGTCAAAGCGCAGCGTCAGGTGGTCGGGCCTGGCAAACACCTCCTGGTTGAACCACTGTGCATCCCACAGCGCCTCCAGGTCGGCGTCGCCGAGCTTGTCGGCCCAGCGCTGAGCCTGTTCGGTATGGCCCGTCGCCAGGTACTGGTAGACCAGTTGGCCCAGTTTGAGCTTGATGGGGTCTTGAAAGAAGAGGTGCAGGGTATGGGTGTTCTGGGACATGGCGCGGCGGGTAGTTGTTGGCGTGCAAAGGGGGTGTGCGTTGATGGGGCCCATTGTTCCGGGCAGGGCTGCGGTTGTCCCTCGCGGCCTTGTCCACAGCGCATCGTGTCGACTTGACAAAACGTCCACTGCTGGCGTGCTGGAGCCATCCAGCGGCAAGGCAGACACCGGAGCAGTCCGCGTGGTGCGTTGGGGCCGGAAGCCGTAGGACGTTTCTGGAGAATTCACTTGATTGCCCCTGCCACGGCCCTTGGCCGTTGTGTGCTGCTGGCGCAGTGGCGGGCTTGGCAGGACCGGCTGGCCGTGCTGTACGAGGAATACCCCATACGCTGGTGCGCAGTGGGCGTTTGTGGCGGGGGGCCGGAAGGTGTTCGGGGTTGAAGTCCCGAATGAGACAAAAATTTAAGTAAAAATGGGCTGTAGCGCTTATTTATAAAGCGCTAATAGCTATTAAAATAATAGCATTATGCTTAGATAAACTGCCTCGATAGAGGGTCTACCGGGGCACGATCACCATCCAGCCCACGCCAAAGCGGTCGGCCACCATGCCAAACGCGGTGGCAAAAAACGTCGGACCGAAGGGCATCTGGATGTGGCCGCCGTCGGCCAGGGCATCGAACAGGCGCCGGGCTTGGGCGTCGGTGGCGGTGGTGATCGAGAGCGAGAAGCCTTTGAACAGACCTTCGCCCGGGCGCTGTCCGTCCGAGGCCATGATCTGCGTCTCGCCGATCTGCAGGTTGGCGTGCATGATCTTGTCTCCCGCCATGGTGTTGTCGGGCGGTGGCGGCTCGGGGCTTTCCCGGTAGCGCATCAGTGCGGTGACCTGGGCGCCCAGGGCTTGGCTGTAGAAGGTCAGCGCCTCTTCGCAGCGGCCGTCAAAGAACAGGTAGGGCTGGACTTGCATGGGGACTCTCCTGCGGTGTGGAGGGTGCAGGTATACCTCTTTTCCTGGTGGCTGTCGCGCACCGCAGGGGGCGTGCAACCCGGGGTTACAAGGCTTGCAGGTAGCGCTGTGCCAGCTCTTTGCGGGCGGCGGTGTCCAGCCCCAGCACATCCACCAGGT
The DNA here is from genome assembly GCA_026647025.1 of Giesbergeria sp. Lineage (GTDB taxonomy): Bacteria > Pseudomonadota > Gammaproteobacteria > Burkholderiales > Burkholderiaceae_C > Simplicispira. The sequence goes on from JAPKHH010000025.1 coordinate 9,685, forward strand.
AGGTGTCGATGCCGCCATAGTCGGCATCCACGCGGTGCAGCGCGGCATCGAGGAAGTCTTCCTGCACGCGCCACAGCACGGTCAGCACCTCGGAGGGCGCCAGGCTGGCCAGGCCTTCGGGGCGGCGGTAGAGGCCGTTGGTGAGCAGGTAGTCCTCCATGACCGTGGCGCGCGGCACGCCCAGCGCCAGCAGGATGAGCGCAGCCGCAAAACCGGTGCGGTCCTTGCCCGCCGTGCAGTGGAAGACGATGGGGCTGTCGCTGTCCAGCAGCAGGCGGAACATTTCGGCAAAGCGCGGTGCGTTGTCGTGCACAAAGCCCCGGTAGGTTTCCTGCATCAGCCCCACGGCGTCCTGCGCGGTCAGCGTGTGGCCTTGCTGCTGCAGGGCCAGCGCACGGTGGATGACGGTGGGCTCGATGGTGAGCGGGTGGTAGGCCACGCCGGGCAGCGCATAGGCCTGGGCGGCGCGTTCGCTGGCGCCCCGGAAGTCGATCGCGCGCGCAATGCCCAGCGCCTGCAGCCGTGCTTGGTCGTCCGGGGTCAGGGCCGCCAGGTGGTCCGAGCGGAACAGGCGCCGCCAGCGCAGCGTCTGGCCGCCCAGGCCCTGGTAGCCGCCCAGGTCACGGAAGTTGCTGGCACCGGCCAGGGGCAAGGAGCGGGCGGGGTGGGTGGAAGGCGTAGGGGGTTGCTGCTGTTGCATGGCCAGTGGGTGGGTACGGTGCGAAGAGTGCGGATGCGCGATGACCCAGCTTAGCCCATGCGGGTGACAGTCCGTGTCACGCGGGTATCGGGGGCCTGGTGTGTGCCCTGGGTGGCCGCAAGTCAGTGCGCCAGCGTGGTGACGGTGCCCTCCACCGGCAGCTCCTGGCTGCCCTGGGGGCAGGGCTGGTCGGTGTAGGTGGTGCGGCCGTCTTTCCGGCATTTGCGCGACGGCGGGCGCGCCGGTTCCGAGGCGCCGGGTTGGGCTGGCTGCGCCTGCGCCGGGCGTTTCATCGTGGGCGGCAGGGTGTCGGCTCCGGGGCGGGTGATTCTTTTCCAGGCCTGTTCAGTCCAGGGCCCGGCCTGCGGCCACCACTGGTCGGCCGTCCACCAAGCGGCCGCCGCAGCGGCCACCAGGGCCGCTGCCAGGGCGGCAAGGATGGCGCGTTCTCTGCGGCTGCGCATAGGCTACCGGTCAGCCCAGGTGATTGCCCAGAATGCCCGCCAGCTCGAACATGCCCGCGCTGTCCTTGCCAAACACGGCGCGCAGCTTGTCGTCGGCAACGATGGTGCGCTTGTCCTTGGGGTCTTGCAGGTTGTGGGCCTTGATGTATTCCCACATCTTCTTGACGGCCTCGGGCCGGGCCACGGGGTCGTTGCCAATCACGGCGGCGAGGGCTGCGCTGGGGGCCTTGCCTGCGGCGGGTTTGCGCGGTGCCTTGGCGGCCGTTGTTTTGCTGGCGGGGGCTTTCTTGGCGGCAGCAGGTTTTGCGGTTTTTTTGGCTGCAGCGCTTGTCCTACCTACGCTGGCAGCTCCTGTTTTTGTAGTTGCACCGGGGCGTGGCGGGAACTTGGAAGGCGCAAATTCGAAGTTGACCTTGCCCGCCTCCTTGTCCCACGCCAGGTGCGCCTTGAAGGCGCGGCGGGTGCGCATGCTCACAAACTTGTCGAGCAGGTCGGTCTTGCCCGTGGCCAGCAGCTTGGTCATCTGCTCGCGCTCCACGGGCTGCTGCAGGATGATCTTGCCGCTCTTGAAGGTGCAACTGGGCGTGGGCTGGGCAGCCGTGGGCACAGCCTTGCTGCAAACGTAGTTGCTGCCGTGCTCATGCACTTCCGATCCACAGATGGGGCAGGGGCCGAGGGCGGCGTCTTCGAACTCCACCAGCTCGCCCGATTCCTCGCCTTTTTTGTCGTCGCCAAAGTCGAATTCGAGCTTGTAGTTGTGCGCCTCGTCGTCGTACTTGATGACGATCTCGGATGTGAACGGCCAGCCCGCCTTGGAGCGGAAGCCCTCCAGCGGGCCAATCTTCCTGTCGCGCAGCAGGGCGTTGGCCTCGGCTGTCTCGAACGTGCGGCCTGCGGGCGATTTGCCAAAGCTGAAGCCGCACGGCTCGGCGCCCGGCTTGCCCACGCAGGCAAAGCGGCGGTAGTTTTCCTTGACCACACCGCCGCAGTTGGGGCAGGGTGATTCGAGCGTGGCGTAGTCGCCGGGAATGGTGTCGCGGTCGTATTCCTTGGCCTTCTTGACCATGCGCTCGGTCATGGCGGCAATGCCGGCCATGAAGTCTTCGCGGCTGAGCAGGCCCTTCTCCATCTGCGAGAGCTTGAACTCCCACTCGCCGGTCAGGTCGGCGCGCGAGAGTTCTTCGACCCCCAGCCCGCGCAAGAGCGTCATCAGCTGGAAGGCCTTGGCCGTGGGGATGATCTCGCGGCCCTCGCGCAGCATGTATTTTTCGGTCAGCAGGCCTTCGATGGTGGCTGCGCGCGTGGCGGGGGTGCCCAGGCCTTTTTCCTGCATGGCGCTGCGCAGCTCTTCGTCGTCGATCTGCTTGCCCGCGCTTTCCATGGCGCCGAGCAGCGTGGCTTCGGAGTAGCGCGCGGGCGGCTTGGTCTTGAGGCCCTTGGGGTCCACGGCCAGGGTGTTGACGCTTTCGCCGGGCTTCACGGGTACCAGGTTCTGGCCCTTGTCGCCGTCCTTGCCGCCTTCCACCTCGTCGGCCGCTTCCTTGCCGTAGATGGCCAGCCAGCCGGGGCGCACCAGCACCTTGCCTTCGGTCTTGAAGCTATGGGGCGCCACCGTGGAGATACGCGTCGTCACGGTGTATTCGGCACTCGGGAAGAACACCGCCATGAAGCGGCGCACGACCAGGTCGTACAGCTTTTGTTCGGCCTCGGAAAGACCCGACGGGGCCTGCAGCGTGGGGATGATGGCGAAGTGATCACTCACCTTGCTGTTGTCGAAGATGCGTTTGGTGGGCTTGACGTAGTTGCCGTCGAGTGCCTGCTGGGCGAAGGGCGCCAGGTGGCGCATGCCGCTGGTGGCCAGCATGCCGAAGGTGTCGCGCGCCACGGGAAGATAGTCTTCGGGCAGCGCGCGCGCGTCGGTTCGTGGGTAGGTCAGGGCCTTGTGGCGCTCGTACAGGCTTTGCGCCAGCGCCAGCGTGGTCTTGGCGCTGAAGCCGAATTTTCCGTTGGCTTCGCGCTGCAGGCTGGTCAGGTCAAACAGCAGGGGCGACGCCTGCGTGGTGGGCTTGCTTTCTTCGGTGACCGTGGCCTGCTTGCCGCGCACGGCGTTGGCGATCGCCTGGGCTTCTGCGGCAGACCACACGCGGTCGGCCTTGGCCTCGGCATCTTCGCCCTTCTTCCACTTCGGGTCGAACCACTTGGCGGGGTATTCACCGGCCTGCGCGCCAAAGGTGGCGTGGATTTCCCAGTAGTCGCGGCTCACGAACTTGCGGATCTTTTCCTCGCGCTCCACCACCAGCGACAGCGTGGGCGTCTGCACGCGGCCCACGGTGGTCAGGAAAAAACCGCCGTCGCGTGAATTGAACGCCGTCATGGCGCGCGTGCCGTTGATGCCCACCAGCCAGTCGGCCTCGGAGCGGCTGCGCGCGGCATGGGCCAGGCCCGCCATCTGCTGCTCGGTGCGCAGTGCGTCAAAGCCTTCGCGGATGGCCTGCGGTGTCATGCTTTGCAGCCACAGGCGCTTGACCGGCTTGCCCAGGGGCACGGGCTTGCCCGCCTTGCTGCCGCCCGCGTATTGCTCGATCAGGCGGAAGATCAGTTCCCCCTCGCGGCCCGCGTCGCAGGCGTTGATGATCTCGGTCACATCTTTGCGCCGGGCCTGTTTGACGACGGCGTTCAGGCGCGTCTTGGTCTTGTCCACCGGCTTGAGGTCGAAATACGGCGGAATCACCGGCAGGTGGGCAAAGCTCCACTTGCCGCGTTTGACGTCGAATTCCTCCGGCGCCTGGATCTCCACCAGATGGCCCACCGCGCTGGTGACCACGTAGCGGTCGTTCTCGAAATGCTCGTCGTGCTTGTCGAACTTGCCCGCTACCGGGGTGAGGGCGCGCACGATGTCCTGTGCAACGGAGGGTTTTTCTGCAATTACCAGTGTTTTGGTCATTTTTGGGTCTCGCCATGCTGGCTGCGCCGGGGGCCTGCCCCCGGGCGCTTCTACAATCTGTGCCTCACACGCGCATGCACGCGCACGCGCATGTGTGCACTATCAAGTTAACAGAGTTTTGCCATGCCTCGCACTGCAACCCCTGCGGCCACGGGCCGCCGTATCCAGATTCGTCGCTCCGGCGTGCATGGCAAGGGGGTGTTTGCCGTGCAACCCATTGCCGAGGGCGAGGTGCTGATCGAATACACGGGCGAGGTCATCGGCTGGCAAGAGGCGCAGGACCGCCACCCGCACGACCCGCTGCAGCCCAACCACACGTTTTATTTTCATGTGGACGATGACCGCGTGATCGACGCGAAGTTCGGTGGCAACTCGGCGCGCTGGATCAACCACAGCTGCGACCCCAACTGTTTTGCCGATGAGGTGGACGGCCGCATTTTCATCACCGCGCTGCGCAACATTGCTGCGGGCGAGGAAATCAACTACGACTACGGCCTCATCATCGACGAGCGCTACACCCCCAAGCTCAAGGCCGAATACCCCTGCTGGTGCGGGGCTGCAGCCTGCCGGGGCACCCTGCTGGCGCCCAAGCGTGGCTGGGTGGCACCCGAGGCCCGTGCCAAGGCCGCAGCGCCCGGCAAAAAGCGGGGCACCAAGCCATGACAGCGCCGCTGCGCTGGCCCCTGGAGGCTGTCTGGGAAGCGGTTGCGCCGCTGCTGCCCGGCTTTACCGCCGAGCTGCTGCCCAGCGTGGATTCGACCAACACCGAACTGATGCGCCGCGCCCGCGCGGGCCGCTGCGACCCCGTGCTGCTGGTGGCCGAGCAGCAAACGGCGGGCCGTGGGCGCCAGGGCCGGGCGTGGCACAGCCAGGCCGGGGATTCGCTGACCTTCTCGCTGGGCCTGCCGCTGGCGCCTGCCGACTGGTCGGGCCTGTCGCTGGCCGTGGGGGTGAGCGTGGCCGAAAGCCTGCAGCCCACGCTGCCGCCGCCCGGCAGTGCCCTGCCGCGCATCGGCCTGAAATGGCCCAACGACCTGTGGTTGGGCGGTGTGCGGGGCGACCGCAAGCTGGGGGGCATCCTGGTGGAGACGGCCAGTTTCGTCGCGCCGCAGTCTGCCCCGGGAGCGCCTGCAGCGCCCGGCCGGTATGTGGTGGTCGGCGTGGGCCTGAACGTGCGTGCGCACGACGGCGCGGGCATGTCGCTGCCGCCCGGCGGCCTGCAGGAGGTGGATGTGCAGCTCGATGCCCCCACCGCCCTGCTGCGCATCGTGGCGCCCCTGGTGGGCATGCTGCAGTCGTTTGCCGCTTACGGCTTTGCGCCCATGCAGCCGCGCTTTGCCTTGCGCGACGTGCTGCAGGGCCGCAGCGTGCAACTGAGCGACGGCCGCAGCGGCACCGCGCACGGTGTGGGCGAGGATGGCGCCCTGCTCGTGCATACTGCGGGCGGCATGCTGCCCGTGACCAGTTCCGAGATCAGCGTGCGGCCCGTGGCCGCAACCATGCCCTGACCTTTCTCTACCACACCCATGCTGCGTTTTTTTGTGCTCGTCCTGCTGCTGGCCAACGCGGGCTACTACGCCTGGTCGCAGGGCCTGCTGCTGGAATGGGGGCTGGCCCCCGCTTCACAGTCTGAGCCGCAGCGCCTGGCGCAGCAGATCCGCCCCGAAGTGCTGCGCGTGGTGGGCAGCAAAACGCAGCCCACTGCCGCCGTGCCCCCAGTGCCCAATGGGGCGGCGCAGCAGCCCGCCTCGGCACCGGCATCCTCGCCTGCTGACGCCCCCGTGGCGGCGGCTCCGCAGGCGGGCGAATGCCTGCAGGCCGGGGTGTTCGACGAAGAGCAGGCCGCCACCCTGCGCCGCGCCGTGGCCAGCCTGCCCCCGGGCTCCTGGACGCTGGAGCGCACGACCATCGCTGGCCGCTGGATGGTGTACATGGGGCGCTTTGCCGACGCCGATGCGCTGGCCAAGAAACGCGCCGAACTGCGCGAGATGAACATTCCCTACGACCGCCCGGCCAGCGCGTCGCTGGAGCCCGGTCTGTCGCTCGGCCGTTTTTCCACCGAAGAGGCCGCGCAGCGTGGCCTGAACAACCTGGCTGCCAAGGGCGTGCGCACGGCCCGCGTGGTGCAGGAGCGTACCGATGCCCCTGGCTACATGCTGCGCCTGCCTGCGGCCGACAGCGCCTTGCGCGCCCAGGTTGAGGCGCTGCGCGCGCCGATGGCCGGCAAGGCCCTGCGGCCCTGCAACTGAGTACCTGTCAAGCACGGAGCCTGGTCGTCAGGCCCTTGATGTGGTTGGCGCCGGCGCGTCGGCCAATGCGGGGAACCGCACCGTGAAACGCACGCCAGGGGTTGGCTGGCCTGGATGGGCGTCTTCCACCATGATCTCGGCGCCGTGCTGGCGCGCAATTTCCTGCACGATGGGCAGGCCCAGGCCCGAGCCGTCGGCATCGGTACCCAGGGCGCGGTAGAAGGGCTGGAAGATCAGTTCGTGCTCGGCCTCGGGAATGCCCGGGCCCGAGTCTTCCACCTGCAGCAGCAGCACATGTCCAAACGTGTCGGCCAGTACGCGTGCGGTGATGACGCCGGGTTTGTCATCGCTCGACGGGGTGTAGTTGATGGCGTTGTCCACCAGGTTGCGCACCAGTTCGTGCAGCAGCGTCGGGTTGCCCAGCATGTGCACGCCGGGCGCGCCGGGCTGGGCGCCGTCGTAGCCCAGGTCGGTGCCCTTGTCGAGTGCGCGCGGCACCGAGTCACGCACCACCTCAATGGTCAGGCGCGCCAGGTCGCAGGGCGTGAAGGCGATCTGTGCACCGCTGCTTTCGGCCCGCGCCAGCGCCAGCAACTGGTTGACGGTGTGTGTGGCACGGATGCTCGAGCGCCCGATCTGCAGCAGGGAGCGCTTGAGTTCCTCGGTGCTGGTGCCCTCGCGCTGCGCCAGGTCGGCCTGCATGCGCAAGCCCGCCAGCGGCGTCTTGAGCTGGTGCGCGGCGTCGGCCAGAAAGCGCTTCTGGGTCGCCAGCGAATCGTTCAGGCGGGTCAGCAGGTCGTTCACCGAGGAGACCAGCGGTGCGACTTCCAGCGGCACGGTCTTGTGGTCCAGTGGGGAAAGGTCGTCGGGGCTGCGCGCCCGGATGCGCTCTTCGAGTTGGTGCAGCGGCTGGATGCCGCGTGCCAGCGCCAGCCACACGAGCAGCACGGCCAGCGGCAGGATGACGAACTGGGGCACCATCACGCCCTTGATGATTTCCGTGGCCAGCACGCTGCGCTTTTCGCGGGTTTCGGCCACCTGCACCAGGGCCAGCGGTGCGCCGTCGAGTGGCAGGCGCACCCAGATGTAGGCCATGCGGATCTCCAGCCCGCGCAGCTCGGCATCGCGCAGGCGCACCTCGCCGACGGTGGGGATTTCGTCCTCGGGTGGGGACGGCAGTTCGCGTTCGCCCGAGAGCAGTTCGCCGCGCGGCCCGGTGACCTGGTAATACACCGTGTCGGAGTCATCGGCGCGCAGGATCTCGCTGGCCGGCTGGGGCAGGTTGAACTGGGGCTGGCCCTTGTGCACGGAAACGAGCTGCGCCAGTGCGTGGGCGTTGTATTCCAGCGCGCGGTCGAAGGGCTTGTTGGCAATGCCCTGCGCCACCAGCCAGGTCAGCGCCAGGCTCACCGGCCACAGCAGCAGAAGGGGCGTGAGCATCCAGTCAAGGATTTCGCCGAACAGGGAGCGCTGCTCTCGCTGGAAGATTTTCAAGGTTTCAAGCCATTTTCGCCTCTAGCGCTTATGCATAAAGCGCTAGCAGCTATCATTTTTACTGTATTCAACCCGCCTGCCGTGCCCGTCCACAGCCCACAAAACCGGCGCGGCCCAGGCCAGTGCACCCGTGGAACTGGCTCTGCCAGGCCACCGGGTGCGTTCCCCTCCCGAAGGAGAGGGGGAAGGCGCGAAGCGACACAGGGGGTGTTTCATCTCACCCAGGGATTTTTTCCAGGCAATAGCCCAGGCCGCGCACGGTGGCGATGCGGATGGGGCCCTTCTCGATTTTTTTGCGCAGGCGGTGGATGTAGACCTCGATGGCGTTGTTGCTCACTTCTTCGCCCCATTCGCACAGGCGTTCGACCAGCTGGTCCTTGCTCACCAGGCGTCCGGCGCGCTGCAGCAGCACTTCGAGCAGGCCCAGTTCGCGCGCCGACAGCTCCACCATCTTGCCGTCGATGGTGGCGACGCGCCCGGCCTGGTCGTATACCAGCGGGCCGTGCTTGATGGCGCTGCTCGTGCCACCCATGCCCCGGCGCGTGAGGGCGCGCACCCGGGCTTCGAGCTCCTGCAGGCTGAACGGCTTGGCCATGTAGTCGTCGGCACCAAAATCGAGCCCCTTGACGCGCTCTTCCACGCTGTCGGCCGCGGTGAGAATGAGCACCGGCAGGGCCGAGCCCCGGCTGCGCAGGCGCTTGAGCACTTCCAGCCCGTGCATGCGCGGCAAGCCCAGGTCCAGAATGAGCAGATCGAACTCGTTGTTCGTCAGGAGCGCGGCATCGGCCTCGCTGCCGTTGCCCACATGGTCCACCACGGCACCCGAGCTGCGCAGCGTGCGCAAAAGGCCATCGGCCAGCACCTGGTCGTCTTCGGCAATGAGGATGCGCATGGGGGTGTCTCCTTGTAATGCACCTGATTTTAGGAGCCTGCCGACCCGCTGTGTGCGGGTTACGGTGGATTGCTGCCGCTGGCGTAGGTTTCCAGGCCAATGGCCACCACCGCCGCCACGTCCGCGCCCACTTCGGCGCGCAATTCGGCTTCGGCCTGGGCCAGCGCGCCGCGAAAGGCCTCCAGCCACGCCAGCCCTGTCGAGGTGAAGTGCACGCGTCGGGCCCGCGCATCGTGCGGGTCGGCCGCGCGGTGCACCAGCCCCCAGGCCTCGCACTGGTCCACCAGGGCGCCCATGGACTGCTTGGACATGCCCGCGCGCTCGGCCAGGTCGACCAGCCGGTCGCCCTGCAGCGACAGGTGCCGCGTGATGTGCACATGGGCTGCGCTCACCTGGTCGCGTGCCGCCAGGTTGGACAGGGCCAGCGGCACCTCCACGTTGCGCGCCATCAGTTGCAATACCCGCGCATCGAAGCGTCGCAGGGCATGGCCCATCAATCGGCCCAGATGGGTCTGGCGCCAGCCGTCGTGCACGGGGTGGGTGGGGTGAATGGCCATTGCGAGATAGTAAGGCAAACTGACCAAATAATTCAATCTTTTGAAGAATTGGCTTGCTAAACTACTGTTCAAGTATCCAGTTCAAACGTTGTCCAACGGTGAACGGCCTCTTCCAACCAGTTGACCCTCCAAGGAGATTTCCATGAACGCACCCATCAGCCGCAGCATGCCCCCCGATGGCGAAAAAGCCAAAGCCCTGGCGGCCGCGCTGGCCCAGATCGAAAAGCAGTTTGGCAAGGGCACCATCATGCGGCTCGGTGAGGGTGAGGTGATCGAGGACATCCAGGTGGTATCCACCGGCTCCCTGGGCCTGGATGTCGCGCTGGGTGTGGGCGGTCTGCCACGGGGCCGTGTGATTGAAATCTATGGGCCGGAAAGCTCGGGCAAGACCACCCTCACGCTGCAGGTCGTGGCCGAGATGCAGAAGCAGGGCGGCCAATGCGCCTTTGTGGACGCCGAGCATGCGCTGGACATCCAGTACGCCCAGAAGCTGGGTGTGAACCTGCAGGACCTGCTGATCTCGCAGCCCGACACGGGGGAGCAGGCGCTGGAGATCGTGGACAGCCTGGTGCGTTCGGGCGCGGTCGATCTGATCATCATCGACTCGGTGGCTGCCCTCACGCCCAAGGCCGAAATCGAAGGCGAGATGGGCGACAGCCTGCCCGGCCTGCAGGCGCGGCTGATGAGCCAGGCGCTGCGCAAGCTCACTTCGACCATCAAGAAGACCAACTGCATGGTCATCTTCATCAACCAGATCCGCATGAAGATCGGTGTGATGTTCGGCAGCCCAGAGACCACGACGGGCGGGAACGCTCTCAAGTTCTACGCCTCGGTGCGCCTCGATATCCGCCGCACCGGCACGATCAAGAAGGGGGAGGAAGCCATCGGCAACGAGACCCGCGTCAAGGTGGTGAAGAACAAGGTTTCGCCGCCGTTCAAGACGGCCGAGTTCGACATCCTGTTCGGTGAAGGTATCTCGCGCGAGGGCGAAATCATCGACATGGGCGTGACGGCACGCGTCGTGGAAAAGTCGGGTGCCTGGTATGCCTACAACGGCGAGAAAATCGGCCAGGGCCGTGACAATGCCCGCGAGTTCCTGCGCGAAAACCGCTCGCTGGCGCATGAGATCGAGAACAAGGTGCGCGAGAGTTTGGGCATTGCCTTGCTGCCCCCGGCGTTGCCGGTGGCAGCGCCCACCGCAGCAGAAGCCATCGACGGTGTGGTGCCCGCTCCCGCAGGCCGCGCCCGCAAGGCCGAAGCCAAGGCCGACTGAGCCCTGCAGGATGGCTGCACCGCCGCCCATCTCCCTGAAGGGCCGCGCGCTGCGCTATCTGGCGGCGCGTGAGCATTCCCGGGCAGAACTGCTGCGCAAGCTGGCGCCGTACGCGCAGGAGCCCGGCGAGATCGAGCGCGTGCTCGACGAGCTGCAGGCCAAGGGCTTCATCAGCGCCGAGCGGGTGGCCGCATCGCTGCTGCACCGGCGCTCGGCGCGCCTGGGGGATGCGCGCATCCGGCAGGAGCTGCAATCCAAAGGACTGGACGCCGACACCGTGGCCCAGGCGCTGGAGCAGCTGCGCGGCACCGAGCACCAACGCGCGCAGGCGGTTTGGCAGCGCAAGTTTGGCCTGTCTGCGCCGGATGCTGCGGGCCGGGCGCGGCAGATGCGGTTTTTGCTGGGGCGCGGTTTTTCAGCGGACGTGGTGCGGCGCGTCGTGCAGGGGATACACGAAGACGAGGGGTGAGAAGCAGCCCCAGGAATTTGGGTGTTTTTGGCCTTCAGCGCTTATTGGTCAAGCGCTGAAAGCTATCAAAACATGAGCGAATAGCGTGCCCTACAGAGACAGCATCAGCTTCAGGTTTTGCACCGCAGCGCCGCTGGCGCCTTTGCCCAGGTTGTCCAGCCGCGCCACCAGCACAGCCTGGCGGTAGGCTTCGTTGGCGAACACACGCAGTTCGAGCTGGTTGGTGTCGGCCAGCGTATCGGCGGCCAGCTTGAGATCGTCGGTGGGCGCCAGCACCCTCACCCATTGCTCGGGTGCATTGGTGCGTGCGTAGTGGGCGGCCAGTGCGTCGTGCAGGTCGGCGGCCTGGGGTGCGCCGGGCAGCAGGTCCAGGTGCAGCGGCAACTGCACCAGCATGCCCTGCGGGAAGTTGCCCACGGCAGGGATGAACACCGGGCGCCGTGTCATGCCCGTGTAGTGCAGGATTTCCGGGATGTGCTTGTGCGCCAGGCCCAGCGCGTAGGCCTCATAGGGCGGCGCCTTGCCGGCCTCGTAGGCTTCGATCATGGGGCGGCCGCCGCCCGTGTAGCCTGAAACGGAAGGCAGCGCCACCGGAAAGTCGGGGGGCACCAGGCCCGCATCCACCAGTGGACGCAAAAGCGCAATGGCGCCCGTGGCATAGCAGCCGGGGTTGGCAACGCGGGTGGCCGCGCGCACCGCATCGAGCTGGCCCGCGCACAGCTCCGGAAAACCAAACACCCAGCCAGGTGCCGTGCGGTGCGCGGTGCTGGCGTCGATGACCTTGATGGTGCGGCCCGTGGAATGTTCAATGTCATCCACCAGTGCCACGGTTTCGCGTGCGGCGTCGTCGTGCAGGCACAGCACCACCAGGTCGGCCTGGCTCACCAGGGCGCGCTTCGCGGCCGGGTCCTTGCGCAGTTCGGGGGCAATGCTCAACAGCTCGACACCGGACATGCCCTGCAGGCGTTCGCGGATCTGCAGGCCTGTGGTGCCGGCTTCGCCGTCAATGAAGACTTTGGACATGGGGTGCTCCTGCATGAAAGGCGTGGTGCAAAGGGCGCCAGCGAGGGCGCGAATACCTCTGTAAGTTTTGGAAAAGGTATGGTGCGTCGCAACATGATACATTTATCGGCTGCCATGTCCCACGCCCGCCGCCAGACATTCCAACCATGGTAGACGGGTGAAATCACTTTCCTGAGAGAGCCCTCATGAAGATTCACGAATACCAAGGCAAGGAAATCTTGCGCAATTTTGGTGTGCCCGTACCCCGTGGCATTCCCGCATTCACGGTGCAAGAAGCCGTGGAAGCTGCACAAAAGCTCGGCGGCCCCGTGTGGGTGGTCAAGGCCCAGATCCACGCCGGTGGCCGTGGCAAGGGCGGCGGCGTCAAGGTCGCCAAGAGCATTGACGATGTCAAGAAGCTGGCTGGCGACATCCTGGGCATGCAGCTCAAGACGCACCAGACCGGCCCCGAAGGCCAGAAGGTTCGCCGCCTGTACATCGAAGACGGCGCAGACATCAAGAACGAACTGTATGTGTCCCTGGTGACTGACCGCGCCACGCAGAAGGTGGCCCTGATCGCTTCGAGCGAAGGTGGCATGGACATCGAGGAAGTGGCCCACTCCACGCCCGAGAAGATCGTCACCGAGATGATTGATCCCTTGACCGGCATCACCGCCGAACAGAGCAAGAAGGTCGCCGCAGCCATCGGATTGAGCGGCGCTTCCATTGACCAGGCCGTAGACATCTTCTCCAAGATCTACAAGTGCTACATGGATACCGATGCGTCGCTGGTGGAAATCAACCCGCTGAACTGCGACTCCAAGGGCAATCTCATGGCTCTGGACGCGAAGTTCAACTTTGACGCCAACGCGCTGTTCCGCCATCCCGAGATCGTGGCCCTGCGCGATCTGGACGAAGAAGATCCGGCCGAAGTGGAAGCCTCCAAGTTCGACCTGGCCTACATCAGCCTGGACGGCAACATCGGCTGCCTGGTCAACGGCGCCGGCCTGGCCATGGCCACCATGGATACCATCAAGCTGTTCGGCGGCGAGCCGGCCAACTTCCTGGATGTGGGCGGCGGCGCCACCGCCGAGAAGGTGACCGAGGCCTTCAAGATCATGCTGGCCAACAAGAACGTCAAGGGCATTCTGGTCAACATCTTCGGCGGCATCATGAAGTGCGACACCATTGCCACCGGCGTGATCACCGCCTGCAAGGCCGTGAACCTGTCGGTGCCGCTGGTCGTGCGCATGAAGGGCACGAATGAGGAGCTGGGCAAGAAACTGCTGGCCGAATCCGGTCTGCCCATCATCGCGGCCGACACCATGGCCGAAGCAGCGACGAAGATCGTCGCCGCCGTCAAGTAAGCCCGGAGAACACACATGTCGATCTACATCAACAAAGACACCAAGGTCATCACCCAGGGCATCACGGGCAAGACGGGCCAGTTCCATACGGAAAAGTGCCAGGAATACGCCAACGGCAAGAACTGCTTCGTCGCTGGCGTCAACCCCAAGAAGGCGGGCGAGTCGATCTTCAACATCCCGATCTACGCCTCCGTCAAGGAAGCTGCATCGCAGACCGGCGCCACCGTCTCGGTGATCTATGTGCCCCCGGCAGGCGCTGCCGCTGCCATCTGGGAAGCTGTCGAAGCCGACCTGGACATGGCCATCTGCATCACCGAAGGCATTCCGGTGCGCGACATGCTCGAAGTGCGCAACAAGATGAAGGCCAAGGAAGCCGCTGGCGGCAAGAAGACGCTGCTGCTGGGCCCCAACTGCCCCGGCATCATCACGCCCGACGAAATCAAGATCGGCATCATGCCCGGCCACATCCACCGCAAGGGCCGCATCGGCGTGGTGAGCCGTTCTGGCACGCTGACGTATGAAGCCGTGGCCATGCTGACCGAAGTGGGTCTGGGCCAGTCCACCGCTGTGGGCATTGGTGGCGACCCTATCAATGGCCTCAAGCACATTGATGTGATGAAGGCCTTCAACGAGGACCCGGACACTGACGCTGTCATCATGATCGGCGAAATCGGCGGCCCGGACGAAGCGGAAGCCGCCCTGTGGTGCAAGGCCAACATGAAGAAGCCCATCGTGGGCTTCATCGCGGGCGTGACCGCGCCTCCCGGCAAGCGCATGGGCCATGCGGGTGCGCTGATTTCGGGCGGGGCCGACACGGCGGACGCCAAGCTCGCCATCATGGAAGAGTCGGGCTTTATCATTACTCGCAACCCTTCGGAACTGGGCAAGCTGCTCAAGGCACAGCTCTGAGCCAGGGCGCGCTGCGCCCTTCCTGCCAAAAACGCCAGCGACGCTTGTCGCTGGCGTTTTTTGCTTCTGCAGTGACAAAAATGGCATTTTGTGGCCTGATGCGGACGCAAGCGCCGGGGCCGTCGCGATGTTGACTGGAGGGGATTCGAGCACGAAGCGGCGCAATTCTTGCTTGCGACTTATCCATACCAATACAGGGGCACAGGCACGTGGGGCGTTTCACGCAGGGTCAGCGGTTGACAGGGTGGCATGGAGCATGGGCGCTCGTGCTGGCGCTGGTCATGGCTACCCTGTATTACGGCACCGACGCGGTGCAGAGCCTGGATCGCCATCTGTACGACGCAGCAAGCTCCCGCGCGGCACATGTACCGCTGGACGAAATCGTGGTCGTTGCCATGGATGAGGCCAGTCTGGACCGCATGGGGGCCTGGCCCTGGCCCCGCGATACTTCGGCGCAACTGGTAGACCGGCTGTCCTCTGCGGGGGCCAAGACCATTGTGCTGGCCACACCGCTCGATGCACCGCAGTCCAACCTGGCACAGCCCTTCTTCCAGAAAATCCGTGGCTTGTTGCGCACTGCACCGCCCGAGGCAGCGGTTCTGAAGGAGCAGGTGGGCCGTGCGCTGGACGAAGCCGATGCGGCGCTGGACGCTGATGCGCGGCTGGCCATCAGCTTGCGCAACGCAGGTAATGTGCTGCTGCCCACGCAATTGCTGGCGCCTTCCGGAGCCGCTGCCGGGGGACGCACTTTGCCTTCCTACGTCCACCGCAGTGCCTTGCCCGATCTGGGCGCGGGTTTTGTGCTGCCCGCCAGTGCAGGCGCCCAGCCGCTGGCGTTGTTCGGGCAGGCAGCTGCAGGCATCGGGCACATGCAGACCGGGTCCGAGGGGGTGGATGGCATCGTTCGCCAGGCATCCTTGCTCTTGGGTCTCGATGGTGCAGCGGTGCCCTCCTTGGCGTTGCTGACGGCCATGCACAGCCTGCACCTGGGGGCGGCGCAGGTCAAACCGGTGGATGGCCATGCCCTGCGCTTGGGGGGGCTGCTGTTGCCAAGCGGAAGTCCAGCCCTGCTGCGCCCGCAGATCTATCGGAACCAGGACGGTGCGCCGCCGTTTCCGGTGTTTTCTTTTCAGGATGTGCTCCAGGGCAAGGTTCCAGCGGCGCAATGGCGGGACAAGATTGTTCTGGTTGGTGCCACGGCGCCCCGCATCCAACCCCTGTTGCGCGTGCCGGGCGGCGGGCAGCTCGCACCGGTCGAACTCCTGGCGCACCAAGTGTCCAGCATCCGGCAGGGACACCTCTATACCGAGCCAGCCTGGGGTGGGGCCGTGATGTGGGGTGGGTTGGTGGCGGTCCTGTTTTTTGGGGCTGTCGTCCTGCCGCATTGGCGGGTGCCGCAGGGGGTTGCCGCATCCGTGGTCCTGGCGGTTGCCTTGCTGGCGTTGCAGTGGGTCTGGTTGCAGCAGCGAGGGCAATGGCTGCATCTGGTGCTGCCTGCGCTCGGTTTGCTGGCGGGTCTGGTAGTGCACCTGGTACTCCGGAGGGCGGAATGGTCCAGGGCACCACGGTCCATGGACCAGGGCGCGCAGGAGCCGGACCGCATGATGGGCCTGGCGCTGCAAGGCCAGGGGCAGCTCGACATGGCGTTCGAACGCCTGCGGCGTGTGCCGTCCAGTCCCGAACTGCACGCCAACCTGATGCACCTGGCCCAGGATTTCGAGCAGAAGCACCAGTACACCAAGGCGCGGATGGTCTATGAACACATCCTGCGGCAGAACAAAGGCCACGAGCAGGCCCGCAAACGCCGCAAGCGTGCCCGCCATCTGGCGGAAGTGGCTTCCAGCGCAGAGTCCGCCAATGCCATGGAAGTGCCCACGGGAACGCAGCCTGCACTGCTGGGCCGCTACCAGGTCGAGAAGGAGCTGGGCCGCGGTGCCATGGGGGTGGTGTACCAGGGGCGTGATCCCAAGATTGGCCGTGTGGTGGCCATCAAGACACTTGCGCTGGGGCAGGAATTCGATGGTGCAGCACTGGTGGACGCACGTGAACGATTCTTTCGTGAGGCAGAGTCGGCCGGACGGCTGCAGCACCAGAACATCGTCACCATCTACGATGCCGGCGACGAGCATGGTCTGGCCTGGATCGCCATGGAACTGCTCAAGGGCCAGGATCTGGCGGGCGCCGCAAAACCAGGGCACCTCTTGCCGGTAGCGCAGGTTGTCTCGATCGTGGCGCGTGTGGCGGACGCGTTGGACTATGCGCACCGGCAAAACGTGGTGCACCGGGATATCAAGCCTGCCAACATCATGTTTGATGCCGCCGCAGATGCAGTCAAGGTGTCCGATTTCGGCATTGCCCGCATCACCGACAGCAGCAAGACGCGCACCGGCCTTGTGCTTGGAACGCCCAGTTTCATGGCACCCGAGCAACTGGCAGGAAACAAGGTCGACGGTCGTTGCGATCTCTATGCGCTGGGGGTGACCTTGTTCCAGTTGCTGACGGGCAGCCTGCCGCTGCGTGGGGATTCGATGAGTGCGCTGATGCACAACATCGCCCACCAGACGGCTCCTGATGTGCGTACCCTGCGCCCGGAACTGCCCGATGGTCTGGCCCACATCGTGGCGACGGCGTTGCGCAAAGACCCCCGCGAGCGCTACCAGACAGGGCGCCAGTTTGCCGCCGATCTGCGGAATGTGGAAAACACCCACCCGCAGGCTGTCGCCACCGCACCAGAGCCGCAGTCGCTCGTCTATGATGCGCGCAGCAATCACCAAGAGCACAACATGGCGGCTTTTCAAGAAACTGTAATGGACATTCCTGCTGCGCGGGCCCCTGTTTCTGCTTCAGAGCCGGGTGCGCAATGACGGCAGTCAAACTCGAATATGAGTTTTTCGCGCGCACAGACCCCGGCCGTGTGCGTGCCAACAACGAAGATGCCGTGGCGATCGATGCACAGGCCCAACTGGCCTTGCTGGCCGATGGCATGGGCGGTTACAACGCAGGCGAAGTGGCCAGCGGCATGGCCACCACCTTCATCCGTACCGAAATGGGACGCTGGCTGGCCGAGGCAGGCCAGCATCTCAAGGCCTTCGATTTGCGCCGCGCCATCGAGATCTGCGTGGGCAATGCCAACCAGGCCATTCTGGGCGCAGCCGAGGCCAATCCGCAGTATGCCGGCATGGGGACCACCTTGGTGGTGGGCATATTCCAGGGCAGCCGCCTGATGCTGGGGCACATTGGTGACTCGCGGTGCTACCGTTTGCGCGGGGGGCGGCTTGAGCAGATCACGCGGGACCACTCCTGGCTGCAGGAGCAGATCGATGCCGGACTGATCACGCCGCAGCAGGCTGCGCTGTCATCCAGCCGCAATCTGGTGACGCGCGCCCTGGGGGTGGAAGATGATGTGCTCATCGAGATCAACGAATTCAAGGTGGAGCCGCAGGATCTGTATCTGATGTGTTCCGACGGGCTGAGCGAAATGGTGTCCCACGAGGACCTGACCACGCTGGCCACCGCCGTCCTGCCACTGGAGGACAAGGCGCGTCGCCTCATCGAGGCCGCCAACGCCAATGGCGGCCGGGACAACATCAGTGTGGTGCTGGTGCAGGCGGGTCCGCAAGAGAATAAACGGGGTTTCATGTCTCGGCTGATGCGTACGGCTTAGCCCCTACTTCATTTCACATGCAAAACAAAATCAGGAGTTGGTCATGCCCAAAATGATCGTGTCGATCGACGGTGTTGTCATCAAAGAGGTGGAACTTGCCAAGGAGCGCACCGTGCTCGGGCGCCGTCCCTACAACGACATCGTGATCGACAACCTGGCGGTCAGCGGTGAGCATGTCGCTTTCCACATGAATGAACGCGGCGTAGAGGCGGAAGACCTGGGCAGCACCAACGGCACCTATGTCAACGGCAAGGCAGTCAAGCGCCAGGAGTTGCGCAACGGGGATACCGTCGAGGTCGGCAAGTACAAGATCCGTTTCCTCAACGAGGACGAAAGCAACGGGTTTGAGAAAACCATGCTTTTCAAGCCCGGCATGGTGCCGCCACCGGTGCCCCCGCGCCCGGCAGCGGCGCCCGCCGCCACGGCAGCGCCTGTAACGGCCGTGATCCGTGTGCTCTCCGGTGCGGCGGCCGGGCGTGAAGTGGCCTTGACCAAGGTCGTCACCACCATCGGCAAGCCGGGCGTGGCAGTAGCCTCCATTACGCGACGCCACCAGGGCTTCGTGCTGGCGCATGTGGAGGGCCCCGACAACCCCATGCTCAACGGTGCACGCATCGGCAATGCCCCCGTGCCTTTGCATGCGGGCGACAAGTTGGAGTTGGCCGGTACAGAAATGCAGTTCATGCAGAGCTGACGGCGCCGGGCAGCAGCGCCAGGCACTGTCATGCGCAGCCCAGGTTCGGCAGCCAATGAGAGTAAAGCACTACGCTGGGGTTGCCGCCGTTTTGCGCCGACGCTGGCTGCGCATGGCGGTCGTGGCGCTGCCGCTGTTGCTGGCTTTGTTGCACGCCACGGAGACGCTGCGGCTGCCGGTGTTCGACCGGCTTGACCACCTGATCTACGATGCCCGATTGCGTGCCACCATGCCGCGCACGCTGGACGATCGCATCGTCATCGTAGACATCGACGAAGACAGCCTGGCCCGGGTCGGGCAATGGCCTTGGGGCCGCGACCGGCTGGCGCGCTTTGCCCAGGAGATTTTGGGCCGCCAGCAGGCCGCCGTGGTGGGTTTCGACGTGGTCTTTGCCGAACCCGACGGCAGTTCGGGGCTGGCCAGCCTGCAAAGCCTTGCAGCAGGTGCGCTGGGCAAGCAAGAGGCTTTTGTGGCGGCGCTTGCACGCCTCGCTCCGTCACTGGATTTTGATGCCCAGTTCGCAGCTGCGCTGCAGGACCAGAATGCTGTGCTGGGGTATTACTTCACCAGCGATCGTGGTGGTCAGGCCCATGGCGCGCTGCCCGCGCCCGTACTCAGTGCGGCCCAGTTGCAGGGCAGGCGCCTGCCGTCCACCGTCTGGGATGGCTATGGCAGCAACATCACGCAATTGGCGCAAGCCGTGCCTGTGGCCGGGTTCTTCAATACGATGACCGACGACGACGGGGTGGTCCGCGCACTTCCGCTGCTGGCCGAATACCATGGGCAATACTACGAATCCCTGGCCCTGGCCGTATTCCGCATGATGCTGGGTATGCCGGAAGTGCGTCCGGGCTACGCGCCTGGTAGCGATCGGGCCGCCCTGCCTGCGGTGCAGGGCATTGAACTGCACCAGGATGGCCGCTCCATGCTGTTGCCGGTCGACCGGCATCTTGCAACCCTCGTGCCTTTCCGGGGGCTGGGTGGGCCGAACGGTGGATCGTTTCGTTACATCGCTGCGGCCGATATCCTGGAAGGCCGTCTTCCGCCAGCCAGCCTGGAGGGCCGGATCGTGTTGGTCGGTACCACCGCACCGGGTCTGCAGGACCTGCGCGCTACGCCGGTCGGCGGGGCCTATCCTGGCGTGGAGGCCCATGCCAACATGATTTCTGGCTTCCTGGATGGGCGAACCCCGGTGCAGCCGGACTACGCACCGGGGTTTGACGTACTGCAGATCGTCTGCACGGGCGTTCTGCTTGCCGTGGTGCTGCCGATGCTGGGTGCGGGAGCCGCAGTGGTCTTGAGTCTGGGCCTGTTGGGGGGGCTGGCGGGGCTCAACCTCTGGCTGTACCAGGCGCACGCCCTGGCCATGCCGCTGGCGGCTGTGCTGGCGCTGGTGCTGCTGGCCTTTGCGCTGAACATGAGCTACGGCTATTTTGTGGAAGGTCGTGCCAAGCGCGGGCTGGCGCATTTGTTTGGTACCTACGTCCCACCGGAGCTGGTGAACGAGATGGTGCGCGAACCCGAGCGATACAGCATGCAGGCCGCCAGCCGGGAACTCACGGTCATGTTCTGTGACATGCGTGGTTTTACGGCCATGTCCGAGCGCATGGAACCGGTGCAACTGCAGGCCTTGCTCAACGAGATCTTCACGCGGCTGACGCAGGTCATTCGCCAGCAGCGCGGTACCATCGACAAATACATGGGTGACTGCGTGATGGCTTTCTGGGGGGCCCCCGTGGCGACCCCCGAACACGCCACCCTGGCAGTGCGGGCCGCTCTGGGTATGGCGCACAGTGTGCATGCCCTCAATGCCGAGCACCGTGCACGCGGGCTGCCCGAGATCGGCATCGGGATCGGGCTGAACACCGGGCCCATGTGTGTGGGCGACATGGGATCGGACATCCGCCGCAGCTACACCGTGATCGGCGATGCCGTCAATTTGGGCTCCCGTCTGGAGGGGTTGTGCAAAGTCTATGGCGTGGAAATCGTCGCGAGCGAAAGCACCCGCGCACAGGCACAAGGTTTTGCATGGCAGGAGCTGGACCGTGTGCGTGTCAAAGGCAAGGAGCAAGCCGTCGCGATCTACTGCCCGGTGGGCGAGGCGGGGACGCTGGACGCCGATCAGCACAACGCCCTGGACCGCTGGCATGAATGGTTGGCTGCCTTTCGTGCGCAGGACTGGCTCCTGTGCGACAGTCTTTGGCACGGGCTGGTGAGGGCCCGGGTACAAAGAACTTTGCGGGAGTTCTACAGTCAACGCCTGCAGGCCCTGCGGGTGTTACCCTACAACTCCGACTGGGACGGATCGACCCATTTCGACACCAAGTAATTCCATTTCAAAACCATTCGTGTCGTTGGTGCTTCGCGCTTAGAAACGAATGATTTGGAAACAGAATAAAGGCCGTAATCACCATGAAAGTCCGCGTGCTGGGCTGCTCCGGGGCGATTGCCCGGGACTGCCGCACCACCTCGTTTCTGATCGATGGGCGCATCCTGATCGATGCAGGGACAGGCGTGGGCGACCTCACCCTGGACGAAATGCAGGCCATCGACCATGTATTTCTCACACACTCGCATCTGGACCATATCGCCGCGCTGCCGCTGATGCTTGATGCCATATCGTCCCGGCGCAGCAGCCCGGTGCAGGTGCACGCCCTGCAGGAAACCATCGCCGCACTGCAGGCCCATGTGTTCAACAACGTGATCTGGCCCGATTTCAGCCGCATTCCGAGCGGGGCGGCCCCATTTCTGCAATACCAGGCCCTGGACGCAGGGCAAACGCTGGAAGTGGCGGGCGCCCACCTGGAAGTGTTGCCCGCCTGCCATGCGGTGCCCGCCGTGGGCTATGCAGTGCAAGGGCACCACGGTTGGTGGGTGTTCAGCGGCGACACGGGCCGCAACCCCGCCTTCTGGCAGCGCATCAACCAGATGCCCGTGTCCATGCTGGTAATCGAAACCGCCTTCAGCAACCGCGAGAGCGCCCTCGCCGAGATCGCCCGGCACCTTGCCCCCCAGACGCTGGCACTGGAACTGGCCCAACTCGACCCGGCACGGCCTTTCCCCATCTACATCACACACACCAAGCCGTCCGAGACGGAACTCATCATGGCGGAGATCCGCCGCTTTGATGCGTGTACACCCCATGGATTTGCTGCGCCGCACGATATTCGGTGGCTGCGGGCTGGGGATGTGCTGGATGTGTAAGGCATGTGACGAGAAGGGCATCTCTGGGCGACAAAAATGTCATGTCCACGTCTATTTATAATGGCATGTTACAAATATCCTGTTGTACAAGGAGTAATTGGCAGAACGAGTCGATTCATTGACGTATGGCGACTTGGCATGAAAACTGCTTATTTTTACTGCATTTGCAACTTTCCTAGGAGTATTTATGAAGCTTTTCATGCAAAGGGGTTTTACCCTGATTGAATTGATGATCGTTGTGGCGATCATTGGTATCCTGGCAGCCGTGGCGTTGCCTGCCTACCAGGATTACACCGTGCGTGCCAAGGTGTCTGAAGCTGTGATTGCCGGCTCGTCCGTCAAGGCTGGCGCCAGCGAAGCCTTCCAGACCGACAGCGTTGCCGGCCTGACCGCCTTTGCTACCGCCTTCAACTCGGCTGCCGCAGCGACCAAGACTTCCAAGTTCGTGTCGGGCATGTCAATGACTGCAGCTTCGCCATGGCCCATCACCGTGTCCATTGCGGCCACGGCTAGTAACGGTATTCCGACAGCGCTGAACAACAATACGCTGCGCTTCAGCCCGAACGTTCAGGGTGCGACCCCCACGGCGTCCTCTCAGGGTGCCATCGACTGGGCCTGCGGTTCAGCGACCGTCGCGACCGCTACAGCCCGTGGCCTGGGTAACCGTGCTTCCGGTACCTTGCCTGCCAAGTACGCACCGTCCGAGTGCCGTTGATCGGCGAGCGCTTCACGCTCATCTGAAAAGAGCACTTCGGTGCTCTTTTTTTCAGCCATGCCCTTTGCTGCTTCCCGCCTACGCGAAAGTATTCCCGTTGCCGCCCTGCACCTACTGGCCAGCGCGCTGCTGGCAGCGGTGCTGGCGGCGGTCATCTTTCGGGTGTGGTACCGCCCGCCCTACGACGCGCTTGCCGGCGGTCGCCTGTTGTTCCTGTTGCTGGTCGGGGTCGATGTGGTCTGCGGGCCCCTCCTGACCCTGCTGCTCTATACACGCAGCAAAACACGTGGGCAACTGCTAACCGATGCAGTCATGATTGTCGCGCTGCAAGCCACCGCGCTGGCGTATGGCGTGAGCACCGCGTGGGAGGCACGACCGGTCTACCTTGTCGCCGAGGTCGACCGGTTCAAGGTCATCACCTGGGAGGAAATCCGCCATGCCGATTTCTCTTCGCTGCCATCAGAGTTGCAGCCCGGCGTTTGGAAGTCGCCTGCGATTGTCGCGCTGCGGTCACCTGTCTCCATCGAAGAAAAGAACAAGGTGCTGTTCGAGTCCCTCCAGAGCGGCCGCGACTATGCCGAGCGGCCGGAGTTTTACATCCCCTATAACGCCGACAGTGCGGGCAAAGTGCTGGCGCGCTCGCGTGAGATCACCGCATTGCTGAAGGCCTACCCGAACCACCGCCCATGGCTTGAGGCCTATGCCCAGGCCCAGCACCGTTCCCTGTCCGATGTCCGCTACCTTCCGGTGATGGCACGCGAGGACTGGGTCGCTATTGTCACGCCGCAAGGCCAGATTGCCCAATTCCTCAAGGGCGACGGATTCCTATGACCCTTGATACGACCCGACGACTCAATGACACCATCGCTCAGTGGGTGTGGCTTGTTCTTCCTGTCACATTGCTGATCGATTTCTCGCACTTCCTCTTGCGTGGGCAGTTCAAATTCGTATCGCAATACTTCGCCTCGGACGGGTGGCAGCACTATGCGTTTGGTCTTGCGACCATGACGGTGCTGCCCTCGCTCTTTGTGCTTCTCAGTGGCGCACGAAAGCTCAGCCGGGTGACATGGGCGTCGTGCATCGCACTCGGTATGGCGCTTTCGGTCGTACTTGTGGCGACGGGCTTCAATACCGATTGGCTGGATATAGCTGTGACGGTGTTGCTGCCGATGGGCGCGTTGACCGCCTCGACTGCGTTGGTGTGCCTGCTGCCGAGCAACAGAACGCGAGAGGACGTTCACGCCTGGGCCTCGCTGTATTGGCGCATTTTCGCACTGGCCTTGCTGCTGGCGGTGGGAATTTCATCGTTTTTGGAGATTACCCCCGTTATCTTCCCGGGCACGTACGACTACGTGATGCACCGTCTCGACGCGGCATACGGTCACCCGGCAGCCGGCATTACCTCGGCCATCGCTGCCGCGCCGGAATTCGTGCGCAGCGGACTCACCCTGGTCTACAACGCTCTGGGGTGGGTGTTCCTGCCTATGGTGGCGCTGGTCCACCGCGAGCGCAAGGACCAGGGGCTGCACATCTGGCGCACCTACATCTATTCCCTCGGGCTGGCCACGCTGTGCTATGCCTTCCTGCCGGTGAGTGGCCCGCTGTATGCCTTCGGTCCGGAACTGTTTCCGGCGCGTATGACAGAGGTGACGCAGTTTCCTGCAGTCGTTGCCACCATCCCCCCGGCGCTGCGCAATGGCATGCCGTCGATGCACTTCACGAGCGCAGTGACCATGGTGTTTGTTGCGGCGGCGCTGCGCAACAAGCTATATTTTGCGGGAATGTTGCTGTTCTGGGCTGCCACGGCGCTGGCAACCATGGGCTTCGGCGAGCATTACTTGATCGACTTGGTGGTAGCTCTGACTTACAGCGTCACACTGTCGACGCTGCTTATCGCTCCCGCGCGCTACTTGGCTCGTGGGACGGTTGCGAAATGGGCCCTGATCCTCTCCGGCGCAACATTCATTGGCTGGATGGCACTGTTTAAATTCGCCAGTGGGTGGCTTATGGCGCACTTGGGCGTGGTGCAGATGCTGACAGTATGGAGCGCAATGCTGTTTTTTTTGGTGGGTCATCACTTCATCCGCGCCGTTTGGCACATGCCCGCCGACAGCACCGAAACGCAGCCGGTCGCTGCGCCACCCACCCTACTTCCGACCGACCTGAAGGGCAACTACTGGATCATCGGCGTGTTCTTCGCGTCCGGCGTGGCTGGATTGATCTATGAGGTGGTTTTTGCCAAGGCGCTGGCCGTGACTTTCGGCGCGAGTTCGCTCGCTACCAACACCGTGCTGGCCACGTACATGGGCGGCATGGCCATTGGCGCGTGGGCAGGCTCCAAAATCGCGCAGCGCACCGCCCATCCGCTGCGGCTGTATGCCTATTGCGAGGCGTTGATCGGGCTGTACGCGCTGCTCACGCCCCAATTGTTCCAGGTGATCCAGAAAGTCTATGTCGGCCTCGTGCTCGACCGGCCGGCCGATGCGCCGGAGCTGACGGCCCTGCGCCTTCTACTGGGTGCAGCGACCCTGGGCCCAGCGACCTTGCTCATGGGGGCCACCTTTCCGATCATGT
The DNA here is from genome assembly GCA_026647025.1 of Giesbergeria sp. Lineage (GTDB taxonomy): Bacteria > Pseudomonadota > Gammaproteobacteria > Burkholderiales > Burkholderiaceae_C > Simplicispira. Next base: position 34,856 of record JAPKHH010000025.1, read on the forward strand.
TCGCCCGCCTGCGTCAGGTGGGAATGGCCTCCGAACGTGCGATCGCGCCGCTGTATGCCGCCAACGTCGCCGGTGCGGCATTCGGAGCACTGTTAGCAGGCTACGCCCTCATTCCAGCTGTCGGCAAGAACAGCGCCACCTACATTGCTGCGTTGCTAAGCCTTCTGGTGGCGTTGTACGCGTTGGAAAAGCAAAAATCTGCCGGTTCCGGCGTGGCCGTAGAGCCGACGTCGCCCGTGAAGTTACGGCCACCGCCTGTAGCCCTCGGCGTTGGTGTTGTTGCGCTGACGATTCTTGCGGTCGGTGGCGCTGTGACTCTTGGCCTCGAAGTTGTTTTCATGCACATGCTGGCCGTGGTTGCTGGCAATAGCGTGTATGCCTTCGGACTCATGCTCGCAACGTTCCTACTGGGGCTCGGCCTGGGTTCCGCCACCGGAGAGCGGGCGATTACTTACATAGGGCGGGAGCGTGTCGTGATCCTGGCACAGTGGGGGCTTGCTTGCGCCATTGTCATTTCGTCGCTGCAATGGGATGCGCTGGCCGGATATTTTGCGTACTTCGGTCCGTACGAAGCATCGGGCATTCACATCACCTTCAGCGGACGAGAGTTGATACGCGCGTTGGTGTGTGCCGTCGCAATGCTTCCGCCAGCGTTTTTTATCGGCATGAGCTATCCCGCATGCATGGGGCTGGCAACCGACTGGCTGGGTCGCAACGGGGAGGATGTCTCTGGTTTGGGACAGGCCAGCGGACTCAACACGCTCGGTAACATTGTGGGTGTGCTTGTCGCGGGTTTCTGGCTCTTGCCGGAATTCGGCTCACGCGACACCCTGCTTTGCTTCACCTTGGTCGCTTTGTTGACCGGTCTGTTGATGGCGGGTGCTTTGTTCGCGAATGCTCGGTCGGAGGTCCCTTTTTCTCGACAGGGTTGGGGCCTGGGCCTTGCTTTTGCATGCACCGGTGGTCTAGCGCTGTTTTTTCCTTTGGGCTGGGACCTCGACAAGATGTCTCAAGGCTCGAATGTCTATTTCTATCCCCAGGAATGGGGCAGTGTGATAGATCATGCAGAGAGTACGGAAGGTGGGCTGACCACAGTCACCAAATCAGACGATGGCTTGCTCACGTTATTGACCAATGGAAAATTTCAAGGAAACAACTCTGAACAAGGCGAAATGGTCGCGCAGAAGTCCTTCGCTTTGATCCCGATGTTGCACGTCGCCCGACGCGGAAATGCGCTGGTGATTGGCTACGGTACCGGAATGACGCCCAGGGTGATCCACGAGAACGAGTTTCAGTCTCTTGATATCGCAGAATTGTCTCGCGACATGGTGCGACTGGCCGACCGGCATTTCGAGAATATCAATCATGCGGTGACGTCCAGGCCGGGCGTGCACACGTACTACACCGACGGTCGAAACTTTCTACTGACACAGTCGAAAAAGTACGATCTCATAAGTATTGAAATCAGTTCCATCTGGTTTGCAGGCGCCGCGAACCTCTATAACAAGGAGTTCTATGAACTCGTCGCCCGGCGCCTCGACGAAGGGGGTGTTCTTCAGCAATGGATACAACTGCATCATATGCAGCCCCTTGATTTTCTCTATGCTGTGGAATCGTTGCGGTCCGCCTTCAAGTATGTGTGGTTCTATGTGAGTGGGGGCCAGGGTATCGTGGTAGCGTCCAACAGCGAGGAATCACGTCCTGGCCTTGAACAAGGCCAGACACTCGAGAGAACAATGAAAGATGGCGATCTGAGTATTGCCGACTTGGAAAAGAGGCTGCTGGCCGATCCAAAACAAATCGATGCCATGTTGTTGCATTTCGATCCAAGCATGCGCGCCTTGCTGTCCACGGACAATAACTTGTATCTTGAATACGCGACGCCCAAGGGGAATGCATTGCGGTACGACACTTTGCCGCTTAATCTCAAACTGTTAATGACCGAGTATCCACAGCCTCGGCGCTGAACGATCGTGGTCGCTTTTGTGCGAGTGAACCGACTTTGAGTTCCAACTTTGCCCGCAGCTCCCATCGCGGGTACAGGACAATCAAATGCTCTGCTCTCTCGCCGGGAACGGCGTGAAGGTTCACCCGGGCATCAAAACTGACGAAGCAGCACTGGTGCCGCACCGCCAAGCCCAGCAGGTAGCTGTCTGTAATTTGCCTGTGGCCCAGCAGATGTTGTCCGTGCACTTGGTCGGCGCCTGGCAGGTGTAATCGTCAGCCTGAAAAACGTGCGCGGCGTGGGCCGTAGCGAGTGCCAGGTGGCTGGCGACGGCAGTCCGTGGCAGAGCCTGGGGGTAGGCGGGCTGGGCCATGATGCGCAAGCAGCCGTTTTGTGTCAGCGGGCAAGAGGCCCAGCCGTGGGCTATATTCTGCTGAAGCCACTCGGTGGCACGTGCGTGATGCATGTGTGCTGCATCCAGCAAAGCGATCAAGACATTGACGTCCAACAGGGCGCACATGGTCTACACACCGCCGGTATCGCGCAAGCGATTGATCAGATCGTTGCTGACCACCGTCCCGTGCTATTCAAATGATACGCTCCTGTGGCTGTGGAAGGCAGGCTATGGACCGCCTGCGGTGCAGCGCCCCCCGTAAGCGCCTAGCGTACCAAGCGTGAGATGATTTTGCCAAAACTGGTGTTTTCTGCGCGCGCTATTTCTTTGGCGGCGATCAAGGTGTCGCAATCCAGATCAATGGTCGTGCGCATGGCAGGCCTCATTTTTGGCCATATTCAATGTGATTTGAATGCATCATGATGCGTAACCCGGTGTGGGGTTCCATTCCCATGGAATTATGGGAACGACATCCTTGGTCTCACAGAAGACATGCAGCGTCAAAATCTGGGATGATTCCCTTCTTCTTCCTCGCTGCCTCCCGATGCGCTTTGCCCCCATTTCCGCCATGCTGACGGTCTTGGCAACCGCGTTCCCCTTTCTTTTTCCCTACACCGCCCCACCCTCCACCAACTTCTGGCCACTCATGATGGCATGGCTGTGCGGGTGGGGGATATTTGCGGTCGGGGAGCTTCGCTCGCAGTGCGCGAGAGGCAAAACAGCCGCCCCATCCACCGCACCCGATGTCAGGGTAGAACTCGTCCCGCTGCTGGCCGTGGGCCTGCTGCTGGCCGCCCTGCTGGCCAGCGCCATTGGGTTGCTGCAGTACTTCGACGCGGCCGCAGGCTGGGAGCCCTGGATACACGCCTCACGCCCTGGCCAGGCCATGGGCAATCTGCGGCAGCGCAACCAGCAGGCAACGTTGCTCAGCATGGGCGTGTGGGCGTTGCTCTGGACTGTGGCGCAAACGCAGTTGTACGTGCAGGCCCAGGCCGAGGGGCGGGCGGCGCCGAGGGTCGGCATGGCGCTGCATGGTGGTGGGCGGCCCTGGCCGCTGTGGCT
>JAPKHH010000026.1:0-33123 GCA_026647025.1 Giesbergeria sp.
ACGCGCCTCGCCTTCCGATAACGCCCAATATACCACACGTTCATGCCGCCATACGCCGACCGGCGTAGAATCGACGGCAAAAAGAAATATTTTTGTCAGAGCCACAATTCGATGATGGGAAGACAATCTGCGGATTCCGGGTTATGCTCTCAGGGACGCAGGCAACCACGGGAGGCTCAGCGATGCCATCCGTTCGCACGATGATCGGGGGTGTGGCGATTTTGCTTCACGCGACGGGCGTCGCCCGACCCTGCCGAGGTGAGCGCCCGGTTGTTGGGCGCCATGGGAAGCCTCTGAACGAAGGAACGGGCACAAACGAAGCTGGTGGGCCTGGGGTGTGCTCCTGCACCGTAGGCGCAAACAAATGCGCGGGGCCTATTGCCCTGCGCGACAGTGCGACTCCCGCCGTGCGTCGGCCCCGTGGCTGGGTGTCACTTAAAATGGCGCATTAGCCGAAAGAACCGTCGTGGCCGCGTCCATGAAAGGCTTTCATACTTGAAACCCAATTGGGGTGAAGATGGACAAGCCTTTCATTTCCCTGTGCCCGGAGATCACGCGGGCCAACGCGTTCACTTTGATGGACTGGCTCGAAGACGAGGGTGTCACGCAGTACCTGAGCGATTCGAGCAATGTCTCGCGGTTCATTGCGCAGGCCATCGGCCGGGTGCAGTTGCCGATCCTGACGCATCTGTTCAACCAGGGCGGCCGGTTCTTCATGGCCTACGACCGGCATGACGTTCCCGTCGGGTTCGTTCGCCTGGTCAAGAAGGGCACGGAATGCGAAATGGTCCTGGTCATCGGCAACCGCGACAACTGGGGCCGCAAGCTGGGCGCCAGCGCGATCCGCGAAGGCCTGAAGCTCGCCTTCTTCGACATGCGGGCCGAAAAGCTCATCGCCAAGATCCACCCGGACAACGTGCGCTCGCTCAAATCGTTTCTGCATGGCGGTTTTGTGCTGGAAAACGAGTCGCCAGTGATGAAGTCGTTGTCGATGAGTTCGGAGCGCTATCTGAGGCTTCTGCGGGAAAGCCATGCAGCCCACACCTCGGAAATTTACATCACCGAGATCGACAAAGCGCGGCTCAAAAATCTGGTGGAGGTCGAGCAAGGTCCGACGGTGTTTGAACTGGAGCATGAGATCGAGCGCGCCATCGTGGTCGACCCCTGGAACGTGGCCGATGATGTGGTGACGATGAACTCCAAGGCCCTGCTGCACGTGGATGACGAGGAACGCGAGGTCGCGCTGGTGTACCCCGAAGACGCAGACGAACGCACCGGAAAGCTTTCGGTGTTCTCGGACATTGGCACCGCGATCCTGGGCTACCGAGCGGGCGATGCCTTCAGCTGGCGGATGCCGAATCGCACCTGCCACATCCGGATCGGCAAGGTGCTGTACCAGCCCGAAGCGGCGGGCCACTACCACCTGTAGGGGGTGCTTCGCGCCGCCATCAGGCTGCCAAAGCAAGCGCCTTGGGTGCGGGGCTACGCCTTCGGCTGGTGGGTGAATAGGCTCACTTAAGAGCTATCAATTTCATAGCTTCCAGCGCTTATCCATTAAGCGATAGAGGCCAATTTGACCTCAAATCAGCCTCAATCTGTCGAAGGACTGGACTGGCACACAAACTCCACCGCCGCACACACGGCCGCCACCTGCGCCCCAATGCACTGCTCTGGCGTGGCGCGGGGGCTGTCGGGGTAAACCTCGGTCGTCGTGGTGTAGCGCGCGCCGCTGATGCTGGCGCACAGGCCCAATTGCTTCATTGCGTACCGGATCACACCCGGCGCCACCACGGGCGAGCCGATGATTTCGTTCTTGTCGTCCGCAGGCGCGATGTGCGTGACGCGGCCCACGGCTTCGATGATGGCTTGCTGGAAGGCGGGCTTGGGGTTGTCGGTGTCGTCCACCAGGTAGAAGCCATCGGGGATGCTGCCGGGCTCGAACACCTTGCCGTCGCGCGCGGCCACTGCGGGGCGGTATTCGGATTCGTCGGTGTCGGTGGTTTCGTGCAGGTCGATGTGGGCGGCAAACGGGCCGTACTGGGCCTGGTGCTGCGCCACCAGCCGCATGAGGGCAGCAGATTCCTGCACGGGGGAGCCGTCTTTGAACGAGCGGTTGGGGTCGATGGCATCGAAGTTCCAGCGCTGAAAGCGCTCGTACGCCCAGGGGCTGACGCAGGGCACCACCAGCAGGTTGGCACGGCCTGCAAAGCGTTCGGCCTGGGCATCCACAAACCGCAGCGCGCCGTGCACGCCGCTGGTTTCGTAGCCGTGCACGCCGCCGGTGATAAGCACGCTGGGCAGGCCGGGTTGCCAGTGGCGGCTGCGCAGGGCCCACAGCGGAAAGCGCTCTGCCCGGTGCTGGGCGTCGGCATACACCACGTCGCCATACAGCTCCACATCCAACCGGCCGCGCAGTGCCTCGATGGCGGTGAGCACGTCGTCGGCGTAACTGCGCTGGCGCACCTGGCGCGCGCGCCACTGGTCGCGCTCTGCGGCGCCCCAGGGTTGGCCGGGCGTGCCGATGGGGTAGGAAGGGATGGGTGGCATGGGTGCGGGGGGGTGGGGGTGGGCTCGTTCATAGAATACCGCGATGCCCTTCCTTCTGCTCCGGCCACTGCGGCTGGCTACTTCGTCCGTTCTTTTGCTGCTCTGCGCCCTGGCCCACGCACAAAATGCCTCCCCACCAAGCTCGGCAGACAGCCCGGTGGCTCACCCCTCGCGGGGCGAAGCGCCCTCGGAGGCCCTGGCGCCACCACCGGGGGCCGTAGCGGCCGACGCTGCCCTGCTGTCGCGCGATGCCCGGCGCATTTACGAGCTGTCGCGCGACAAGCTGGTGCAGATCCGCACGCTGCTGCGCAATGCCAACACCCAGGCGTCGATTGGCTCGGGGTTTTTTGTCTCCAGCGATGGCTTCATCGTCACCAACTTCCATGTGGCCAGCCAGCTGGCGCTGGAGCCTGAGCGCTACCGGGGCGTGTACGTGACGATGGAGGGGCAGGAGGGCGAGGTGGAGCTGCTGGCCTTTGACGTGCAGCGCGACCTGGCCGTGCTGCGCGCCAAGGGCCGCACGGCCGCTGCGCCGGTGCTGGGCTTTCGGCCCGCCGCCGAGGCGCTGGCACAGGGCGAGCGCATCTACTCGCTGGGCAACCCGCTGGACATTGGCTTTGCCGTGACCGAGGGCACCTACAACGGGCTGGTCAAGCGCAGCTTTTACCCGCGCATCTTTTTTGGCGGCACGCTCAACCCCGGCATGAGCGGCGGCCCGGCGGTGGACGACGCAGGCCGGGTGCTGGGCGTCAACGTGGCCAAGCGGCTCGATGGCGAACAGGTGAGTTTTCTGATACCGGCCGAGTTTGCGCAGGCGCTGGTGCAGCGCGCAGCCAACGCGCAGCCCATCACCGAGCCCGCGCATGCCGAGATGACGCGGCAGCTGGTGGAGCACCAGCAGCTGCTGACCGACCGGTTTTTGAAAGCCCCGTTTCGCGCGCAGCGCCACGGCAGCTACCGCGTGCCGGTGCCCGACGATGCGCTGGCGCGGTGCTGGGGCTCGGGGCGCGACCCGAATTTTCCGGGCCTGAACCTGGAGCGCACGCAGTGCCAGGCCGACAGCGATGTGGTGGCTGGCGACTTCAACACCGGCACGGTGCGCCTGACCTACGAGGCCTACAACGCCCCCACGCTGGGCGCGGCGCGCTTCGCCCGCGTGTTTTCCAAAAGCTTTGACAACGAGCGGCTGCCCACACGCGGCAACCGCCACCAAACCGCTGCCGAGTGCACCGAGCGCTACGTGGACCCCGGCAGCGTGGTGCTGCGTGCAGTGGTCTGCCTGTCGGCCTACCGCAAGCTGCCCGGCCTGTACAACATGACCGTGCTGGCCGCCTCGGTGAACCAGCCCACGCAGGGCGTGCTGGGCCGCCTGGATGTGCAGGGCATCGCCTTTGACAACGGCATGAAGCTGGCCCGCCACTACCTGCAGGCGTTTCGCTGGGAGGCCGCACCATGACAACGCCCACCCTGGGACTGATCGAAGCCTTCGACCGCCACGGCGCCCTGCTGGCGCGCGCGCCCATCACGCACTGGCCGGTGACGGTGGGCCGGGCGATGGACTGCGACCTGGTGCTGGACGACCCGTTTGTGGCGCCCAAGCACCTGCGCATCACCCGCACGGCGGACGGCCACCGCACGGTGCAGGTGCAAGTGCTGGAAACGCGCAACGGCGTACGCCTGCAACGCAGGCACCACGGCCAGGGCGCATGTTTTGACTGGCAAGACGGCGCACCAATGGACCTGGGCCGCACCCACATTGCGCTGCGCCTGGCCGATACCCCCATTGCCGACGAGCTGCCCCTGCCGCAGTTCCCGTGGCGCACGGTGGCCACCACGGCCCTGCTGGTGGCGCTGGTGCTGGTGGCTGCGCTGGCGTCGTCGTGGCTGGAGGCGCGCGACATGGCGCAATACTTGAAGTCGCTGCCGCTGGTGCTGCTGACCACGCTGGTGGTGATGGCCGCCTGGTCGGGCCTGTGGGCAGTGGCCAACAAGCTGTTTGGCGGCCAGCTGCGCTTCTGGCGCCATGTGGGCATTGCCTGCGCCGCCTACCTGGTGGCCGATGCCGTGCAGCTGCTGAGCCACCTGACGGCGTTCGCGTTCTCGCTGGAGGCGCTGTCGCGGTTTGCCCCGGTACTGACCGTGCTGGTGCTGGCCGGAGCGCTGTATGCCCACCTGGCGACCATGCTGCCACGCAGGCGCGCAGGCCTGGCCTGGACGGTGGTGGCCGTGGTGGCCGTGGGCGTGCCCTCGTGGCTGGGCGCACAGTGGCTCAACCGCATGCGGCTGAGCAACGAGCTGTACATGAGCAGCCTGTTCCCACCCAGCCTGCGCGTGGCGCCTGCCGTGCCCGTTCCGCAGTTCCTGCACGAGGCAGAATCGCTGCGCGGCAAGCTCGACCGCCGCCTGCGCGACGACGGCCAGGCGGACGAGGACGAATAAGAACCTGTCCGCACCCACCCATGCGCCGCCGCAAGCCCCACCACCACGTCTACGTGGTCGAACTCTCCAGGGACGTGTTGCTGGAGCCGCGTTTTCGCCGCTGCAACCCGGACTACATCGACGGCAAGCCTTGTGTGTACGTGGGCATGACGGGCCTGGACCCGGATGTGCGGTTTGACAAGCACAAGGCGGGCATCCAGGCCAACCGGTTTGTGACGCAGTACGGCCTGCGCCTGCTGCCCGACTTGTACGAGGGCTTCAACCCCATGCCCTACGAAGAGGCGGTGGACCGGGAGATCGAGATCGGCATCGACCTGCGCTCGGCGGGGTTTGGGGTGTGGCAGGCTTGAGCGTGGTGCTGGCGGGTGCATAGCGCGCTCACCCATCATCAGGTGACCGCCCTTGAAGGCATCAACGACAGCCTTCATGCGGCTTGCACAGGACGCGCCACCGCGCCCGCTGGCTCGGCGCAAGCCTTGACCAAATGCATTACATTTTTTGGAACCGTCCGCACACGATCCGCTCGTGTTTCAAGCCGTGAGCCCACCCCATGCAAACCCATCGCCCCGTGAGCCCCGAAACCGTTCTCCAGTTCTGGTTCGAAGAACTGACCGCCCGGCAGCACTTTGCCAAGGATGCGGCGCTGGATGCCGCCATCGGCACCCGCTTTGGCATCACGCTGGAGGCCGCTGCCCGGTGTGAGCTGTTCGCGTGGCGTGCCACCGCACCGGGTCGGCTGGCCGAGATTCTGGTGCTGGACCAGTTCTCGCGCAATGTGTACCGCGACACGCCGCGCGCCTTTGCCCACGACGCCATGGCGCTGGCGCTGGCACAGGAGCTGGTGGCCGGCGGGCACGACCGCGCCCTGCCACCCGCGCAGCGCGCCTTTGCCTACATGCCCTACATGCACAGCGAATCCCGCCTGGTGCACACACAAGCGGTGCAGCTCTTCGCGCAGCCGGGGCTGGAGGGCAACCTGGCGTTCGCGCTGCAGCACCAGGCCATCATCGAGCGCTTTGGCCGCTACCCGCACCGCAACGCCGTGCTGGGGCGCGCATCCAGCGACGAGGAGCTGGCGTTCCTGCGCGAGCCGGGGTCAGCGTTCTAGTTGGTGCGAGTTGTTGCAGCAAGGAGGCCGAGTGCGCGCAGGACGCGCAGCCCGGCAATGAACCCCTCTACTTCTGCACCGGGTTGGCCAGCAGCCAGTTGGCCGGGTAGGCACGTAAAAATTCGCGGGCTTTTTGGGGGTGGGCGGTCAGCCAGGCGTCGTAGCCGCCTTCGTTCAGCACAGCGGGCATGCGCTTTTCGGTGCCGCCGTGCTGGTAGCGGCTCATCAGCGCGTGGCTGTTGGCGTTGACGGTGAGCAGCGTAAAGCTGGTGATCGTGTCGCCCTCGGCCCCGGTCCAGCATTCCCACAGGCCGGCCACGCCCATGGGCTTGCCATCGACCCGGGCAATGCGCGTGGGCACGGGCTTGCCGCTGCGCAGGTCGTCCACAAAGAAGGCCATCATGGGCACGATGCAGCGCTGCGCGTTCAGCCAGGTGGCGCGGAAGTGGTTGGAGGTACTGACCGTTTCCTGCCGCGCATTGACGAGTTTGGTCGAGCGCAGCTTGGCATCCGACGCCGACTTGACCCACGGCGGCACCAGCCCGAACTGCCCAGTCACAAGTTCGCGCACCGGTTTTACGCGCTCGGGTGGCTCGGCGGGTTCGGTGGACTCTGATGCGGGTTCTGATGCCAGCTCTGGCGCGGGTTCCAGTACCAGCGCAGGCTCGGGGCTGTGCATCTTGCGGATAAAGACGCCCGGCCTGCGCGGAAAGAGGTCGTGCGCCACGGGGGTGTCGGGCGCCGCCACGTGGAAGGCGTCGGGGTAGAGCGTGTCGGGGTGCACGCTTTCAAAGTGGGTGGTCATGCGGCCATGCTATCTGATTCGCAAAACTATGGTTTTGATAGCTGCTTGCGCTTACCCATCAAGCGCTGGAGGCCATTTTTCTTCAAACCCCAAAAATCCGCCACTTACAGCCAGCGCCGCACCTGCGCGCAGTACGCGGTGTAGGGCGCACCAAAGTGGGCGGCCAGCACACGCTCTTCGGGCTGGATCTGGTAGCGGGTGATATAGGCCACGAACACGGGTGGCCCCAGCACCGCCCACGGCGAGGCCAGGTACAGCGCCAGGCCCAGCAGGATCAGCACCAACCCCAGGTACATGGGGTTGCGCGTGACGCGGTAGACGCCCGTGGTCACCACGGCCGCAGCCCGGTCGGGCCGCAACGGGTTGATGGTGGTGTGGGCCTTGCGGAAGGCCCGCAGGCCCGCCAGATCAAAACACGCACCCGCACCCGCCAGCACCAGGGCGCCGCCCAGGCGAACGCCGTAGGGAACCTCCAGCACGGGCGGCAACCACAGGGCGGCAGCCACCATGGCCCCGGCCACGACGGCGGCCACCAGGGGTGGCGGTATTTTCAGTTCAAGCGAGGGCATGGCAGAGCGGCAGGAAGGTGCAGGGCTGCATCATCACACAGGCACCTGTACCCAGGCTACCGCTTGGAAAGACGGCGACCGGGCACTCTGTTTTCAATAGCATCTGGCGCTGGCACATCCAGTGGACGATGCGGTTTTTCAGCCACATCGGTTACCCTCGCCCGATTCACCAAGGAACACAGCATGAAGAAACTCAAAGTCACCATTGAACTGGAAATGGCCGTGCCGGACGACTGGGAACTGGTTGGCACCTCGGAGGATACGCCCGTGCTCAAGCTGCCCAATGGCGTGTTCATGGACATTGCCATCGAACCGCTGTTTGCCAGCAACCCGGAAGAGGTGTGGAGCAGCACCGAGGACGAGGATGTGCTCAACGACATCCTGGACATGGTGGAGAGCGAAGCCGTGACCTACGAGTTCGTCACGCACTGAGCGGCGCAGGGGCGCGGCACCTCACTCCACGGCCAGGTCACTGGCAGAGAGGTAGCGGCGCACCAGGTCGAAAAAGCTGTCGTAGAAGCGGCCGGCCGCAATGGTCTCGCTGCCGATCTTGACCATGGCCTCGCTGCCGGCCATGAAAGGCAGCGACACCGAACCAATGGCCCCCACACCCAGGCTGGCCGAATTGTTGGCTTTTTTGACGGTGTAGCGGTCCTGCACAGCCGTGACAAAGCCCAGGCTGATCTGCCCATCCGCCGAATCGGGCACGCACACCACGCGAATCAGGATCTGCAGGTGCGACTCGGCGTCGGGCTGGAAATTCTTCTTGCCCTCCACCTGCTCGGCCGAAGCCGAATTGATGAGGTAGCCCTGGCTCAGCAGCGCACGGCGTGCCGCCTCGCAGGTGTGCGCAGGGGTGGCATCAAACAGGCGCGAATAGGTCGCCACCGAGCCAAAGTTTTCCTGGGGCCCGTACTGTTGCACCGGCGGCACGCTGTTGCAGCCCGCCAGCACCAGCAGCGCCGCCACGCCCGCGGCCTGCCGGGCGTGGCGGCGCATGCGGGTCCACAGCAGGGCCACTGGCAGGCCCATGGGGGTTGAAACAGGGGTGGGGTTCAAGGGCAGATTTCTCAACAGACCGGGATAGACGCGCGCAAGTCCGCGCAGTTCCCGCCATTCTATGATTTGCATAGCTGCCAGCGCCCGCACAATGTGCGCTGCACCCTGTTGCGGCCAACACCCAGACGGATACTGCCCATGCCCACCCTGCACACCGCGCCCTCCTGCCCTGGCCTGCACCGCCGCACTGCCCTGCTGGGCGCCGTGGGCCTGCTGGTGCTGCCTGCCCCACCGTTGCGGGCAGCCGCGCTCCCGCAGGCCTGGCCGCGCGCCCTGGCGGTGCCCGGCGGCGTGGCGCGGCTGCCGCTGGGGCCGGGGGCGGGGCAACCCGCAGCACACCTGCGCCAGGGCGAGCACGATGTGCCCTTGCTGGTGGTGGGCGACGCGCAGGAATGGACAGCGCTGGTAGGCCTTGCCCTGGCGACGGCGCCGGGCCCGGCGCAGATCACCGTGCGAGCGGCCGATGGCAGCACACGCACCGTGGCGTTCACCGTGGCCCCCAAGCGCTACAGCGAGCAACGCCTGCAGGTGGCGCCCGGCACGGTGGATTTGTCGCCCGAAGACCAGGCGCGTTTTGAGCGCGAGCGCGCGCACCAGGCGCAGGTCATGGCCACATTCAGCACGCCCCTGCCAGAGACCCTTGCCATGCAGGTGCCGGCGCCGGGGCGGCGATCGAGTTCGTTCGGGCTGCGGCGCGTGTTCAATGGCCAGGCGCGCAATCCGCACAGCGGCATGGACATTGCCGCCCCCACGGGCACCCCGGTGGCCGCACCGTTGCCGGGGCGGGTGATCGATGTGGGCGACTATTTTTTCAACGGCAACACCGTGTGGCTGGACCACGGCGGCGGCCTGCTCACCATGTATTGCCACCTGAGCGCCACCGACGTGCAGCCCGGCGATGTGCTGCAAACCGGCCAGCGCCTGGGTGCCGTGGGCGCCACAGGCCGCGTGACGGGCCCGCACCTGCACTGGGGCGTGATGCTCAACCGCACCATGGTGGACCCGGCGCTGTTTCTGGCAGCGCAGTGATTTGCCTTTTCTAGCTATCGTCTTGATAGCTATCAGCGCTTATCCATCAAGCGCTGCATGCCATTTTCGCATTGATTTTTCAGGCAGTCTTCAGGCAGTCCTGGCCACCTGGAGCTTAAGGTCGGCAATCATCTGGTCGCGCATGACAAATTTCTGCACCTTGCCGGTGATGGTCATGGGCATGTCTTCGACGAAGCGGATGTAGCGGGGCACCTTGTAGTGCGCGATCTGGTCGCGGCAGAAGTCGCGGATGTCGTCTTCGGTGCAGGTCTGGCCGGGCTTGGGCACGATCCAGGCGCAGATTTCCTCGCCGTACTTGGTGTCGGGCACGCCGAACACCTGCACGGATTGCACCTTGGGGTGGCGGAACAAAAACTCTTCGATCTCGCGCGGGTAGACGTTTTCGCCGCCCCGGATCAGCATGTCCTTGGCGCGGCCGACGATGTTGCAGTAGCCCTCGGCGTCGATGGTGGCCAGGTCGCCGGTGTGCATCCAGCCGTCCTGCACCGCCTCGCGGGTGCGCTCGTCATCGCCCCAGTAGCCCTGCATGACGGAGTAGCCGCGCACCAGCAGTTCGCCCTTCTCGCCCACAGGCACCACCTGGCCATCGGCATCGACCACCTTGGCCTCCAGCAGGGGCTGGATGCGGCCCACGGTGGAGACACGGCGTTCCAGGGGGTCGGTGGTGGCGCTCTGGAAGGAGACGGGCGAGGTCTCGGTCATGCCGTAGGCGATGGTGATCTCGGAGAGGTGCATCTCGGCGATCACGCGCTTCATGGTCTCGATGGGGCACGGCGAACCGGCCATGATGCCGGTGCGCAGGCGCGACAAATCGAACTCTGCAAAGCGCGGGTGGTCCAGCTCGGCGATGAACATGGTGGGCACGCCGTGCAGCGCGGTGCAGCGTTCCTCGCTCACGGCCTGCAGCGTGGCCACGGGCTCGAACGACTCACCCGGAAACACCATGGTGGCCCCGGTGGACACGCAGGCCAGCACCGCCAGCACCATGCCGAAGCAGTGGTACAGCGGCACAGGAATGCACAGGCTGTCGTTCTCCGAAAAATTCATGGCCTGCGCGATGAAGCGCGCGTTGTTCACCACGTTATGGTGCGTGAGCGTGGCGCCCTTGGGGTTGCCCGTGGTGCCGCTGGTGAACTGGATGTTGATGGCGTCGTGGCACGACAGGCCTGCGCCCAAGGCGTCGAGCGCAGCCACATCCACCACGGTGCGGCCTTGCGCCAGCACATCGCCGTAGTTGAGCATGCCGGGCGTGCGCGCGTCGCCCAGGCGGATCACCATCTCCAGTGCCGGCATGCGCGCGGCCTTGAGTGCACCGGGCGCGCAGCTGACCAGCTCGGGCGCCAGGCGCTGCAGCATCTCCAGGTATTTCGAGGTCTTGAGCTGCTCGGCCGTGACCAGGGCGCGGCAGCCCGAGAGGTTGAGCGCGTATTCCAGCTCCGCAATGCGGTAGGCCGGGTTGATGTTGACCAGCACCAGCCCGGCACGCGCCGTGGCGAACTGCGTCACCAGCCATTCAGCGCGGTTGGGCGACCAGATGCCCACGCGGTCACCCACGCGCAGGCCCAGCGCGATGAAGCCTGCGGCCAGCGCATCCACCTCGGCCTGGAGCTGCGCCCAGGTCCAGCGCACGCCCTGCTCGCGAAAAACCACCGCAGGACGGTCGGCAAAGCGCTGCACGGCTTCGAGCAGGAAGCGGTGGATGGGGGCGTTCGACAGCGCAGCGTCGGTGCGGCCCTTGACCTGCGCGAGGCCGTTCAGGGGGGCGATGTTCCAGTCCGAGGCAAGGGATGCGGGCATGCTGCAAATCTCCAGAGGTCGCGCGGGCGCGCAAAAAAGGCTATTGTGCAGACATGCCTCCCACCAAACGGGCCAAAATGGTTGCAAAACCGACCAACCGGGCCCAAGGCTTGCAGACGGCAACATCCATGAAGCTGTCGTAAAGGCACCGCCACCGGGTCAACCAACCCGGGGGGTGGTGCGTCAAGCACAGTGGGCTCTTCCACGCCAACCGCCAAGCACACCATGAAAACCATCCGCACGACACGCATCCTGGCCCTGGGTGCACTGGCCCTGCTGGCCAGCGGCTGCGCCACCACCGACAGCCCGTACTACGAAGCCCGCCCCTACCCCCGCCAGGAGCCCGGCATCATCTACACGCCAGGCGCCTATCCCGTGTACCCGGTGGCACCACCACCGGCCGAGTGGCGCCGCACCGACCGCGATCGGTGGGAGCGCGAAAACCGGATCTATGAACGTGACCGCGAACGCTGGGAAAAGGAACGGGACCGCGCCCGCTGGGAACGGGAGCGTGACCGCGAACAGAACGCACGCCGCGAGCGCGACCAACGCGAACAAAATGCCCGGCGCGACCGTGAAGCGCGTGAACGCGAGATGCGCGACCGCGAAGAAGCCCGCCGCCAGCAGGCCGAGCGCGACCGCCGCAACCGCACCGCACCCGACGGTGGCCCGCGCCGCGACTACGACCGCTACAACCCCAAGACCGGCCAGTGGCTGCCCCGCCAGGAAGACATGCCCTGACAGAACGGGGTAACACCATGGTTCGGGGTATGCGCTGGCCTCTGCTTACGCTGTGCACTGCCGCAGCGCTGTGCCTGCCCGCCCAGGCCCAGGTGGTGCGCTGCACCGATGCCCGCACCGGTGCGGTGGTCTATACCGACGGCGGCTGCGCCAGCGGCACGGCGGCACGCGAGGTGGAACCCCGCAAGACCGAGGAAGAGATCCGCCAGGAGCGCATCCAGGCGGCCGAGGCCCTGGAGCGCAAACAGCAACGCCTGGACGCCGAGGCCACGGCCGCCCGCCAGCAGGCCGAACGCGATGCGCTGCGCCCACGGGCCGCACCGCCCCCACCCCAGTACGCCCACACCCAGGAGTGCGTGCGCTCGCGTCGCCTGGTGCAGGAGGCCGCCGATGCGCAGGCGCGCGAACCCCTGGTGCACAACCCGCGCCTGGAGGCTGCCCAGCGCCAGATGGACCTGGACTGCCTGGGCCCCGAGGGCTATGCCGAACTGGAAAAAGCCCGCGCCCAGCGCCCGCAGGTCGTGGTGGTGCCCCTGGGCCGCCCGGTACACACAGCACCGCCGCAGCGGCCCAAACTCACCCATTGCACTGATTTCACCTGCTTCGACACCCAGGGCAAGGCCTACCCGCGTGCCGGACCGGGACGCCTGCCGGGGCCGGACGGCACCTGCCGCTCGGCCGGTGGCAGGGCACCTTGTTGATCAGGAGCGCAGCCCCTGCGCCACCGTGGGGTAGTGCAGGCGCAGGCGCAGTTCGCGCCGCAGGCGGGTGTTGTCCAGGCGGCGCGACTCGCCCATGAAGCTCAGCAGCGTCAGCGGCAAGGCGGCCTGGGCGGTGCTGCGCGGCAGGCGCGGCGGGCGCGGCAGGCCGTACAGGTCGGCCGCCAGGTCAAAGTAGTCGCCCATCTTCATGTCGCTGTCGTCGCTGGCGTGGTACACGCGCTGCGCGGCACCGCGCCACAGTGCCGCCACGCAGGCGCGTGCCAGGTCATCGGCATGGATGTGGTTGGTGTACACGTCGTCCTCGGCCGTCAGCACGGGCGTGCCCTTGCGCAGCCGCCCCTCGGGCGTGCCGTTCTCGCGGTCGGGGGCGTAAATGCCGGGCACGCGCAGGATGCTGGTGCGCACGCCCGCGCGGCCCAGGTGGCGCACGGCACGTTCAGCGTCTACCCGGCGCTGGGCACGCGGCGTGCCTGGCGCCACGGGGCGCGCCTCGGTCACCCAGGCACCTGCGCAGTCGCCATACACGCCGCTGGTCGAGGCATACACCAGCGCATCGGGCAGGCTGCGCTGGCGCAGGCTGCGCACCAGGGCCAGGGTGCGCGGGTCGCGCCACCAGTCGGTACCACCGCCGCCCTGGCTTGGCGGCGGCGCTAGGTGCACCACGCGGGTGGCCAGCCCGGCCAGGCGCCGCAGGCTGGCGCCCTGGTCGAGGTTGCCGCGCAAGGGCTGAATGCCCCTCGCCCGCAGCGCATCCACCCGCTCGGCGCTGGAGGTGAGCGCCAGCACGCGCACGCGCGGATGGCGGGTACTAGGCCCTTGCAGCAGGCGTGCCACGCGCAAGCCCACATCGCCACACCCCACGATGAGCACGCGCTGGCGGCGAAAACGGGCGGGCAGTGCGCCCAGGGTAGAGGAAGCGGACACGGAACTCATGGCGGCATAGCAGATGGGACAGGACACAGAGGACACGCTGGCCCCCGAAAGCCTGCTGGCGACAGGGACAAGGCGGGGGCTGGCTCAGCGAACGGTCAGAATCCAGGGGCAAAATCGACCGGTTTGCAATCAAAGACCACGCAAGGATAACCAAAGCATGAGCCCCGCCACGCCGCCCACCGCCTCCACCCAGATCACCGTGCTGCCCAGCGGCCGCAGTTTTGAGGCGCTGCCCGGCGAAACCATGCTGGCCGCGGCCATCCGTGCGGGCGTGGGCCTGCCCTATGGTTGCAAGGACGGCGCCTGTGGCTCGTGCAAATGCAGAAAAATCGAGGGCAGCGTGGTACACGGCGAACACCAGGAGAAAGCCCTGAGCGCTGCCGAGGAGGCCGCAGGCTGGGTGCTGACCTGCTGCGGCACGGCGCAGGGCCCTGTGGTGCTTGAATCGCGCCAGGTCACGGACGAAAGCGCCTACCCCATCAAGAAACTGCCGGTGCGCGTGGCCGCACTGGAGAAGATCTCGCACGATGTGATGCGCGTGCGCCTGCAACTCCCGGCGGCCGACAGCTTCCGCTACCACGCGGGGCAGTATGTGGAGTTCATCCTCAAGGATGGCGTGCGCCGCGCCTATTCGATGGCCAATGCGCCCCACACCCAGGAGGCCGCCCCCGGCGTGGAACTGCACATCCGGCACATGCCGGGCGGCCGGTTTACCGACCATGTGTTTGGCGCCCTGAAAGAGAAAGAAATCCTGCGCATCGAGGGCCCTTTTGGCAGCTTCTTCCTGCGTGAAGACACGGACAAGCCCATCGTCATGGTGGCCTCGGGCACCGGTTTTGCGCCCATCAAGGCGCTGATCGAGCACCTGCGGCACAAAGGCAGCGCCCGCCCGGCCACGCTGTACTGGGGCGGGCGGCGCCCCGGCGACCTGTACATGGACGCCTGGATGCGCGAACAAGTGACCGCCATGCCCAACCTGGTGTATGTGCCCGTGGTGTCGGACGCACTGCCCGAGGACGGTTGGAGCGGCCGCACAGGCTTTGTGCACCAGGCGGTGCTGGAGGATTTTGCCGACCTCTCGGGCCACCAGGTGTATGCCTGCGGCGCCCCCATCGTGGTCGATTCCGCGCGCACGGCCTACACCGCGCAGCGCGGGCTGCCGCCCGAAGAGTTCTATGCCGATGCGTTTACGTCAGAGGCGGACAAGCATCTGGGGTGATTTTTTGAGGTAAATTGCCTGATTAGCGACGTACCTCAGATAAACGTAGCACCTTCAGAGGCAGTGGCTGAGTAGTCGCCAAGGCTCTCAGCAGCCTGGGCAGCATGGCAGGCAGATCAAAGCGGCGGTTAAAGCGCCAGCAGAACTCGGCCAAGTAGCGCTGGGCATACCTGGCGTGATCAAACGAGTGATAGGTTCCCGCCATGCTGGTCTTGAGGTTGCCCAGCAATGGGTTCACCCAACGCAGCTGGGGTGTCTGCGCCCCCTGGCGCCCACCTCCAGTCACGTAGCGCTCATGCGTGGCCTGGGCCTGGCGTACCTGGGCAAAGGCACGCGTGCCATCGCTGACCACGTGGCAGCCCGCAGTCAAGTGGCGACTGGCCCATTGCCGCATATGCTCGTTGGTGAAGTCCGCCACAGGCGTCAGACGCATGTACAGGGGATGGCCATCAGCGCTTGTCTGCACTGCTGCGACGAAGGCCGTCTTGTTGGCAGCCCTGCGCCCGCCGTTGATGTGGCCCGCGCGCTCGCCCCCAAGGTAGGCATCGTCGATCTCCACACGCCCTTGCAGACGGTAGCGCTCATCGCGTTGCGCCATGGCCTGCATCAGCTTGTGCTTCATGAGCCACGCCGTTTTGTAGGACACGCCCAGTTGGCGCTTGAGGGCCAGGGCGCTGATGGCGTTCTTGTTCTGCGTCAGCAGGTACATGGCCAGGAACCACAGACTCAGGGGCAGGTGGGTGTGCTCCATCACGGTGCCCACGATGGATGAGCTTTGGTAGCCGCAAATGAAGCACTCCCACAGCAGCCGACCTGTGCCGTTGCGGGTGTGAAAAAAGCGTTTGCAGCCGCAGTGCGCGCACTGCCAGCCTTGGGGCCATCGGGCGGCAACAAGAGCGCGCTCGCACTGCTGCTCGCTGCCGTACAGGGCTTGAAACTGGGGCAGCGACAGGCCGCGTTGAAACTGGATGGCGTTGAGGGACATTGCCTACTCCTTGGCCGATGGCTCGGCATGTGTGTTGGAGTTGGCTGTCCCGGGTTCGTTCGGTGTAGTCTGAGGTAAGTCGCTAATCAGGGTAAATTGACATCCAGCGCTTATGGTTAGGGCGCTGGAAGCTATGAAATCAGGAGTGATTTGATTTCTCAGGCTGCTTTCGGCCAGGAACTGCTACTAACGTCGGACGTAACCGGTGACCAAGGAACGGCGCGGCGCAGCCGCGGAACGGCTTTGGGCGTCCGCGTTGACTTGTTAGGTCTCAGCAAAGTTTGTCCTTTCGACCTAGGGTGACCGATATCTGCCGCGCTGCGATGCTGAAACGATCCATTGTGAGCTTGGCGGCCATGGTGGAGCGTTGGCGATCTGAAGGGTTTCGGGGCATCCCCGGCTGGTTGCACCCGATTGTGACCTTGACACAACCGCCTTGTGGGCACTTGCATGCCTTGCTCGCAAGAACCCTTGGCATCTCAGCATTCAAGCAACACACCAAAATTGCTATTGAATTTATAGCTACTAACGCTTATTGAACGGTATCTAAAGCCATTTTTTACCAATTTTCCCGCCAGGCACCCCCGCTCAATCCGCCCACTCCGGCCCCTGGCACAGCTCCATCGCCTGCCCCTGCACGGCCTGCAGCGCCCCAGCAGGTACCTGCTGGGGCGCGAGTTCGGCCAGGGGGCGCAGGACGAAGGCGCGCTCAAACATGCGGGGGTGCGGTACGGTGAGTTGCGCTGTGGCAATGCGCTGGTCACCGTACAGCAGCAGGTCCAGGTCCAGCGTGCGCGGGGCGTTGCGGTAGGGGCGTTCGCGCCCGGCAGCCTGTTCCAGGGCCTGCAGGGCGGCGAGCAGTTCGTGGGGGCCGAGGGGGGTGGCGATCTCGGCCACGGCGTTGAGGTAGTCGGGCCCGCCCGCATCCACCGGCGCGCTGCGGTACAGCGACGAGGTGCGCAGCACGCAGGTGCCCGGCAGCGCGGCCAGGGCCTGCACGGCCTGGCGCAATGCGGCCGCGCGCGCGCCCAGGTTGGCGCCCAGGCCGATCCAGGCATGGGTGGCGCCTGGGGTCGGCGCAGAAGTCTTCATGCCGCCCAGGGGCACGCTGGCCGGGTTATTCAGCCGCCGCCGATGCGCTGCCGCCTTCGGCGCCTCCGCCACCGGGCTTGCGGCGACGGCGACGGCGTTTTTTGGGGGCGCTGCCTTCAGAAGGGTTTTCGGCGCCGGGAGGTGCGTCCAGCCCTTCTTCGAGCAATCGCCCACGCGGGTCGGCCGGTGCGGCGCGTGGCACGCGGCGCACCACGGGCTGGGCGCTGCGCGAACGCGACTTCTGTTCTTCACGCACCTGCTCCATCAGGTCATAGCGCTCGGCTTCGTCGGCAGTGCTGAACTGCTGCCACCAGTCGGCCAGGGCCTCGTCCACTTCGCCCACATCGGCGCGCAGGCGCATGAAGTCAAACCCGGCACGAAAGCGCAGCTGCGCCACCATGCTTTCGGGCACACGGCCGGCCCGCTTCTCGAAGCGCGGCTGCATGACCCAGATCTCGCGCATGTCGGCGGCCAGCTTGCCCCGGCCCGAAACGTCGCCGATGCGCTGGTTGAACACGTCGTCGATGGCGTCCTGCAGCGCCGGGAAGGAGTGCTCGCGGCGGTTCATGCGCTCGGCCCAGCCGTTGCGCACGTCTTCCCACAGCACGCAGGCCAGCAGAAAGCTGGGCGCCACGGGTTTGCCTTCGCCCACGCGACGGTCGGTATCGGTGAGGGCTGCGCGCACAAAAGCGGTGTCGGCGCGCTGCACCACCACGTCGAGCAGCGGGTAGATGCCGCTGGCCATGCCGAGCTTCTTGAGCTGCTCGATGGTGGCGATGGCATGGCCCGTCTGCAGGAGCTTGAGCATCTCGTCGAACATGCGGCTTTGTGGCACGTCCTGCAGCAGCTGCTGCGACTGCACCAGGGGCGCGGCGGTCTTGGGTTCGAGCGTGAAGCCCAGGCTGCTGAGCTTGGCCACAAAGCGCACGGCGCGGATGATGCGCACCGGGTCTTCGCGGTAGCGCGTGGCAGGGTCGCCAATCATGCGCAGCAGCTTTTTCTTCGCGTCCTGGATGCCCTTGTGGTAGTCCACCACAATCTGGCGCTCCGGGTCGTAATACATGGCGTTCAAGGTGAAGTCGCGCCGTGTGGCGTCTTCGTCCTGCGGGCCCCAGACGTTGTCGCGCAGCACCCGGCCCGAGGCATCCACGGCGTGCTGCATGCTGGCGAGCTGCTGCTTGCTGGTCTTCTCGTTGCCGGTGACCTGTCCGGCCGTGGCGTTGTCCATGTAGGCGCGGAAGGTGGACACCTCGATCACCTCATGCTCGCGTCCACGCCCGTGCACAACGTGCACGATGCGAAAGCGCTTGCCGATGATGAAAGCGCGCCGGAACAGGCCCTTGACCTGCTCGGGTGTGGCATTCGTGGCCACGTCGAAGTCCTTGGGGCGCAGGCCCAGCAGCAGGTCGCGCACGGCGCCGCCGACGATGTAGGCCTCGAAACCGGCCTGCTTGAGGGTATGCACCACATCCACGGCGCGGCGGTCCACCAGCTCAGGGTTGATGCCGTGCACCGCAGCGGGGACTTCTTCGCGCTTGCCGAAATGCGGCTTGCCGCGCGAGGTGCCGGGGGTCGATTTGCCCAGCAGTTTGTCGATGAACTTCTTGATCATGGGTGTGGAGTGAACAGGTCGAGTATGCGCCAGCCGCGTTCTTGCGCCAGGGCGCGCAGGCGGGCATCGGGGTTGGTGGCGACGGGGTGGTCCACTTTTTCGAGCAGCGGCACGTCGTTCATGGAGTCGCTGTAGAAGGTGCTTTCCACATCTCCCCAGGCCAGCCGCCGCTCAGCCAGCCATTGCTCCATGCGCCGCACCTTGCCTTCGCGCATGGTGGGCGTGCCTTCGATTTCGCCGGTGTACCAGCCACTGGCATCGCGCGCCAGCGGCATGGCCAGCAGTTCGCCTACGCCCAGCGCCTGGGCGATGGGGCGGGTAACAAACTCGTTGGTGGCCGTGACGATGAGCACGGTGTCGCCCGCCTGCTGGTGCTTGCGCAGCAGGGCCAGTGCCTCGGGCCGCAGGGCCGGTGCAATCACCTCGCGCATGAACTGCGCATGGGCGGTGGCAGCCGCCTCGGGCCCGCGCTGGCGCACGGATTCGGTGGCAAAGCGCACATAGTCGTGCACGTCGAGCGTGCCGGCCTGGTAGTCGGCATAGAACGCATCGTTGCGGCGGGCGAACTCCACCGGGTCGTTCCAGCCGATGCGGATGGTGAACGCACCCCACTCGTAGTCAGAGTCGATCGGCAGCAGGGTGTGGTCCAGGTCAAACAGGGTCAGCCGGGGGCGATGGGTCTGGGTATCAGTCATTCATTCTTGGTGTGCAATAGGCCAACGGCGGCAGCCACTGGCGCGCCCCAGGACAGCGGCCGCCGTGCAAGGGCCGCCCCGCCGCACGGGCGGCGTCCCCCTTCCCGCATCGCGCAGCGAAGCGAGAGAAGGGGGAAGGCGCGCAGCGCCACAGGGGGTTGTGCCTCATTCAGATTCCAGCATGGCCTTGAGCAGCGGAATGGTGATGGCACGCTGGGTTTGCAGCGCATAGGCGTCGAGCTGGCCCAGCAGCTGCATGAGGCTGCCCAGGTCGCGCGAGAAGCGGCTGAGCATGTAGTCCATCACCTCGTCGCCGAGGAAGATGCCACGCGCGTCGGCTTCCTGGCGCAGCACGGCGCGGCGGGCCGCTTCGTCCAGCGACTGGAGCTGGAACACATGGCCCCAGCCCAGGCGGCTGCGCAAGTCGTCACGCAGCGGCAGGTCGGCCGGGGGCAGGCTGCCCGCCGCCAGCACCCAGCGCTGCGCGCCGCTGCCCGGGCTGATGGCGTTGACAAACCAGTTGAAGGCGACGGCCTGCTGTGCGGTGGAATACAGATGCACGTCGTCCAGCAGCACGGCAGACCAGCGCTCGTCGAATTCGGGCCGGTCATGCACCCCGGGATCGAACCAGCCCACATTCGCCCCCTGCTCGCGCAGCGCTGCGCGCACGGCCTTGAGCAGATGCGACTTGCCACTGCCCTCCTCGCCCCACAGGTAGGTGGGCACGGGTGCACGCGTGGCCTGGCTGCTGCCCGCCCCCGCCCACAGGCGCAGGTGCTGCAACGCAGCCTCGTTGGGACCGGCGAAATAGTTGGCCAGCGAGGGGCCGGTCACCAGGCCGATGTCCAGCGCCAGCTGCTTCATGGCTGCAGCCCGCTGTCAGGCTGGCTGGCGCAGGAAGAAAGGACGTGACAGAGCATGGGCAAGAGAGACAAAACAGGCAGCAACAAATGAGGGGCCGGGCAGCACAGGGTGCGCTGCCCGTAAAATCTGCGCAAATTTTAGTCTGCCGCGCACGCTGGCCCGTGCCCCTTCCTGCCATGAGCACTTCTGTCCCCTCTTCCACCCCCCTGTCCTACAAGGACGCCGGCGTTGACATCGTCGCAGGCGATGCCCTGGTCGAACGCATCAAACCCCTGGCAAAAAAGACCATGCGCGAAGGCGTGCTGGCCGGGATTGGCGGTTTTGGCGCCCTGTTCGAGGTGCCCAAGCGCTACCAGGAACCCGTGCTGGTCTCGGGCACCGACGGCGTGGGCACCAAGCTCAAGCTGGCGTTTGAATGGAACATGCACGATACCGTGGGCATCGACCTGGTGGCCATGAGCGTGAACGACGTGCTGGTGCAGGGCGCCGAGCCGCTGTTCTTCCTCGACTACTTTGCCTGCGGCAAGCTGGACGTGGACACCGCCGCCGCCGTGGTGGGCGGCATTGCGCGGGGCTGCGAGCTGTCGGGCTGCGCGCTGATCGGCGGCGAAACCGCCGAGATGCCGGGCATGTACCCCGCAGGCGAATACGATCTGGCCGGTTTTGCCGTGGGTGCGGTCGAAAAATCCAAGATTCTTACCGGCCAGAGCGTCAAGCCCGGCGACGTCGTGCTGGGCCTGGCGTCCAGCGGCGTGCATTCCAACGGCTTTTCGCTGGTGCGCAAGTGCATCGAGCGCGCAGGCGACGCGCTGCCCGCCACGCTGGACGGCAAGCCGTTCAAGCAGGCCATCATGGAACCGACCCGCCTGTACGTGAAGAACGTGCTGGCCGCGCTGGCCGCCCACCCGCACGCGGCAGATGCCGCCGCGCCCGGCGGCATCAAGGCCCTGGCCCACATCACCGGCGGCGGCCTGCTGGAGAACATCCCGCGCGTGCTGCCCGAGGGCACCGCAGCGCATCTGAAGAAGGGCAGCTGGCCGCAAACCGAGCTGTTTGCCTGGCTGCAAAAGACCGCCGGCATCGACGACGTCGAGATGAACCGCACCTTCAACAACGGCATCGGCATGGTGGTGGTGGTGGATGCGGCGCACGCCGAAGCCGCTGCCGCCACGCTGCGCGCGGCCGGTGAACAGGTCTACACCCTCGGCGCCATCGCGGCGCGCGGCGACGGCGCCGCCGTGGTGGTGGCCTGACGCTGCGGCGCGCCATGGCGCAAACGCCTGGGTCCTCCCTCGTCACGACCGGTACCCCGCCTGCCTCCCGCGCATCGCGGGGCGTGGTGGTGGCCAGCTATGGCCTGATGGCAGCCACGCTGCTGCTGGTCATGTGGCGGGGCCTGCTGCCGGGGCTGCTGTGCGTTTGCCTGGGCTTTTTGCTGACACGGGCCTTCGCGCGCGGGCTGGCCCGCCTGCGGCGCGGCCCGGCCCCCGCCACGCTGCCGCGCGAGGCGCAGGTGGCCGCCGCCGCCCTGGTGATGCTGGCCCCGCTGGGGTTGCTGGTGCTGGGCCTGACGCATTCGCGCGGCTACCTCGTCGAGGCCCCGCAGCAATACCGCGAACTGCTCGAATACATGGCCGTCACCGTGCGCGAGCTGCGCCTGAAACTGCCAACCGACTTCCCGATCCCGTGGCCCGAAGGCGCGGCCGACATCCAGCGCACCATCGCCAACTACCTGGGCGCCAAGGCGGGCGCGCTGGCCGTGGCAGGGCGCGCCTGGCTGGGCGCTGTCCTGTACGCCTACGTCGGCCTGCTGATCGGCACCCTGGCCGCCGTGCGCGTCCCTGGCGCCCCGCGTGGCCCATTGGCGCAGGAGCTGGTGCTGCGCGTACGCCTGTTCGGTGAGGCCTTCCGCCAGATCGTGGCGGCCCAGTTCTGGATTGCGGCGTTCAACACTTTTCTGACGGCGCTGTTCCTGCTGCTGGTCCTGCCCTACTGGGGCCTCAAGCTGCCCTACACCCCGGCGCTCATCACCCTGACCTTTGTCGCCGGGCTGGTGCCCATCGTGGGCAACCTGCTGTGCAACACGGTCATCACCATCGTGGGGCTGTCGGTATCCCCCCTGGCGGCGGCGGCCTGCCTGGGTTTTCTGATCCTGATCCACAAGGCCGAATACGTGATCAACGCCAAGGTAGTGGGCAGCCGCACGCAGATGGGCGTGTGGGAACTGCTCGCCGTGATGTTCGTGGCCGAGGCCGTCTTCGGCCCGGCGGGGCTGGTGGCGGCGCCGCTGTTCTATGCCTACCTGAAGAAGGAGCTGGTGTCCGCCCGGTTGATCTGACACCCCAATATTGTCCTGATTTGATCGACACATGTCCGCTTGCGAACGGCAGAACCCGGCCAGCGCAGGCAAGATGAGCGCCATCAGAAACCCTCTTCTGGAGCCCTATCGTGAAAACATGTCTTTTAGTGATCGATGTGCAGGAATCCTTTCGCCACCGCCCGTATTTCACCGGGCACGACCTGCCCGCCTACCTGGCCGCGCAGAACGCGCTGATCGCGGGCTGCCAGGCACGCGGAGTGCCGGTGCTGCGCATCCTGCACAGCGACGGCCCGGAAACGCCGGACAACCCGTTTTCGCAGACCTCGGGCCATGTGCATCCGCTCGACGGTCTGGCGGAGTTTGACGCCGCAGCCACCTTGACCAAATCGCGCCACAGCGCCCTGGTGGGCACGGGGCTGGACGTCTGGCTCACCCGCCACGGCATCACCCGCCTGATCGTCAGCGGCATCCGCACCGAACAATGCGTGGAGACCACCACACGCCACGCCAGCGACCTGGGATGGACCGTGGACTTTGTACCCGATGCCACCCTGACCTGGGACATGGTGCAGCCCGATGGAACGCTGCTGACCGCCGCCCACATCAAGGCGCGCACCGCCACCGTGCTGCAGGGCCGCTTCGCCACGCTGTGCTCGGTCGAGGAAGCCCTCGCCCGCTGCAGCGGCACCACAGCTGCATGACACTGCCGTGACATCAAACACGGCGCCCGCACCCATCCACGTGGTCTTCGCCTTGTTGCCCGGCAGCCTGGTGCTCGACTGGGCCGGCCCGGCCGAGGCGCTGCGCATCGCCAACCAGGTGCTGCAGGCGCAGGGCCAGCCCGCACGCTTCGTGCTGCACTTTGTCAGCCCCACCCCCGAGGCGGCAACCTCGGTCGGCGTCGCGCTGGCCGGACTGGCGCCGCTGCCTGCCCAGCTTCCCGTGCCCGCCTGGGTCGTGCTGGTGGGCATGCCGGGATCGACCATTGGCGTGGAAAGCCACGAGACCCGCACCCTGCTGCACTGGTTGCGCGGCCTTCGGCCAACCCGCGGGCGGCTGGAACTGGTGACCGTGTGCGCCGGTGCGGTGCTGGCAGCCCACGCCGGGCTGCTGGCCGGGCGGCGTGCCACCACGCACCACCAGCACCTGGACGAGCTGACCCAGGTGGAGCCACGCTGCGATGTGGTGGCCAACCGCGTGTTCGTGGCCGATGGCCCCGTGCACAGCAGCGCTGGCGTGACCACAGGCATCGACCTGCTGCTCTACCGCATTGCCGACACCTGCGGGCCGGCCGTGGCGGCCCAGGTGGCGCAGGCCATGGTGGTCGCCTTGCGCCGGGGTCCCGACGACCCGGAGTTCTCCCCCTTTCTGCACCACCGCAACCACCTGCACGCCGCGCTGCACCGCGTGCAGGATACCGTGGCCCAGCAGCCCCAGGCCGACTGGAGCGTTCCAACCATGGCCGCGGTGGCGCACACCTCGCCCCGGCACCTGACACGCCTGTTTCTGGAGCATGCAGGCATTGCCCCGCTGCAGTACCTGCGCCGCATCCGGCTGGCCACGGCCGAGGCCGCCCTGCACACGGGCAGCAGCGTCACCCAGGCGGCAGCGCTGGCAGGCTTTGGCTCCGATACTCAGCTGCGCCGGGCCTGGCATCAGTTCGGACGCAGCGGTACGCCATCCCGGGGCGTACGGCAATCCCGGTGACGACCTGCGCTACCATCCGGAGCGCGGCCCAACCCGGGCTGTTTCGGATTCGGTGTGTGCCACAAGCCACGCTGGTCCGCCATTCAAACCCATCAAGGAGACACTGCACATGACCATCCTCGTCGCATACGTGCCCCGCCCCGAAGGCCGGGCCGCACTGGACAAGGGCATTGAAATCGCCAAGCGCCGCCAGGAACCGATGCTGATCGTGAACGCCAGCCCCGGCGGCCAACAGGAAGATGCCTCGCTGGCACCCGGGTTCGAAGTCGAACAAATTGAATCGCAGCTCGCGGCACAAGGCATCCAGGGCGAATTCAAGCAGTTTGTCCGTGGCAAGAGCGCCGTGGAGGAAATCAACGACCTGGTCGAGACGCGCGATATCTCTGTTCTCATCATCGGTCTGCGCAAGCGCACCGCCGTGGGCAAACTGATTCTGGGCAGCGTGGCCCAGGAACTGCTGATGACCGTGCCCTGCCCGGTGCTGTGCGTGAAGGCGGCGAACGCCTGATCTCCAAGAGCTACAAAAAATAGAGCACCTGGCTCCCTTGCAACGGGCGCCAGGTGCTTTTTTCATGCGTTTTTTCGCAAGGCTCTCACCCGCTCGGCAATGGCGGCAATGTCCGCCCGCCCTCGGGCGTGCGCCAGGTAATGCTCCAGATCGTCCAGTGCCTGTGCCGTGTGCCCGCACTCGGCATGGGCCAGGCCCCGGTCGCGCCGCTCATCGCAGGCATCGGGCAACAGCACGACCAGGCGGTCGAGTACCGCGATCTGGCGCGGTGCATCGTGCTGGGCGCGGTACACCTCCTTGAGGTTGCGCAGCATGCGCGCCACGATTTCGCGGGGCTGGGCCGCCTGCAGGTACAGGCCCAGCGGCGGGTTCTCGGCCGACGCAGCTCCGGAGTCTGACTGGAAAGGCACAAGGCGCTCGGACAGTTCCTCGCGCGAGAGCGACTGCCCGGTAAAGGGATCGATCAGCACCTGCCCCCCGGGCAACAAGGCCTTGACCATGAAATGCCCTGGAAAGGCCACGCCCCGCACATGCAGGCCAATGCCCTGGGCCAGCTCCATCCACAGCACGCCCAGGCTGATCGGGATTCCACGGCGCGTGCGCAGCACCTGGTGCAGGTAGCTGTTGTCCGGGGCATAGTAGTCGTTGACATTGCCGCCAAAATCCAGGTCCACAAAGAAAAACTGGTTCAGCGCCCGCAGGCGCTCCAGGGCCGCCGCATCGGCTGGCAGGCGGCGCTGCAGGCGCGCCAGCAAACCATCCACCTCGTCCAGTACCTGCTGCACGTCACAGCCGGGGTACTCGTCCTGCGCAATGCTGGCAGCCGCTTCGAGCAGCGGAAACCCCTTGTCCCCCTGCACCAGGGCGGCAAAGTACTCAAGCGGCGTCGGAATGTGAAACGAAAGCTGCATGGCAAAAATCCTTCAGCGCCGCAGCAGCGCCCGAAACTTCAGGCCCGCCACCCACAGCACACCAAAGTACAGCGCGGCGGCAGCGGCCACCATCACCGCAAGCAACCCGGCCCGCTGCAGGCTGTGGGCGCGCATCTGCACCCAGCCAAAGTGTTCGGACGCCCACAACAAGAACACGGCCATCAAGGCGCTGGCGGCCAGCACCTGTAACCCATACAGCAGCCAGCCCGGCCCCGGGCGAAAACTTCCACGGCGCAGCAAGCCGATCAGCAACCACAGGGCGTTGATCAGCGCGCCCAGGCCGATCGACAATGCCAGCCCGGCGTGCGCCATCCGCGGCACCAGCACCAGGTTGAGCAACTGCGTGATGACCAGCACCGCCACGGCGATCTTCACCGGGGTACGCACATCCTGGCTGGCATAGTAGCCAGGCGCCAGCACCTTGATGGCCACCAACCCCAGCAGCCCTGCGCCGTAACCGGCCAGCGCCACGGCAATCTGCCCCACATCGCCGTTGGTCAATTTGCCGTGGTGGAACAGGGTGGCCACCAGCGGCCCAGCGAACGTGAGCAACGCCACCGCACACGGCACGGCCAGCAGCACCACGATGCGCAGACCCCAGTCGAGCATGGCCGAATACTGCTGCGCATCCCCCGCCGCCTTGGCGGCCGTGAGCTGCGGCGTAAGCACCACGCCCAGCGCCACACCCAGCAGCGCGGTGGGAAATTCCATCAGGCGGTCCGCATAGAAGAGCCAGGTCACGCTGCCAGGCTCCAGGTGCGAGGCAATCTGTGTATTGATCAGCAGCGAGATCTGCGCCACCCCCACGCCCAGCAGGATGGGCGCCATCAGCTGCAGCACACGGCGCACGCCCGGTTCGGCCCAGGCACTGCGGATCGCCTCCCGGGTCAGGCCGATGCGCGGCAGCAACCCCAGGCGGCGCAGCACAGGCACCTGCGCTGCCAGTTGCAGCACACCCCCCAGCATGACCCCGGCCGCCATGGCAAAAATGGGTTCGATCCCCCAGGCCTCGAACCGGGGCGCCAGAAGCCAGGCCGCACCGATCATGCACAGGTTGAGCAGCACGGGCGAAGCGGCGGGCACGGCAAAGTGCTTCCAGGTGTTCAAAACACCTGCCGACAAGGCCACCATCGACATGAAACCGATGTAGGGGAACATCCAGCGGGTCATCAGCACCGCTGCGTCGTATGCCTCGGCGCTTTGCCGCAGGCCGCTGGCCAGGGCCCACACCAGCAAGGGCGCACCCAGCACCCCCACCAGACAGGTCAGCACCAGCACCCAGGCGAGCACGGTGGCCACGCTGGCGATCAGGCGTTGCGTGGCCTCGTCACCGCTTTGCGCCTTGGTGGTGGCCAGCACCGGCACAAAGGCCTGGCTGAAAGCGCCTTCCGCGAACAGGCGACGGAACAGGTTGGGAATCCGGAAGGCAACGTTGAATGCATCGGTCAGGGCATTGGCCCCGAACACCGAGGCCATCAGAAGGTCGCGCACGAGCCCCGTCACGCGGGACGCCAGAGTGAGCAGGGAGACGGTGGAGGCAGATTTGAGCAGGGTCACGGCGCAAAGTGTATGCGCTGCGCCCACAAGGCTGTCACTGCGTTGTAACGCTTCCCCAGGACGGCATCGCAGGATGAAACATGGGCTGGGCTATAATCTTTGGCTTTGCTGGCATCATCCTCAGACACAAGGAACCTCAATCATGGCATCTGCTAAACCCAAGAAGAAGAACCCGCGCCTGGCGTCGGGCCGCAAGCGCGTCCGCCAGGACACGAAACTCAACGCCGCGAACACCTCGCTGCGCTCCAAATACCGCACCGCCGTGAAGAATGTCGAAAAGGCCGTTCTGGCCGGCGACAAGACCAAGGCGGTTGAACTGTTCGCCAAGATGCAATCCGTGGTGGACAACGTTGCCGACAAGGGCATCTTCCACAAGAACAAGGCCGCTCGCGACAAGAGCCGCCTGTCTGCCAAGGTGAAAGCCCTGGCCCTGGCCGCCTGACCTTTCAGGCAAACAGCCCGGACGGCACTGCCGTCCGCCGTTTGTAACGGGTGCGCTGCCAGCAAATGAACAAACCGCCTTCGGGCGGTTTTTTCATTTCCGCTGGAAGCCTCGTCTTTACCGCTGAAAGACGGGCGTCCCCGCGTAGCGCTGGATATCTTGCAGCGTGGGCGACTCGCCCGGCCACAGCACCAGCACGGAGCCAGGAAGGTTCAACTGGCGCTCCAGGCTGCGGCACAGGTGAAAGCTGTCGTCTTCGTCCAGGCCCGGCAACTCCACGCACAGCAGGTAGGCACGGCGCAGGGGGGCCTCGCGCAGGTTTTTGCTCACCAGCCAGGCCTGCGCCACCGGCAGGCACTGCATCAGACCCGCCTTGAGTTCCGCCAGTTCGAAAGCGCTGAGATCATGGGGCTTGGTACGGCCAAAGAACGGCTCGCCGCTCAGCTCGTCCCAGACACGGTCTTCAACCTCCTGGGCGCGGTCCAGGCGCCGGCGCCACTGCTTGTAGGCGGCGGCATCGTGCTCCATGCCGGGCCGCGAGGTTTCCAGCTCGGCCAGGGCGGTGCGGGCCGTCCACCAACGGTCATCCCCCGCACAGTCCCACAGGCGCTGCAGGCCATCGAGCTTGGCCTGGCGATCGGCATCGGGCAGATTCTGCACCAGGCCGCGCAGCGCCCCCGCGTGCTGCGGGTCATGCGCCAGGGCCTGCTCGTACAGCGGGCGCACGACAGCGCGCGGATCGAGCAAGCGCATCAGCCGCGCCAGTTCAACCAAGTCCTGGGCCTGGTTTTGCGCCATGTCTGCCGTCAGCACCTGCACGCGCGCGCGCACCTGCATCAGCCAGGCGTGGTGCAGTTTCCATTCGCTGGCGTGGTCGCGGCACCATTGCCTGTCGAAGTGGGCCACCCAGCGCTTGGCGTCCGAGCCCAGGAGTTCGATCGCATTGCCGTGCGACCAGTCGGGCAGGATGGGGGGCGTGTCCAGTGCCTCGATGCGATCGCGCAGGACGGGGTGCGTATCGTCCACCCCGCTGATGCGCTGCAGTGCCTGGCGCAGCGCATCGTTGGCGAACGCGGGGTCCGGCATGCGGGCCAGGCGGCGGCGCAGCGAACGGTAGGGGCCCACCGGCAAGGGGTTGTCGGCGGCCTTGCTCCAGTGGCGCGCCCAGAACTCGGATTGCATCCACGCGCCGCGCACCTCCATCTCGGTCAGTGCAGCCGCAGCCACGTCACGCCCCATCAGCCGCCCGGCAATGCGGTCGGCCTCGTATTCGTCCTGGCGGGCCAGGGCAAAGGTCTTGGCAGAAAAGCGCGGGAAGTACCAGCGCAAAAAGGCCTGCGTGGCCAGCGTGACGGGGCTGGAGTCGTCCTGCAGGCCATGGTGCAGCTGCATCCAGGCCAGGCGCGATCGATAGATCCACGCCGCAAACCGGCCGTGGTCGCCGCGCAGGTGGCCATATTCGTGTGCCAGCACCGCCAGGAAGCGCGGCCGGTTCAATGCCATCAGCAGCGGCAGACCGATCGTGAGGTGGTTGACCGACCCGCCCAGCAGGCCATAGCGCGGCACCTGCTGGATGCTGGCATTGAATTCATCATTCAGGCGCACATGGTGGATCATCGGCGCACGGATTTTGCGGCGGATGCGCTCCAGCGCTTCAAACAGGGCCGGGGCCTCCAGCGCCGTGATCTCCACCCCTTCGGGCGCATCCAGCCGAACCCACAGCGCGCGCAGACTGACCCAGAACAGCCCGCCCGCCGCCAGCACCAGCAGCACCAGCCCCAGGCGAAAACGCCCCTGCAGCAGCTGCAGCCCCGCCCAGCCCAGCAGGCCCGCGCCCAGCGCCAGGCAACCCAGCACCCAGGCATAGCCCAGGGCGGCAAAAGCGCCCACGCTGAGCCGGTAGGCGCGGCTGTTCTCGGCACTTGCGTGCTCACTCATGCGCACCATGTGCACGAAATCTGCCTGTTCCACGGGATTTTCCCTCGCCTTCTGGTTCTTGCTTCCCGCATCCTAACCATGAACGGCCCGCAGCAACGCCAATCCCTTCCCGCCCACAGGCGCAGCAAGGAACGTGCAATCTATGCCCGACGGAGAAAACAGCCACCTTCTCGGCACCGATTGCAGAAGCACACCGACACCCACGCTGCCACAGCCCGTCGCCGTGCGGACGCGCGATGGTCGATTGAATGCAGGGGCTCTGGCCTCTACAGCGTCTGCAGCAGCGCACGCACGGCACGTGGGTAAATCACATGCTCCTGCGTCAGCACCCGTGCAGCCAGAGTGTCGGCTGTGTCCCCAGGCAACACCGGCACCACCGCCTGGTCCACGATGGGGCCCAGGTCCAGTTCGGCCGTGACCTGGTGCACGGTGCAACCGGCAAACCTGCAGCCCGCGTCAATGGCCCGCTGGTGGGTGTGCAGGCCGGTGAAGGCCGGCAGGAGCGATGGGTGGATGTTGACCAGGCGCCCCGCGTAGTGCGCCACAAAGCCGCTCGAGAGAATGCGCATGAAACCGGCCAGCACCACCAGGGCGGGCTCGTAGCGGTCGATCGCGGCGGCCAGCGCAGCATCGAAGGCCTCGCGGCTCTCAAACGCCTTGTGGTCCAGCACCTCGGTGGCAATGCCCTGCGCGCGGGCCAGTACCAGCCCCTGGGCATCTGCCTTGTTGCTCAGCACCGCTGCGACGCGGGCCCCGTGGCGCTGCGCCCAATTTTCCTGCTGCGCGGTTTTCACGATGGCGGCCATGTTGGAGCCGCCGCCGGAGATCAAAATCACGATGTTCTTCATTTGCCGTCATTATCTCCACCATGCCCTTTGACCCCATCTCCCGCCCCCTGACCGCCATCGAAGCCCGCGTGCTGGCCACCCTGATGGAAAAAGCCCGCACCGTGCCCGACAGCTACCCGCTCTCGCTGAACGCGGTGGTGACCGGCTGCAACCAGAAAACCACGCGCGACCCCGTGATGAATCTGGGCGACGCCCAGGTGCAGGAGGCCCTCGATGCGCTCAAGCTGCTGTCGCTGGTGTTTGAAACCAGCGGAAGCCGCACCACGCGCTACGAACACAACTTCCAGCGCGGCGTGGGCGTACCCGAGCAATCGGCCGTGCTGCTGGGCCTGCTGATGCTGCGCGGCCCGCAGACGGCGGGCGAGCTGCGCATCAACGCCGAGCGCTGGTATCGCTTTGCCGATATTTCGTCTGTGGAAGCCTTCCTCGATGAACTGCAGGAACGCAGTGCAGAGAAAGGCGGGCCGCTCGTCGTGCTGCTGCCCCGCGCACCAGGCGCCCGCGAGCCGCGCTGGGCGCACCTGCTGTGCGGCCCCGTGGACGCCAGCAACTTCGGCAACAACGCCGAAGGCAGCCCACCGGGCCTGCAAGCGCGTGTGGATGCGCTGGAGGCCGACGTGGCCGCCCTGCGCGCCACCGTGCAGCGCCTGTGCAACGAACTGGGCCTGCCGCCCGAAGCACCAACGGAATAGGAAAAGCCCCCCGCTGTGCAAATGTCCCCATTTGGACAGCCAAAAAACGAACGACCGTGCTACAAATACAACCTCACTAGGAGACGCACCGCATGGATCTCGCATTCACCCCCGAAGAACAAGCCTTCCGCGAAGAAGTTCGCGCCTGGGTTGGCAGCCATCTGCCCCCGGAAATTGCCCACAAGGTGCACAACGCCCTGCGTCTGACGCGCGGCGACATGCAGAACTGGGCCAAAATTCTCGGCAAAAAGGGCTGGCTGGCCTTTGGCTGGCCCAAGGAATTTGGCGGCCCCGGCTGGACGGCCGTGCAAAAGCACCTGTTTGAAGAAGAGTGCGCTCTGGCGGGCGCGCCGCGCATCGTCCCGTTTGGCCCCGTGATGGTGGCCCCCGTCATCATGGCCTTTGGCAACGCCGAGCAGCAAAAGCGCTTCCTGCCCGGCATCGCCAGCGGCGAAGTGTGGTGGAGCCAGGGCTACAGCGAACCGGGCTCCGGCTCGGACCTGGCCAGCGTCAAGACCCGCGCCGAGCGCGTGGGCGACAAGTACATCGTCAACGGCCAGAAAACCTGGACCACCCTGGGCCAGTATGGCGACTGGATGTTCAATCTCGTGCGCACCAGCAACGAGGGCAAGCCGCAGACCGGCATCAGCTTCCTGCTGCTGGACATGAAGTCCAAGGGCGTCACCGTGCGCCCCATCAAGCTGCTCGATGGCGAATGCGAAGTCAACGAGGTGTTCTTCGACAATGTCGAAGTGCCCGCCGAGAACCTGATTGGCGAAGAAAACAAGGGCTGGACCTACGCCAAGCACCTGCTCTCCCACGAGCGCACCAACATTGCCGACGTGAACCGCAGCAAGCGGGAACTCGAGCGCCTCAAGCGCATTGCCAAGCGCGAAGGCGTGTGGGACGACCAGAGGTTCCGTGACCAGATCGCCCTGCTCGAAGTCGATATCGTGGCGCTGGAAATGCTGGTGCTGCGGGTGTTGTCTGCTGAAAAGTCCGGCAAGAACTCGCTCGACATCGCGGGCCTGCTCAAGATCAAGGGCAGCGAAATCCAGCAGCGCTACGCTGAACTGATGATGCTGGCCGCCGGGCCCTTTGCCCTGCCCTTCATCGAGGAAGCCATGGAGGCCGGCTGGCAAGGCGACTTCCCCGGCGGCGAGGCCGCCAACGCCCCGCTGGCATCCACGTACTTCAACCTGCGCAAGACCACCATTTATGGTGGCAGCAATGAAGTGCAGCGCAACATCGTGGCTCAGACTGTCCTCGGCTAAAGCCTCGGGCAGTCCGCGCGGTGCACGTCAGGACTGCTCCCCCGTGCCCCCTCCGGGAGGGGGTTCCAGCAAGAGCTTCGCTGAATGTGAACGGCGCCCAGGCGCCACAGCAAGTCAGCATCAGGAGTAAAGAACATGGACTTTGATTTTTCTGACGACCAGCAATCCCTGCGCGACGCGGTGCGCCGCTGGGTCGACAAGGGCTATACCTTTGAGCGCCGCCGCAGCATCGTGGCCGCTGGCGGCTTTGAGCGTGCGGCGTACGGCGAACTGGCCGAACTGGGCTTGACCGCGCTGACCGTGCCCGAAAAACACGACGGCCTGGGCCAGGGCGCCATCGACGCCATGGTGGTGATGGAAGAACTCGGCCGCGGCATGGTGCTCGAGCCCCTCGCGCACGCCTTCATCGCAAGCAGCGTGCTTTCGCATGGCGCACCGGCCGATGTGCAGGCCGCCTGGCTGCCGCGCATTGCCAGCGGGCAAGCGCTGGTGGTGCTGGCGCAGCAAGAGCGCAAGGCCCGCTACGCACTCGAAAAATGTGAGGCAAAAGCGGCTCCGGCTTGACGCCTTTTTCATTGACGGCAATTCCCACGACGGAAAAGCCGCTGTCGGCGAACTGATCATGCACTTTTTGCAGGCTGGGCAAGGTGCGCACGCACGGCTTGCAC
>JAPKHH010000027.1:0-32130 GCA_026647025.1 Giesbergeria sp.
CTCATACTTGTCCATCCTGATTCTTCCTTTCGTTTGCTTGGCGGCTCACGTCTGGAAGTCTCTGCGATGGACAACCCCTGAAAAGTCAAACTTCTACTGCCTCCCCGGCAGAGCCGGGGGTTTTCCTGCTATTAATAAGCCCTAGAGGCCAAAAACACTAGAAATCTCGCACCATGGACACATGGTGGATGCCTGCTTCCACGAACGGCTCGCCATGCGCCACGAACCCTGCGCGCCGGTAAAAGCCCTGGGCGTTGGCCTGGGCATCCAGCACCACCTGCCGATCACCACGCGCACGGGCCGCCTCCAGCAGTGCGTCGAGCACCATCCGCCCCCACCCCGCGCCACGCAGTGGGCGCTCCACAGCCAAGCGACCAATGCGCGCCACACCCGCCAACGAGGGCAGCAAGCGCCCCGTGGCCACCGGCATGCCCAAGGCGTTGCGCAGCACGGCGTGCACTGCTGCGCTGTCCTGTGCGTCCGCTTCCACGCTGGGATCGATGCCCAGTTCCCGCACAAAAACCGATTGCCGCACCTGCGCCGCATCCAGCCCCAGCGCGCTCCAGGCGCCCACGTGCACGGTGACGACCGGATGACCGGCCTCATAGTCGGTGAACAGCTTGCGCAGCGCCGCAGGCACCGGCCGCGACGTCTGGGTGGCCGGGTCGGCAAAAACATACACCAGTTCGCTCTCGATCAAGCACTGGTCTCCCCGGAAGATGCCCGCCTCGAACAGTACCGACGAATTGCCCACACGGGCGCAACGCAGGGCGACATCCAGCGTGTCGTCCAGAATGGCCGATGCGTGGTATTCCACCGTGGCCTTCTTTACGTACATCTCGCCACCCAGCACTTCCATGCTGGCCTCGTACGGCAGCGCCAGGGCACGCCAATAGTCCATCATCGCCGTGTCGATGTACATCAGATAGTGGGCGTTGAAGACGATCTTCTGCATGTCAACCTCGGCCCAGCGCACGCGCAGGCGGTGGAAACAGCGGAATTCATTGCGTTGCATCAGCCTCAACCTCTCTCGAAAGCCTGGCGCAGCGCTGCCGCTGCGTCGGCATGGGCCTGGCGCGCTTCGGGAATGGCGCGGCCCATCTTGATGAATTCGTGCGTGACGCCGCGGTAGATCTCCAGGTCCACCGCCACACCTGCCGCACGCAGCTTGTCGGCATACTGAATGCCTTCGTCCACCAGCGGGTCGCATTCGGCCAGCCCCACCCAGGCCGGCGCCACGCCGTCCACGTCGTCCGCATGCAGCGGTGCGAAGCGCCAGTCCTCGCGCTGGGCGTGCGTGGTGACGTAGTTGCCAAAAAACCAGCGGATGGCCGGCTCTTCCAGCACCAGGCCGCGCGCATAGGTGGCATGCGATGGGGTGTCCTGGTGTGCGGCGCAACCGGGGTAGAACAGCAGTTGCAGCGCCAGCGGCACACCCGCATCCCGCGCCAGGATGGCATTGACGGCGGCCAGCGTGCCGCCTGCACTGTCACCCCCCACGGCCAGCCGCGCACGGTCTGCACCCAGGGTGTCGGCGTGCGCAGCCAGCCAGGCCAGCGCGTCCCAGGCATCGTTGCTGGCCACCGGAAAGCGATGCTCCGGCGCCAACCGGTATTCCAGGGACACCACCATGCCGCCCGACAGACGGGCCAGCTCGCGGCACAGCACATCGTGCGTGGCAATGCTCCCGATGGTGAAACCGCCACCATGGAGGTACAGCAGCACCGGCAGGCCCGTTGCCTCGGAGGGGGCATACAGCCGCGCGGGCAGCCCATGGCCGTCGCGGGCGGGAATGCGAAAGTCCTCCACGCGCGCCAGCGCTGCGCGGTCGACCTCCAGCACGCCCGATCCTGCCTCGTAGGCCGCCCGCGCGGCTGCGGGCGAGAGGGTATGCAACGGCGGGTGGCCCGCCCGGGCCATGCGCTGCAGCACGCTGCGCATCTGCGCGGTCAGGCGATGGTGATGGATGTGCAGGTTTGTCACTGCACGGCTCCCGCGCAGGACGTCACTTGAACGTCACACGCACAGGCGCAGCGCCTGGAAGACCGTTGTACGTGGCGGTGACCGACAAACCTGCCTTGGGTGGCAGCAGCGGCGAAAAAGACCCCAGGCTGATCAGGTCGCCCGGCTGCATGGCCAGCCCTTCCTGTGCCAGCGCGCCCGCCAGCCACACCACAGCGTTGAGCGGATGCTCCAGGATATCGCTGCCCTTGCCGCCGCCCAGTTGCGCACCACTGGCGTCCTGCAGGCTGACCTGCATGTCGCGCAGCGCGTCCAGCATGGCATAGCGCTCGGCGCGCAGCACCGGCACCGCCAGGGGTGCACCGGCCACGCCCAGTCGCGCACCCACGTTGATGGCGCTGATCCCGGCGCCGTTGAGTTTGGGCGGCGCCTGCACCACCAGATCGGGCAGCTCGATGAACGGAATCACCTGGTCGATCGCCTGCAGCACCTCCATGGGGGTCTTGGCCTGGTTGATGTCCGTGCTCTTGACGCGCACCAGCATGTCGGCCTCGTACAACGGGCGGGCGCCAAAGGCCGCTTCCACCGTGGCGCCGCTCTCGAGCACCATGCCTTCGTAGAGCTTGCCCCACACCGGCTTGTCGGTGTTGAAACGCTTTTGCACGGCCGGGTTGGTCAGGCCCGCCTTGTAGCCGACCACCTTGCCCAGACGGGGTGCCAGCAAGGCATTGACCTTGGCGCGCGTGCAGGCACCGTCGGCCTCCGAGAGGTTTTCGGGGTTGGCTGCCGGCTGGCGCGAGAGGTAATGCGCCACCAGGTCCGTGGCCTGCGCATCGGTCAGGCAGGCCGCGTGGGCGTTTGTCACAAACGCGACGGCCAGGGCAAGGGGAACGAAGCGGGGGAACTTGGTCATGGATGTCTCCGGGTTTAAAGTGTTTGCAGCAATCGTAAACGCAAGCCGCATTCCTCGCCCCAAACTCCCCCAACAGACCATGGCACTCATCTACTATCTCACCCAGATCCAATTCGACAATGGAGCCATCGGGCTGCTCAAGCAGGAGTGCGAACGCACCGGCATCACCCGCCCGCTTGTTGTCACCGACCCCGGCGTGAAGGCTGCGGGCGTGCTGCAAAAAGCCCTGGATGCACTTGTCGGCCTCCCGGTAGCGGTGTTCGACCAAACCCCGGCCAACCCGACCGAAGCCGCCGTGCGCACTGCCACGGCGGTGTACAAGGCCCAGGGCTGCGATGGCCTGATTGCCGTGGGCGGCGGCTCTGCCATCGACTGCGCCAAGGGAATCGCCATTGCGGCCACGCACGAGGGGCCGCTGAAGCACTACGCCACCATCGAGGGCGGCTCACCGCGCATCACGGACCGCGCCGTGCCCCTGATCGCCGTGCCCACCACCAGCGGCACCGGCAGCGAGGTCGCACGCGGCGCCATCATCATCGTGGACGACCACCGCAAGCTGGGCTTTCATTCATGGAACCTGCTGCCCAAGGCCGCCATTTGCGACCCGGAACTCACCTGGGGCCTGCCGCCCCTGCTCACCGCAGCCACCGGCATGGACGCCATCGCACACTGCATGGAAACCTTCATGTCGGCCGCGTTCAACCCCCCGGCCGACGGCATTGCGCTCGATGGCCTCACGCGCGGCTGGGCGCATATCGAACGGGCCACGCGCAATGGCGCGGACACCGAAGCCCGTTTGAACATGATGAGCGCCAGCATGCAGGGCGCCATGGCTTTTCAGAAAGGGCTGGGCGCGGTGCATTCGCTCAGCCACAGCCTGGGTGGCATCAACCCCCGCCTGCACCACGGCACGCTCAATGCCATGTTCCTCCCGGCCGTGATCCGCTTCAATGCAGGGGCAGAGTCGGTGCAAAAAGACCGGCGCCTCGAACGCATGGCCCATGCCATGGGCCTGTCCAGCGCGGGAGACATTCCCGAAGCCATCCGCGCCATGAATGCCCGCCTGGGCCTGCCCACGGGCCTGGCTGCCATGGGGGTGACCGAGGCGATGTTCGACGACGTGATCAAGGGCGCACTGGCCGACCACTGCCACAAGACCAACCCGCGTGTCGCCACGGCCGAGGAATACCGCGCCATGCTCGCCGCGTCCATGTAGTCACAAGGGCTGCACAGCCTGCATGCGTGGGCGCTGCAGCCACTCGCCAAACTCATCTGCAAGCTGCCTGCTCGCCGCGGTGGCTGTCTGCCAGGCCTGCACTCGCGCTGCGGTGTCGCTGCCGTAGTGCATGAAATCCTGCCGGTCGGGCAATTTGCCGTGGGGTAGCGAGCGCACCCAATCGGGGTCCGGCGCCAGAAGTACCACGGAGTCCAGCGCCGACGTGGCTTTGTGGCGCCACTTCAGCGATTTGTCGAGCCATCCGGGCACCACCTGCGGCTGAAAATGCGGGTAGAGCACCAGGCCAGCCGATTGAACGGTTTTTGGGGTTGAAGCG
The DNA here is from genome assembly GCA_026647025.1 of Giesbergeria sp. GTDB lineage: Bacteria > Pseudomonadota > Gammaproteobacteria > Burkholderiales > Burkholderiaceae_C > Simplicispira. Next base: position 4,429 of record JAPKHH010000027.1, read on the forward strand.
CCGACCGGCAAAGCGCTTTTAGCTCCATTTTCAATAGCATCCAACAGATGTCTGTACTGCAGATGCAGGTGGTAGTCGGTAATACCGCCATCCCAGTAGGCCCCGGGTGGCGCCCCCGGAATGTGCTGTACGGCCTGGAGCACGAACGGAATCGAGCAACTGGCCTGCAAGGCCGGCATGAAATTGGCCTGCGTCAGCAGCACCTGGCGCGTGCGGAAATCGTGCGTGCCAAACGGCAACGCTGCACAGGTACCCGTGGGCTGCGCGGGATCGGGAGAAGAAAACACCACACGCTCCAGCCAGGCACCCATGGCCTTGCGGTGCATGGCATTGCTCAGAAAGGCAGCAAGGTAACCCAGCGGAGTGGCGGCACGGTGTTCACGCGCCAGCAGATGGCGGCCCCGGGACGTGACGATGTGCAGGCGATAGCGCGGATGTGCAAGCAACTCGTCCACCCGACCGCCATAGAAGTCCTGCAGCGTCTGGCTGAACCGCTCGCTCACATGCTGTGGCGTCGGCCGCTTGGCGCCCGGCGCTGGCTCGTAGTGCTGGTGGATATAGTCGTGCTCCAGCCGCTCGAAAGCAGCCACACTGCCCTGCAGACAGGCGCTCGCCATGCGCCAGGCCCCGATGGAGGCACCCACCAGGTGCACGGTCTGGCGGGACTGTGGCAGCCACTCGCCGAAGAGGAATCGGTCGAGCGGTCCCAGGATCAGTCCCTTGGGCCCGCCTGCCGCAGCGGGAATGGTCTGCACGTCCTGCGGGCGCAGGCCTTGTTCACGCAGGTGCTGCAGTGCCCTGGGGCCCGCGTAGATACGCAGGGCCTTCATGTCCCGCGTTGCATGGGTGTTTGCCGTGCCATGCCCCGCAGTCAGACCAGATAGTCTGCGGCTTCAGGCTCGGCTTCGTGGCGCGGAGTCCAGTCGATCGGGTCCTGGCGCAGCACCATGTCGATGTCCAGCCCCAGGGCCAGGGCGACTTCGTCGGGGAAGGAAACCACGCGCTCCCTCTCATCCAGCCCCAGTTCATGCACACGCACGCGCCATACTGCCAGGTGGATGACCCCGGCCAGTGGCTCATAGGCATGGTTTTCAAAAGGTGCATGCTGGTAGCTGAGGGCATCGACCACCATCTCGGGCAACTGCCAGCGGCGCGCCAGCGCGGCCGTGACGCGGCTGTAGCAATAGCCAAAAATGCGCATCTCGACCTTGCAGCGCCGCAGGTCCAGTGGCGGCACCAGCGTGTTGAGCGACTGCACCCGCTCGGGGTCGGAGAGATGGATCAGCAACTCACCCAGGCCGTGCAGCAGTCCCACGGTGTAGGCCGCCACCTGGTTCTGGTGCACGCTGCCCGCCAGTGAACGGGCCAACTTGGCGGTATGCAGGCTGTAGCGCCAGAACTGCTGCAGGTTGAGGCCGGGCACCGAGCGCGACGTGGTGCCCAGCGGCGCAGAACTCACCAGCGTGCGCAGGTGCGACGTGCCCAGCAGGGCCAGCGCTTCCGGGATGCCCGCCACCTGGCGCGGGCCCTGGAAGGCGTCGGAGTTGGCCATTTCCAGCAGGCGGGCCGACAGCGCCGGGTCGGTGCCGAACAGCTGGTTCACGCGCCGCAGGTTCGGTTCGTCGTGGGCCAGCTCATTCATCAGCAATGCCACCGTACGTGGCAGGCTGGGCAGGACGGCGGGCATGGCCAGCAGTGCATTCAAATCCATGGGATCAGCGCTGTGGTGGGACTGGCTTGGATTATGTACCCTGCGCTGCCTACCTTTTCTTTGCCTGTTGCAGCTTTGCAAAAGCCGAGGCCATGGCCGACTGCTGCACCGGCTCGGGCGCACGGCGCGGGGGCTGCTGGTAGCCGCGCCCTGCCCCTTCAAACCGGTTGCCCTGCGAGGCGCCCCGGTCGCCACCCTGGCGGGCCGGTGCATCGCCCAGTTTCATGGACAGGCCGATGCGCTTGCGCTCCACGTCCACCTCCATGACCTTGACCTTGACGATGTCGCCGGTCTTGACCACTTCGCGGGCGTCCTGCACGAACTTGTGCGCCAGCTGGCTCACATGCACCAGTCCGTCCTGGTGCACGCCCAAGTCGATGAAGGCGCCGAACTGCGCGACGTTGCTCACCGTGCCCTCCAGGATCATCCCTTCGCGCAGGTCCTTGATGTCTTCCACGCCGTCGTTGAAGCGGGCCACCTTGAAGTCCGGGCGCGGGTCGCGGCCGGGTTTTTCCAGCTCGGCCAGGATGTCCTTGACCGTGATCACGCCGAACTTCTCGTTGGCAAACAGTTCGGGCTGCAAAACCTTGAGCATGTCGGTGCGGCCCATGATCTCGGCCACCGGTTTGCCGGTTTTTTCCATGATCTGCTCGACCACGGGATAGGTCTCGGGGTGCACACCCGTCATGTCCAGCGGATTGTCGCCGCCGCGAATGCGCAGAAAACCGGCACTCTGCTCAAACGTCTTGGCACCCAGGCCCGCCACGTCCATGAGCTGCTTGCGGGTCTTGAAGGCACCATGGGCCTCGCGCCAGCGCACCACCGCCTTGGCCACACTGGCCGAGAGGCCCGAGACGCGGGACAGCAGCGGTACGCTGGCGGTGTTCAGGTCCACGCCCACCGAGTTCACGCAGTCCTCCACCACGGTGCCCAAAGTGCGGGCCAGCTCGCTCTGGTTCACGTCATGCTGGTACTGGCCCACGCCAATGCTCTTGGGGTCGATCTTGACCAGCTCGGCCAGCGGGTCCTGCAGGCGCCGTGCAATGCTGGCCGCGCCGCGCAGGCTCACGTCCACATCGGGCATCTCCTGCGAGGCGTATTCGCTGGCGCTGTACACAGACGCACCGGCTTCGCTGACCACTATCTTTTCAATAGCTGCCAGCGCTTTGCCATCCTGCGCTGGAGCCTGTTTTTGCATCAATTTGATGAGCTCGCCCGCCAGCTTGTCGGTTTCGCGGCTGGCCGTGCCGTTACCGATGGCAATGAGCTGCACACCGTGCCTTTCGCACAGCCGGGCCAGCGTGTGCAGGGCGCCATCCCAGTCACGCCGTGGCTCGTGCGGGTAGACGGTGGCGGTTTCCACCAGTTTGCCGGTGGCATCGACCACAGCCACCTTCACGCCGGTGCGGATGCCGGGGTCCAGCCCCATCACCACGCGCGGCCCGGCGGGGGCGGCCAGCAGCAGGTCGCGCAGGTTGTCGGCAAAGACCTTGATGGCCACCTTTTCTGCATCGTCGCGCAGGCGCGAGAACAGGTCGCGCTCGGTCGAGAGGCTGAGCTTGACACGCCAGGTCCAGGCCACACATTTGCGGATCAGGTCATCGGCCGGACGGCCTGCGTGGCTCCAGCCCAGGTGCAGGGCAATTTTCCCTTCGGCCAGGCTCGGTTTGCCGGGTTCTGGTTCAACGGGCAGCACCAGCTTGGCCTCCAGCATTTCGAGCGCACGCCCCCGAAAGACCGCCAGCGCACGGTGCGAGGGCACGCGGCCCATCGGTTCGTCGTAGTCGAAGTAGTCTCGGAACTTGGACACCTCGGGGTCATTCTCGTTCTTGCCCTCGACCTTTTTGCTGCGCAGCAGGCCCTCGGCCCACAGCCATTCGCGCAACTGCTGTACCAGCACCGCATCTTCCGCCCAGCGCTCCGACAGGATGTCGCGCACGCCGTCGAGCACGGCAGGCACTGTGGAAAAGTCCGCGCCCGGCTTGCCGTCGTCCAGCACCTCGGGGGGCCTGGTAAATGCTGCCGCCTCAACGGCCGGGTCCAGCGTGGGGTCGGCAAAAAGCTTGTCGGCCAGCGGCTCGATGCCAAACTCCCGGGCGATCTGGCCCTTGGTGCGGCGCTTTTGCTTGAACGGCAGGTAAATGTCTTCCAGCTCCTGCTTGGTCGGCGCAGCCGCTATTGAACCGCGCAAGGCGTCGGTGAGCTTGCCCTGTTCGTCGATGGCCTTGAGCACGGCGGCGCGGCGGTCTTCCAGTTCGCGCAGGTACGACAGTCGCGCTTCAAGCTCGCGCAACTGGATGTCATCCAGCCCGCCCGTCACTTCCTTGCGGTACCGGGCAATGAAGGGCACGGTGGCTCCGCTGTCAAGCAGTTCGATGGCGGCCACCACCTGCTGCTCCCTGATTTTGATTTCTGCGGCCAGTTGCCGGATGATCTGCTGCATGGGCTGCTGATGTTTCAAAACACGAAGCGCGCGAGTGTGCCACAGCCGCAGGGGCGCCCCGCGAAGCTTGCAACGCCCCGGCGGACGGCTACCATCGGGGCCGGGGCGGCTGCCCTGCTTCGAGGAACTACGCCATGAAAACTGACCGAACGATCCGCCTGCACGCGATGGCCTGCCTCGCGGCCGGGTTTGCTGCGTCGGCCGTACTGGCCCAGGAACCGGCCGCCGCCGCATCGGCGGCCACGGCACCGGTGGGCATGCAGCCCTCGGAGGACGGCACCCTGGTGATCGACAAGCGCTCCAAGGTGGCCTGGGCACGCTGTGTGGAAGGCACGCACTGGAACGGCAACACCTGCGAAGGCCTGCCCCTGTTGTTCGACCGCGCCGAAGCCATGGCCGCCGCCGCCGCCCGCAGCAAGGCCGAAGGCGTGGCATGGCGTCTGCCGCGCGCCAACGAGCTGCGCCATCTGGTGAACAAAAGAGCCGTCCCCTCGGGGGTGAATCCGGTGCTGTTTCCGTCCTCGCCCGGCACCTGGCACTGGTCCAGCTCGACCCGTGTGCGCACGGGCAGCATCAACGCCTATAACTATGGCAACGTCATGCAGGGCAGTACCGGCGGAACATTGAGCCAGCTGGGCTCGTTTCGCAACGGCTGGGCCGTGGACATGGCGACTGGTGAAGCCAGCGGCGATGTAGCCCGGAGCAGCCGCCTGCCTGTCCGGCTGGTGCGACCCTACGATTGACCCTACAGATCGTGCACCGGCTCGATGGGGCCGCCAGGCCGCCCGATCCCGGTGCGCAGAAGCCGCTCGATCTGATCCACCGGCACCGGTCGGCTGAACAGGTAGCCCTGCGCCTCGTCGCAACCTGAGCGCTCCAGGAAGTCGCGCTCTGCCATGGTTTCCACGCCCTCGGCAATCACGGTCAGCTGCAGGTTGTGCCCGAGCTGAATGATGGCCTGCACGATGGAAGCCCCATCCGACCCGGTGAGCATGTCGCGCACAAAGGACTGGTCGATCTTGAGCTTGTCCACTGCCAGCCGCTTGAGATAGGACAGACTGGAATAACCCGTACCAAAGTCGTCGATGGACAGTTTGACGCCCATGGCCTTGAGCCCCTGCAGCGTCCGGATGGTGGACTCCACGTCCTGCAACAGAATGGACTCGGTCAGCTCCAGCTCCAGGCAGGCTGGCGGCAGGCCCGATGCGGTCAGGGCCGATGCCACCATCTCCAGCACATTGCCCCGCTTGAACTGCAGGGCCGACAGGTTGACACCCACCACGGGTGTGGTGAGGAACCCGCTCTGCCACTGGCGCGCCTGGCGGCAGGCTTCATGCAGCACCCATTCGCCCAGCGGAACGATGTGCCCGCTGCGCTCGGCCAACGCGATGAACCTGCCCGGCGGCAACAGTCCATCCACAGGGTGTTGCCAGCGCACCAGCGCCTCCACCCCGACAATCCGGCCGCTCGCCAGATCCAGCTGGGGCTGGTAGTGCAGCACAAATTCGCGCTTGCGCAAGGCGCTGGCCAGGCCACCCGTCAGGCGAACCTGCTCCAACATGCCATCGTTCAGGTCGTGCGAGAAAAAGCGGCAGGTATTGCGGCCCGCCTCCTTGGCACTGACGACAGCCGTATGGGCGTGTTTGAGCAGGGTCTCGAAGTCGGCACCATCCCCCGGATACAGGCCAATGCCCACAGAACAGGAGATGTTGAGCAGGCTGTCCCCGGTCTTGATGGGGTCCACCAGGGCATCCCGGATGGCATTGCCCACACCCGCCACCGCCGCCGCATCCAGGTCGCCCGCGAGCAGCACCACGAATTCGTCACCACTCATGCGGCTGACGGTCGAGGCCACGGGAATGCAGTGGTGCAGCCGCTCGACCACTTTCACGATCACCTGGTCGCCCACGGCATAGCCCAGACTGTCATTGACCTGCTTGAAATGGTCCAGGTCGATGTACAGCATGCTGACCCGTCGGCCGTCAGCCTGGGCCACCCGCGCCGCATGTTCGAAACGGTCACGCAGCAACAGGCGGTTGGGCAGATGCGTCAGCGGATCGAAGTTGGACAAAAACTCCAGCTGCACCTTGGCCTGGGCGTGCTCGGCGCGGGTGCGCAGGGTCGAAATACCATAGGCCAGGTCGGTTGCCAGTTCCATCAACAAGCGCAGCTCGTCGGGATCGAAGCGGTCTTCTTCCTCGGAATACAGCGCCAGCGCCCCGATGACGGAGGCACTGCACACCAGCGGCAAGGCCACGCACGAGCGCATGCTGCGCCGCCCTGTCTGCTCGCGCCACATGGCCATGCGCGGATCACTTTTGATGTGATCGATGGCGCACGGCAGACCCGTGCGAATGGCCGTGCCAACCGGCCCCCGGCCGTGCGGCTCATCGGCCCAGGTGACTGGCAGATTCTGCAGATAGCCGTCCTGGTCGCCCGATTGGGCGACCACACGCACGGAATGCACTGCATCGTGCATGGCATAACCCACCCACGCCATGCGATAGCCGCCACGCTCCACGCACAGACGGCAAATCTCCGTGAGCAAGCCGGACTCCTCCTCGGCGTGCACCAGCGCGGTATTGCAATCGCTCAGCAGGCGCAGGTCGCGGTTGGCACGCTCGAGCGCCAGCTTGCCCTGCAGGCTGGAGGTGACGTCCTGCACCGTGCCCATCGTGCGCAGGGGCTCGCCGGTGGCGCTGAAATGGGTTTCGCCCCGCTCGTGCACATGCTTGACGCGGCCATCGGGCATCTGCAGGCGGTGGGTAACGCGGTACCGGGATTCCTTGCGCAGCACGGACTCGGTGTAGGCCTTGTTGACGCGCTCGCGATCGTCGGGGTGGATGACACCGAGAAAAGTCTCATAGAGCGGCGGCCTGGCGGGATCGAGTTCAAAGATGGCGTAAGTCTCGTCCGACCAGATCAGCGCATTCGTGACCAGATCGAGCTCCCAGTGGCCCATCAGCGCCAGACGTTCGGCCTCTTTCAGCCGCGTCGTGCTGCGCTGCAGTTCAAGCTGGGTGTGGGCGCGTTCGTCGGCCATCTGCTTGAGCTTGGCCTGCGACTCGGCCAGCCGGGCCATCACACTGCCAGGTTCGCTTTTGGCCAGCGCCAGCGGCGCACTGAAATCGCCCTGGCCCAGGCGGGTGATCTGGGCATGGACCGCATCCACCGTCCCCCCCATGACCGTGCGCAGGGCCCGCGAAGTGCGGTAAAGCATGAACATCAGCAGCAGCCCCAGGCCCATGAAAACAACCCGCAGTGCCAGGGCATTGCGCTCTGCTTGCGCCACAGCAGCCTGGGTGCGCTCCATCACCTGGATATGAAAGCCCTCGATCGGCGCCATGATGGCCGCCTTGGCCGACAGGTAGGCCGCGTCATGCAGCATGGCGCGCGCCCGGGCGTGGCTCGCCTCGGCATCACTGCCCTGCACCTGGCTCAGTTGCATGGCTTCGCGCTCGGTGCGGGTCAGGCTGTCCGACAACGCCTTGGCCTGGGCCAGCAGGGCCAATTCCTGATCGACAAAGCCTGCCGACCGCATGCGGTCCACCAAGGCCATCCCCACGCCCTCGGGCACCGGCGGGTCAACGGCTGCGGCCATGTCGAACGAGGTGACCCGATCGCGGGGCGGTCGCGGTTTGCGCCCTTCGCGGATGTCCAGCAGGGCCTCGTAGTGGCGCTGGTACAGGTCGTCGCCCGTCATCACCGACAGCACGGCCAGGCGGGTCAGGTCGTCCGACGAACGCCGCATTTCATCGGCCAGCTGCAGCGAGCGCAGACGCTGTGCGTTGGCGGTATCAATCGCTTTTTCGGCCACCACATACCCCCCGAAAACCGCCACCATGGCCGCCAGAACGGCCACTGTGTACCAAAAATGACGGGTGAACGTGGAGGTGGTCTTCGACATGGTGGCGCTTTGGCTGCGATCCATTGTAGGGGTGCGCGCCGCTATAATTCTTGCGTCATGGGGGAGTAGCCTCTCTTCACCCCGAAGAGGCTTGCGTCAACATACTTGACCCGCATGGGTCATGGCGCAAGCGGTTTTCGCGCTTGGCAAGACCTTTGACCACCACGCCTCCGACAAGGCCGGGGATGCGTGGCGGTCAATCGTCTGTAGACCGGCCTGGAAACAACGCATGGAATCCCTCCTCGTCTCGACCGGCGTCGTCGCCCTTGCTGAAATCGGCGACAAGACCCAGCTCCTCGCCTTCATCCTCGCAGCGCGCTTCAAGAAACCTGTGCCGATCATCCTCGGCATCCTGGCTGCGACCGTCGTGAACCATGGCCTGGCAGGTGCGCTCGGGGGCTGGATCACGGCGACGCTCAGCCCCGAGATCCTGCGCTGGGCGCTGGGTCTGTCGTTCATCGGCATGGCCCTCTGGACCCTGATTCCGGACAAGATCGAAGAAGAGGAAACCCAGGTCGCCCAACGGTTCGGTGTGTTCGGCGCCACCTTGATCACCTTCTTTCTGGCCGAGATGGGCGACAAGACCCAGATCGCCACGGTCGCGCTGGCCGCGCACTATGCTGCGCCTTTGATGGTGGTGATCGGCACCACGCTCGGCATGTTGATCGCCGACGTACCGGCCGTGTTCGTGGGCGACAAGCTGGCCTCAAGAATTCCGATGAAACTGGTGCATTCGGTGGCCGCCGCCATCTTCGCGTTGCTGGGTAGTGCAACCCTGCTCGGGGCAGGATCGGGGCTGGGGTTCTAGTGCGTTGGAAGCGGGTTGAAGAAGAAAAGATATCGAAATCAGGGCCAGCCCAAGCGTAGATTACTATGCTTTCAATAGCTGCCAGCGCTTACCCCATAAGCGCTGGAGGCCATTTTTATTCATATTTCAAGCTGCACGCAACTGTGCACGCAACTGCACGCCCAGCTCGGGCTTGTCGGCAAAGGGGTCGGTGGGGTTGCGCGCCTGCAGGATGTCTTCCATGCGCGTCTGCACGGCGCCGATGGCCCTGGGGTGGCTGTAGATGTAGAACTGGCCCGCGCCCACGGCATCGAACACTTTTTGCGCCACTTCGGCGGCGGTCACCTTGCCCGAGCTGACGGCCTTGCCGATCATGGCCTGGCCAATGATCTGGCTCTTGGTGGGCTTGCCCGACTGCAAGGCATCCGGTCGGTTGCGATGGCTGTCGTTGATGCCCGTGGCCACAAAATAGGGGCACAGCACGCTGGCGCCGACCTGGTCGGTGACCAGCGAGAGGTCCTGGTACAGCGTTTCGGACAGGCTGACCACGGCGTGCTTGCTCACGTTGTAAATGCCCATGTTGGGCGGCGCCAGCAAACCGGCCATGCTGGCCGTGTTGACGATGTGGCCGCGCCAGGCCGGGTCTTTGGCAGCGGCGTCGAGCATCATGGGGGTGAACAGGCGCACACCATGCACCACACCCATGAGGTTGACGCCCAGCACCCATTCCCAGTCCCTCACCGAGTTTTCCCACACCAGGCCGCCGGCACCCACGCCCGCGTTGTTGAAGACCAGGTGCGGCGCACCAAAGCGCTCCTGCACATCCAGCGCAAGCTGCTCCATCTGCGCGGCGTTCGACACATCGACCTTGCGTGCCAGCACCTGGGCTCCTGCGGCCTGCATCTCGGCGGTGGCGGCGTCCAGCGCGTCCTGCTGCACATCGACCAGCACCAGGTTCATGCCCAGACGGGCGCCAATGCGCGCGCATTCCAGCCCAAAGCCAGAACCCGCACCGGTGAGTACAGCGGTCTTGCCCGCAAAATTTTCGATCATGTGATGTGTCTCCTTCAGGTTTGAAACAGGGTGTGGCGCAAGCAACTGGCACGGCCCAGGCCAGTGGCCACCGCGCAAGGGCCGCCCCGCCGCGCTGGTGGCGCATCGCTCGGCGATGCCAGAAAAGGGGGGAAGCGGCGCAGCCGCTCAGGGGGCGGCCTTCTTCAGTACATAACCAATGCGGGGGAAATGCACATTGACAGTGCCTGCACGCGGGTCTTCTCGGCGCAGGATGTAGCGCGTGCGGGTGGCGGCCACCAGCGTGCCTTGCGTGGCCTCGGGGCCAAAGCTCTCGGGGGCCACGGTCACTTCGCTGCCCAGGGCAATGCCATGTTCGTCCTGGAACACTTCGCTCATGTGGGGCAGCGGCTCGGCGCCAGCGGCCACGGTGATGGCATCCTGCGCAGTGAATTTTTCCATGCGGCCATGGCCGAGTGCGGCCATGCGGTCCATCCATTCGAGCACGGCCGGCACATGGTCGAACACATCGGCCACGGACGGCGTGCACACGCGTGTGAACCACAGCGGATGGTAGGCGGCAAAGTCGGCCACACAGGGCTCGGCGCCAAACAGGAAGTCGTGCTCCTCCACCATGTGCGCGATGCGCCGCAGATAGGAGCGGTAGGCGGGCGCGGCATCCTGCGTGCGCAGGCGCGTCATGTTCACGCTCATGGCCTTGCGGTCTTCCAAAAAGGCCGCTCCGGCCTCGGGCGGCAGCTTGGCAAACAACGCCGCTGCGCCCTTGGGCTGCATGTTGTAGGCCATGGCTGTCCAGAACAGGGTGCTGTCGGCCCACTGGGCAAACACGCGGGAGACGCCTTTGAGGTGCGGCGGGTACAGCACGGGCTCGGGCTGCTTGTGCTCCAGCACCTCGCAGATCAGGCTGGTGTCGCAGTAAATGTCGGCGCCGATCTGCAGGATGGGCGTGCGCCGGTAACCACCCGTGAGCGCCACCACGTCGGGCTTCGGGCTCACGCTGGGAATGATGACCGACTTCCAGGGCAGTTGCTTGAAGCCCAGCACCATGCGAACCTTCTCGGCAAACGGTGACGCAGGGTAGTGGTGCAGGATGAGTTCTGTGCTCATGGTGTCTCCTAGGAAAGCGCTGGCTCTGCGGGGCGCAGCATTTCAATGTGGGGAATATCGTCTTCCAGGTAGGGTGCGCCCACGGGCACAAAGCCCAGCGCTGCATAAAACCCCTGCAAATGCGCCTGCGCACTGATGCGCACCGCCCTGCCCGGCCACGCTTTGGCACAACGCGCCAGGCCCTCGGCCATCAAGGCACGGCCCAGGCCCTGGCCCCGGGCCTCGGGCGCCGTCACCACACGGCCAATGGAGGGTTCGGCGAACTTTACGCCGGGGTCCACCACGCGCAGACAGGCCTGGAGCTGGCCCGCTGCGTCGTAGCCCAGCAGATGCCAGGCCTGCTTGTCGGCGGCATCCGGGTCCTGGTACGGGCCTTGTTCAAGAATGAACACCCGGCACCGCAAGGCCAACGCATCGTGCAGGGCGTGCACGCCCAGGTCATCAAAGCGCTTGCTGGTCCAGTGCACGACGGTGGCCATGGCTCGACGCGGGTGGTCAGACCAGTTTGACGACCTGCTTGCCGAAGTTCTTGCCCTTGAGCAGACCCAGAAATGCCTCGGGCGCCGCGGCAATGCCCTCGGCCACGCTCTCGCGCGGGCGCAGCTTGCCGGTGGCCACCAGCGTGCCCAGCTCGGTCAGCGCTTCGGGCCAGACTTCCATGTGCTCGCTGACGATGAAGCCCTCGATCTTCAGGCGGCTGACCAGGATGAGTGCCGGGTTCGCCATGGGCAGCGGCGCGCCATCGTAGCCCGCGATCATGCCGCACAGGGCGATGCGGCCAAAGGCGTTCATGCGCAGCATCACGGCATCCATGATCCAGCCGCCCACGTTCTCGAAATAGCCGTCGATGCCCTTGGGGCAGGCTTCCTTGAGCGCCTTGCCCATGGCCTTGCCGTCGCTGTGTTCCTTGTAGTCAATGCAGGCGTCAAAGTGCAGCTCGTCCACGGCGTATTGGCATTTGTCGGGGCCACCGGCAATGCCCACCACGCGGCAGCCGCGCGCCTTGGCCAGGGCGGCAAAAGCGCTGCCCACCGCGCCGGTGGCGGCGCTGACCACCACGGTGTCGCCTTCCTTGGGCGCAATGATCTTCACCAGGCCATACCAGGCCGTCACGCCCGGCATGCCCACGGCGCCCAGGTAGTGCGACAGCGGAACGTGCGTGGTGTCCACCTTCTTCAGGGAACCGGGCTGGCTGGCATCGACCACGGTGTATTCCTGCCAGCCGCCAAAGCCCACCACCTTGTCGCCCACGGCGAACTTGGGGCTGCGGCTCTCGACCACTTCGCCTGCTGTGCCGCCCTGCATCACCTCACCCAGCGGCTGGGGTTGGGCGTAGCTCTTGGCGTCGTTCATGCGACCGCGCATGTAGGGGTCCAGGCTGAGGTAGTGGTTGCGCACCAGCACCTGGCCCTCCTGCAGTGCGGGGGTGTCGGTAGCGACCAGTTTGAAGTTGCTTGCCACGGCTTCGCCCTGTGGGCGGTTGTCGAGAAGAATCTGTTGATTGCGGGGCATGAAAGCACTCCTGGAAATGATTACTATAAGTTTGATAGCTGCTTGCGCAATACCATCAAGCGCTGGAGGTCAATTTGACCTGAAATGGATACCGTGGGTACCGGCAAGGTCAATCGGTGGCAAGGGTGCGCAACTCGTTCACGCTGCCCGGCCCCACGGGCAGGCGCCGCACGTATTTGAAGGTGCCCGTGGCATGGGTGCACACCCGCCCCTTGGCGTCGAACACCGTGGCTTCGGTGAACGCCATGGTGGCCGTGCGGTGAATCAGGCGACCTTGGGCGACCAGTGGGCCCTGGGCTACCTGCATGAAGCTGGTCTTCATCTCGATGGTGACCACGCCCATCTCGGGCGCCACGCTGCGCGCCGCCGTGGCCATGGTCACGTCCAGCAGTGTCATCGAAGCGCCGCCGTGCGTCACCCCAAACGAATTGAGGTGTTCAGGCCGCGCCTCGTAGTGCAGCTCGGATGCGCCGTCCTGCATGCGCACCAGCTCGAAACCCAGCAGGTTGACGAACGGGATTTCAACACCAAAATCAAGCAAGATTTGTCCTCAAAACTGCAGCGGCCACAACTGGCGCGTCACAAGCCAGTGGCCACCGTGCAAGGGCCGCCCCGCCGCACCGGTGGAGTCCCCCCTTCCCGCATGGCGCAGCCGTGCGAGAGAAGGGGGGACGGCGCACAACGCCCCAGGGGATTGAACACGATTTTCAGCCTCCGACCAAGGCACTCACGCCGCCATCCACGGCCAGGTGCTGGCCGGTGATGTGCTTGCCTGCATCGGATGCAAACAGCGCGCACAGGCCCTTGAGGTCTTCGTCGTCGCCCAGGCGGCCCAGAGGGGCGTGGGCCGTCAGGTTTTCTTCGCCCAGCGTCTTGAGCAGGCCTGCGGTCATCTTGCTCGGGAAGAAGCCCGGGCAAATGGCGTTGACGCGGATGCCGTACTTGCCCCATTCACCTGCCAGCGTGCGTGTGAAATTGATCACCGCCGCCTTGGAGGTGTTGTAGGCAATGGTGTTCATGCCCTGCGGGTTGCCGCCCAGACCGGCGATGGACGCCACGTTGATGATGCTGCCGCTGCGCCGCCCGATCATGCTGTGCTTGGCCACATACTGGCTGAGCAGAAAGTAGCCGCGCACGTTGAGGTTCATCACCTTGTCCCAGGCGTCCAGCGGGTGGTCCTCGGCCGGTGCGCCCCAGGTAGCGCCTGCGTTGTTGACCAGAATGTCGATGTCACCCATGCGCTCCATCGTCTCGCGGGCCAGGCGGTGGATCTCGGCTTCCTGCGCGCAATCGGCGGCAATCCAGCGGGCATCGATGCCGGCCGCCTGCAGCTCGGCGGTGGCGGCTTCCAGGTCTGCGGCCTTGCGCGAGCTGAGCATGATCTTGGCCCCGGCCTCACCCAGCGCATGCGCCATTTGCAGGCCCAGGCCGCGCGAGCCGCCGGTAACGAGTGCCGTTTTGCCAGTCAAATCAAAAAGCTGCTGAATCGTGCGGGGCATGGTTTCTCCTTTGTTGTAGTGCGGTGCTGCCGACAGGGGCCGGTAGCGGTGGACTGGCCTATTTTGCTGCCGTCGGCATGCCTTGGGTGTCACGTGGGCGATTGGTGCCATGGCATGGGGTCAAAGGCGGCACATGCACCACACACCGCGCCATCCCGCACAATCGGGGGGCGTGGCGTGCATGCTGCGCTCAACCTTGGCACCTCGGTGCCTGATTAAGCCGCCGTGACTCCGCACGGTGGCGGCTGCCCTCAAAACGGAATTTGTCATGACCTTCACTCCTGCTCGGCGCTCGGCGCTCACGCGGGCGCTGCTGTGCTGCGCCGCCCTTGCCTCTACCCTGACCTGCCTGCCTGCGGCGGCCGCCGACAAGGTGCTGCGCGTCTCCGCCATTCCGGACGAAGCGCCCACCGAGCTGCAACGCAAGTTCGCGCCCCTGGGCGACTACCTGGCCGCACAGACCGGCATGAAGGTGGTGTTCACCCCCGTGTCCGACTACGCCGCTGTGGTCGAGTCGCTCGCCACGGGCAAGCTGGATCTGGCCTGGCTGGGCGGCTTTACCTTCGTACAGGCAAAGATCCGCACCCACGGCACGGCGATTCCCCTCGTGCAGCGCGAAGAGGATGCGCGCTTCACCTCCAGGTTTATCACGGCCGATCCCCAGATCAAGGCGCTTGCCGACCTCAAGGGCAAGAGCTTTGCGTTTGGCTCGCCCTCCTCCACCTCGGGCAGCCTGATGCCGCGTTTCTATCTGCAGCAGGCCGGGCTCAACCCCGAAAACGATTTCAAGAACGTCGCCTTCTCGGGCGCGCACGACGCCACGGTGGCCTTTGTGGCCTCGGGCAAGGTCGAAGCCGGGGTGCTCAACGCCTCGGTGTGGGACAAGCTGGTCGAACAAAAGAAAGTGGACACCAGCAAAGTGCGCGTCTTTGCCACCACCCCGCCGTACTTTGACTACAACTGGACGGTGCGCGGCGACCTGGACCCGGCGCTGGTCCAGAAACTGAAAGACGCCTTCCTTCAGCTCGACCCAGCCAACCCACAGCACAAGCCCATCCTGGCGCTGCAACGGGCCTCGCGCTTCATCCCGACACGTGCGGAGAACTACGAAGGCATCGAAAAGGCGGCCCAATCGGCCGGTCTGCTCAAGTAATACGGGGACGCGCATGGGCTTTCACCTGAGCGGCGTGGGCCTCACCCACGCCAATGGCACCATTGCCTTGCAGGAGATTGCGCTCCAGGCCGCACAAGGCGAGTGCCTGGCCCTGATCGGGCCGTCGGGCGCAGGCAAAACGACGCTGCTCTCGGTGCTGGGCACCGCACTGCGCCCCGGCACCGGCCGTGCAGAGGTCTTGCAGACGCCGCTCACGACCACAGCGCACGCTCCGTGCCGGGCCTTGCGTTCGCGCATCGGCACGGTGCACCAGACACCGCCGATTCCGCCGCGCCAGCGTGTCATCACGGCCGTGCTGGCCGGGCGCCTGGGGCAATGGTCGCCCTGGAAATCCCTTGCGTCCCTGGTCTACCCGCTGGACATCGCGGGTGCACGGGCAGCACTGGCGCGCGTGCAGCTGGCCGACAAGCTGTTTGCCCGTTGCGACGAACTCTCGGGCGGGCAGCTGCAGCGTGTCGGCATTGCGCGCGCGCTCTACCAGCAGCCCGATCTGCTGCTGGCCGACGAACCCGTGTCGGCCCTGGACCCTGCCCTGGCGCTGGCCACGGTGCGCCTGCTGGTGCAGGATGCCGCCACGCGCGGCGCCACGCTGGTGGCCAGCCTGCACGCAGTGGACCTGGCACTGGCCTGTTTTCCGCGCATCGTCGGCATCCGTGACGGGCGCATCGCCTTTGACCTGCCCGCCGCCCAGGTGGACAACGCCCTGCTGCATGCGCTGTACGCCAGCGAAGGCGAGGTGCTGCCGACGCTGGGCCCACCGGCCGCCAGCGACCGGGCACCGCCGGTCGCCGCCGACAGCGCGGCCTTGCTCTCCATCGCCGGATGCCGCTGAACCCCGCCCTGCGTGACCCGATGGCCAGTCGGCGCCTTGGCGGCGCCCTGCTGGCAGTGCTGGTGCTTTGGCCGCTGCTGCACGCCGCGCAGGTGCGCCCTGGCGCGCTGCTCGACCCCGCCAATCTGCGGGTGATGGGCGGCTTTCTTGCAGGCTTTCTGCCCCCGGAGACCGGCCCCGAGTTCCGCGGCTACCTGGCCCGCGCGACACTGGAGACGCTGGCCATTGCCACTGCAGGCATGCTGCTCGCCGGGTTGCTGGCCGTGCCGCTGGCCTATGTAGCCAGCAGCGCCGCGCGCGAACGGCGCACACAGAACCCGGTGGTCCGCGGTCTGCTCACCATCCTGCGCAGCATTCCCGAACTGGTATGGGCGCTGCTGTTCGTGCGCGTGCTGGGCCTGGGGCCGGCTGCCGGTGTGCTGGCGCTGGCGCTGACCTATGGCGGCATGCTGGCCAAGGTCTATGCAGAAATTCTCGAATCCACCGACCCCTTGCCAGCACAGGCGCTGCGCATGAGCGGCGCCAGCCGCCCCATCGCCATCCTCTATGGCCTGCTGCCCCAGGCCTCGAAGGAGCTGGCCAGCTACACGGTGTACCGCTGGGAATGCGCCATTCGCGCCTCGGTGGTGATGGGCTTTGTCGGCGCGGGCGGCCTGGGCCAGCTCATGGACCAGGCCATGAAGATGCTCAATGGGGGCGAGGCGGCCACCATCCTCGCTACCTTCATGCTGCTGGTGCTGGGGGCCGACGCCCTCTCGGGCTGGCTGCGCCGTGCGCTCGATACCCCCTCGGCAGCCCGTGCCTCGCCCTGGGGCTGGCGCAGCACCGGTTTTGTGCTGGCCAGCGCGTTGGCGACCGTCGCCAGCTTCCAATGGCTCGACATGCCGCTGCGGGCGCTGTGGTCGGGCGAATCCCTGCATGCCATCGTCGGCTTCGTGACCAGCTTCTTCCCGCTGGATCTTTCCGCGCCGTGGCTGCGCAAGATCGCCCTGGGCACCTGGGAGACGTTGGCCATGTCGGTGGTGGGCACACTGCTCGCGGCGGTGGCGGGCCTGCTGCTGGCACTGCCCAAAGTCCGCTGGCCCTGTGCGCTGGTGCTCAACACCCTGCGCTCGGTGCCCGAACTGGTGTGGGCCACCATCACCGTGCTGTGTGTGGGCCTGGGCCCGTTTGCCGGTGCGCTGGCGCTGGGCTTGCACACGGCCGGGGTGCTGGGGCGGCTGTACGCCGAGGCGCTGGCCAACGCCCCGCCAGGCCCGGCCCGTGCCTTGCGCCTGGCGGGCGCCAGCGGCAGCCAGGCCTTTCTGTACGGCACTCTGCCGGGCGCCGCGCCGCAGCTGATTGCCTACACACTCTACCGCTGGGAGATGAATATCCGCATGGCCGCCATCCTGGGCTTTGTCGGTGCGGGGGGGCTGGGGCAGCTGCTGTATTTCGAGCTGTCGCTGTTCCACTACGCCCAGGCGGCCACCGTCATCCTCGCCATGCTGCTGCTCTCGGTCGCCGTGGACCAGTCAAGCGCCTGGCTGCGCAGGGTGATGCGCTAGCCTCCAAAACACCGCGTCACTTCTTCTTTTCCTTGCCCTTGGGCATCACGGCCGTCACCGGGGGGGTGGGCCGGTCCGAGCCACCGGCCTTGGGAAGCGAAGTGTCCTTTTTCGGTTTCTTCGCCATCTTTTCGTTGCGCTGTTCCTTGGCCATACAAACTCCCTGAATACAACCCGAAATGGGTCTGAGGGGGCTGATGGTAGTGCCAAACACCCTCGAAAATCTGGCGCAAGCGGGAAGGGTTCGAAAACCTTTCAGCCGACAAGCCGGGTCCGCCTCAAAAGGCCTCCTCTGGCAGGTCCGCGCAGGTCATGTCGCGCCCTTGAACGACGTTCAGCCAAGCACCGATCCGGGGCAGTTCGTAATGGTAAAAATAGCGTGCAGCGCCCATCCTGCCTGCGCTTGCAGCTACTGAAAGCGTAGCATCTTCGCGCAGCGTGGCCAGCGCCACATCCAGCCACACCCAGGCCAGCACGGTATGGCCAAAGGCCTGCATGTAGGGCACCGCATTGGCCAGTGCCTCGGTCGGGTTACCGGTGGCCCAGGCCGCCTGCGTGGCGGCGCCCACCTGCTGCAGGGCCTTGCCCAGTTGCACGGCATCGTTGGCCAACGCCGGCACGGCAGCGGCCTGCGCCATGGTGGCCTGCATGCGCGCGGCCAGCAATTGCATGCCCCGGCCGTTTTCCATCAGCACCTTGCGGCCCAGCAGGTCGGCCGCCTGGATGCCGTGCGTGCCCTCGTGGATCATGTTCAGGCGGTTGTCACGCCAGTACTGCTCCACCGGGAAATCGCGCGTGTAGCCATAGCCGCCGTGGATCTGGATGGCCAGCGAGTTGGCCTCCAGGCAGAACTCGCTGGGCCAGCTTTTGGCGATGGGGGTGAGCACTTCGAGCAGCAGGCGTGCCTCGTCGGCAGCGTCCGGCGCGCCGGTGTGCTGCTCGTCCACCAGGCGGGCGCAGAACAGGTTGAGCGCCAGCGCGCCCTCGCCATAACTCTTTTGCGCCAGCAGCATGCGCTTGACGTCGGCGTGCTCGATGATGCGCACCTGCGGCTGGGCCGCATCCTTGCCCCCCTGGCCCAGCAGACGGCCCTGGGGGCGGTTCTTGGCGTAGTCCAGGCTGGCGTAGTAACCCGCCAGGCCCAGCATGGTAGCGGCCATGCCAATACCGATGCGCGCCTCGTTCATCATGTGGAACATGCACGCCAGGCCCTTGCCGGGCTGGCCCACCAGGTAGCCCACGGCGCCCGCCCTGCCCTGCACCGGGTATTTGCCCTCGCCAAAGTTGAGCAGCGTATTGGTGGTGCCGCGCCAGCCCAGCTTGTGGTTCAGGCCCGCCAACGCCACATCGTTGCGCACGCCGGTCAACTGGCCCTCGGTATCCACCAGCTTCTTGGGAACAATGAACAGTGAAATGCCGCGCGTGCCCGGCACCAGCTTGCCATCCGGCCCCGGAATCTTGGCCAGCACGAGGTGCACGATGTTCTCCGACAGATCGTGCTCGCCCGACGAAATCCACATCTTGTTGCCCGTGAGCCGGTAGCGCGGGCCGAGCGGATCTTGCTCCCAAGGCACCGCGCCGTCCGCGGCTACCGAAGGGGCCTCGTCAGGAACTGCGCGCGTGGCCACGTCGCTCAAGCTGGAGCCCGCCTGCGGCTCGCTCAGGCACATGGTGCCCGAGAAGCGCCCCGAGAATTCGTTGAGCGCAAACACCTTCTTCTGCAGATCGGTGCCGTGCACCATCAGCAGATTGGCGTTGCCCGCACTCAGCAGGCTGGAGCTGATGCTGATCGACGCCATGGCAAAGAAGGCATTGGCCGCCGCATCCACCGTGTACGGCAACTGCATGCCGCCCATGTCGTAATCCTGCGCTGCACTGAGCATGCCCGAGGCGGCATAGGCGTCATACGCATCCTTCGTCGCCTGCGGCAGGATGACCTTTTCGCCGTCGAACTGCGGCTCTTGCACATCCACCGTGCGATTGAACGGCGCGTACTTCTCGCGCGCGATGCGCTCGCAGGTGTCGAGCACGGCGTCAAAGGTCTCGCGCGAATGGTCGGCAAAGCGCTCGCGCGCGGTGATGGCTTCGGTTTGCAGCCAGTCGTAAAGCAAAAATTCGAGGGTGGAGCGTAGGGTCGTCATGCGGCAAATTATGGTGGGCACCCTCTGCAAAAGATGTCCACTGCGCGACGCGGCAAGGGGGGTGCTTGGGTGTCAAGAACCACACAGAGAGCCATGGGCAACTCAACCGCCATAGCATCTGCCACCAGCCTAACCTTAGCGTTACGCCGCATGAACTCCAGTCGCGTCACCTCACCAGTGCGCCGCGTTGCGCTCGTGACCACCGTCAGCCCGTGGTGTAACGCGGTGGCCGCAATGATGAGATCAGTCGGCGGCAACATGTTCTGTCCACACCAGACCAAACCAGGCCAGCAAAAATCTGAATGTTTTGGCTTCCAACGCTCACCCAGCAAGCGTTACAAGCTATCAATACAATAGCAAACGCCCCGCACAAACCTTGCGGTCTGCGCGGGGCGTTGATCTTCAGAGCGTCGTCAGCGCTTACAGCACTTCAAACACACCGGCCGCGCCCATGCCGCCGCCAATGCACATGGTGACGCAAACCCGCTTCGCCCCACGGCGCTTGCCTTCGATGAGGGCGTGGCCGGTGAGGCGCTGGCCGCTCATGCCGAAGGGGTGGCCCACGGCGATGGCGCCGCCGTTGACGTTGAGCTTGTCGGCCGGGATGCCCAGCTTGTCGCGGCAGTAGATCACCTGCACGGCGAAGGCTTCATTGAGCTCCCACAGGTCGATGTCGTTCATGCTCAATCCCAGGCGCTTCAAGACTTTGGGGATGGCGAACACGGGGCCGATGCCCATTTCGTCGGGCTCGCATCCAGCGACGGCGAAGCCCAGAAAGCGGCCCAGGGGCTTGAGGCCCTTTTGCTCGGCCACTTTCTCGTGCATGACCACGGTGGCTCCCGCGCCGTCCGACAGCTGGCTGGCGTTGCCGGCCGACACCAGGCCGCCGGGCAAGGCCGAGCGCAGGTCCTTGATGCCGTCATACGTGGTGCCCGCGCGGATACCTTCGTCGTCGCTCACGGTGACCTGCTTGGTCATGAGGCCCATGACCTTGTCGGCCACACCCATGGTGACGGTGATGGGGGCGATTTCGTCCTTGAACAGTCCTTTTTCCAGCGCGGCGCTGGCTTTTTGCTGGCTGCTGGCGCCGTATTCGTCCATGGCCTGGCGGCTGATGCTGTAGCGCTTGGCCACCTGCTCGGCGGTCTGCAGCATGGCCCAGTAGACCTCGGGCTTGTTCTTCATGAGCCAGGGGTCCTGCAGCATGTGCATATTCATTTCCTGCGCGGTGCAGGAGATCGCTTCCACGCCACCGGCCACATAGATGTCGCCTTCGTTGGCAATGATGCGCTGGGCGGCGGTGGCAATGGTCTGCAGGCCCGACGAGCAGAAACGGTTGATCGTCATGCCCGAGACGGTGACGGGGCAACCGGCACGCAGGGCGATCTGGCGGGCGATGTTGGCGCCGGTGGCACCTTCGGGCGTGCCGCAACCCATGATGACGTCGTCCACCTCGGCGGCCTCGATGCCTGCACGTTGAATGGCATGTTCCACCACATGGCCACCCATGGTGGCGCCGTGGGTCATGTTGAGGGCGCCCTTCCAGGCCTTGGTCAGGGGGGTGCGTGCGGTGGAAACAATAACTGCTGATGTCATGGTGAAGCTCTCCTAAATAGTGTCAGGTTCAAGATGCCTTGGCACCTTGGGTCAAAAGGCGGTGGTAGAAACGGATCAGCTCGGCCAGGTTGCTGACGGCAATGCGTTCGTTGGTGCCGTGAAAGCGCGACAGATCTTGCGGCCCTGCCCGCACGGGCGAGAACTTGAAGATGTGGTCGCTGATCTCGCCAAAGTGGATGGAGTCCGAACCGCCAATCATCAAACCGGGCGCCACCAGCGTTCCGGGGAACACTTCGCGCACGGTGCGGTTGATGAGGGCGTACTGCGCGGAGTCGGTGGGCGCGACCTTGGAGGCCTCGGCACCGCCGGGCAGCGCATGCAGTTCGAACTTGCCGTTGTGCGTGGCGTCGGCCACCAGGGCGCGGGTGCGCTCAACCACCTGCTCGCGGGTGTCCCCGGGCAGTAGGCGGAAGTTCACCGTGGCCTCGGCCTGGCCTGGCAGCACGTTCTCCTTGTTGCCGGCGTGGGCCATGGTCAGCGCCGTGGTGGTGCGCAGCATGGCGTTGGTGCTGGCACTGGCTTCCAGCTGCTTTTGCACCAGGGGGCCAAACAGCCAGAGGTTGGACAAGGCCACACGCGAGAAGCCGCTCATCTCCGGTGCAATGGTGGCAAACATCTCGCCCGCCACACCGCGAATGGCGCCGGGCAACTGCTTGTCGTCGATGCGCTGGAGGGCCGCACTCATCATGGCAATCGCGCTGCTGCCCTTGGGCGGCGGCATGGACGAGTGGCCTGGAGTGGCCAAGGTCTTGACCACCACCGTGAGGTAGCCTTTCTCGGCCACGCCAATCAGCGCGGTCGGGCTTTGCAGGCCGGGCATGATGCCTTCGGTGATGAGCAGGCCTTCGTCGATCACAAAATCCAGGCGCACCTTGCGCTCTTTGAGGAGGGCTGCAATCTTCTCGGCACCACGGTGGCCACCCACTTCTTCGTCGGCACCAAAGACCAGGTACACGGTGCGCTCGGGCTGGTAGCCGCTGGCCACCAGCATCTCCACCGCTTCCATCTGGGACATGAGGTTGCCCTTGTCATCCCAGGCGCCTCGTCCCCAGACAAAACCGTCCTTCACCTCGCCACCGAAGGACTCGGCCTTCCAGTCGCCCTCGGTGCCGGGTGCCACAGGCACCACGTCCTGGTGGGCCATGAGCAGGATGGGCTGCGCCTCGGGCTTGCTGCCGCGCCAGGTGTAGAGCAGGCTCAGGTCCCCCACCACCTCACGCTGCAGGGCGGCGTGGGTTTTGGGAAACCGTGCTTGCAGCAGCGCATGCAGCTGCCTGAACTGGTCGGCATTGAGCCCCGGGTCGTCCAGCGAGGAGATGGTGCGCAGGCGCACCGCCTCGGCCAGGCGCTGGGCAGCACCGGCTTCATCCACCTGCAGCGGGGGCAGCGGCGCCACATCGAGCTGGCGCGAGCCCTTGCGCAGGGTATTGATTCCCAGCACAGCAGCCAGCGCCAGCAGCAATGCCAGCAGGCCCCAGGCGAGTTTCTTGACCATGGTGCGACGGCCTGCGGTCAGTTGAAGGTCTTGCCTTCAGCGGCCAGGCGTGCCAGCAGGGGTGCGGGCTTCCAGAAGGCAGCGTCGTCCAGCGGGTTCTGGGCAAAGCGGTTCATGGCCTGCACCACGTTGAACAGACCGACTTCGTCGGCGTAGTTCAGCGGGCCGCCACGGTGCACCGGGAAGCCGTAGCCAAAGATGTAGACCACGTCGATGTCGCTGGCCTTGTTGGCAATGCCTTCTTCGAGGATGTGGGCGGCTTCGTTGACCAGGCTGAACACCAGGCGCTGCACGATTTCTTCGTCCGAGATCTTGCGCGGCGTGATGCCCAGCGCGGCACGGTGGTCTTCGATCATCTTCACCACTTCGGCGTTCGGGATGGCATCGCGCTTGCCGGGCACGTAGTCGTACCAGCCAGCACCGGTCTTCTGGCCAAAGCGCCCTTTTTCGCACAGCAGGTCGGCCGTCTTGCTGTACTTCATGTCGGGCTTTTCCTGGTAGCGGCGCTTGCGGATGGCCCAGCCAATGTCGTTGCCGGCCAGGTCGCCCATGCGGAACGGGCCCATGGCCATGCCGAACTTCTCCATCGCCTTGTCGACTTGCGCGGGCGTGCAGCCTTCGTCCAGCAGGAAACCGCCCTGGCGGCCGTACTGCTCGATCATGCGGTTGCCGATGAAGCCGTCGCACACGCCGGAGACCACGGCGGTCTTGCGGATCTTCTTGGCCACGGCCATCACGGTGGCCATCACGTCCTTGGCGGTGGCGTCGCCGCGCACCACTTCGAGCAGCTTCATCACGTTGGCGGGGCTGAAGAAGTGCAGGCCCACCACGTCCTGCGGACGCTGGGTGAAGCTGGCGATCTTGTTGAGGTCGAGCGTGGAGGTGTTGGAGGCCAGGATGGCGCCGGGCTTCATCACGCGGTCGAGTTCCTTGAACACGGCTTCCTTGACGCCAATCTCTTCGAACACGGCCTCGATCACAAGGTCGGCCTCCTTGAGGTCGTCATAGCTCAGCGTGGTGCTGAGCAGCGCCATGCGCTGCTCGTACTTGTCTTGCTTGAGCTTCTTCTTGGCGACCTGGGCTTCGTAGTTCTTCTTGATCGTGGCGATGCCGCGGTCAAGTGCCTCTTGCTTCATCTCCAGCATCTTCACAGGGATACCGGCGTTGAGGAAGTTCATGGCAATGCCGCCGCCCATGGTGCCCGCGCCGATCACGGCCACGCTCTTGATTTCACGCTTGGGCGTGTCTGCGGGCACATCGGGAATCTTGGAAGCCGCGCGCTCGGCCAGGAACAGGTGGCGCAGCGAACGCGACTCGGGCGTCCACATCAGGTTGATGAACAGCTCGCGCTCAACGGCCAGGCCATCGGCAAACTTGCCCTTGGTGGCGGCTTCGACGGCGTCCACGCACTTGGCGGGCGCCGGGAAGTTCTTGCTCATGCCCTTGACCATGTTGCGCGCGAACTGGAAGTACGCATCGCCCAGCGGGTGCTTGCACGGCAGGTTGCGCACCAGCGGCAGCGGGCGCACGTCCGCCACGCTCTGCGCAAAGGCCTGGGCTTCGGCGGCCAGGGTTTCGGGCGAGGCCACGAGCTTGTCGAACAGCTTCTGGCCGGGCAGCATGCCCAGCATTTCGCTCTTGATCGGCTCGCCGCTCACGATCATGTTCAGTGCGGGCTCCACACCCAGCACGCGCGGCAGGCGCTGCGTGCCACCGGCGCCGGGCAGGATGCCCAGCTTGACTTCGGGCAGCGCAATGCTGCAGCCAGGGGCTGCGACGCGGTAGTGGCAGCCCAGGGCCAGTTCCAGACCGCCGCCCATGGCCACGCTGTGCAGCGCGGCCACCACGGGCTTGGGCGAGTTTTCAATCGCCAGGATGACCGAGTTGAGGTTGGGCTCCTGCATGGCACGGTCGGTGCCGAATTCCTTGATGTCGGCGCCACCAGAGAACGCTGCACCGGCGCCCGTGATGACGATGGACTGGACTGCAGCATCGGCATTGGCCTTGCCCAGACCGTCCACGATGCCCTGGCGGGTGGAGAGGCCCAGTCCGTTGACGGGGGGGTTGGTCATCGTGATCACGGCGACATTGCCGTGGACTTTGTATTCAGCGGTCATGCTGTTGTTCCTTGGAAAGTAGAAAAAGAACGGTCGTGCGATTTTTTCATTGTAGAGAGTTCTGCGCGCTTTGCCAGACTCCGTTTGTCTCAGGCGGGACAAAAATCCCGGCGCACAGAAAAAGAAAAGGCGCCATGCGCGGTACGCACGGCGCCTTGCTTTCGGTCGGCGTACGTGCTGATCTCAAACCTCCAGCCACTCCTTGCGGACATAGTTGTCTGCACGCAGGCTGTCGGGTGTGCCATCAAAAACGATGCTGCCATGGCCCATGACCAGGCAACGGTCGGAAATGGTCATGGCAATGGTGAGCTTCTGCTCGATCAGCAGCACCGAGATGCCTTTGGCCTTGAGCGTCTGCAGGTACTGCCCCACCAGTTCCACGATCTTGGGGGCCAGGCCCTCGGTGGGTTCGTCAATGATGATGAGGTCGGGGTCGCCCATGAGGGTGCGGCACAGGGTCAGCATCTGCTGCTCGCCCCCCGACATCACCCCGGCCTGGATGTTGCGCCGCTCCTTGAGGCGCGGGAACATGTCGTACATGTCGTCAAACGACCAGCGGCTGCCCTTGCCACTGCCCTTTTGACCCAGCAGCAGGTTCTGGTGCACCGTGAGGTTGGGAAACACATCGCGGCTCTCGGGCACGTAGCCCAGGCCCAGGTGGGCGATCTCATAGGCTTTTTTGCCTTCGAGACTTTTGCCCTTCCATTGCATGTCGCCTTCCCAATCCACCAGGCCCATGATGGCTTTGGCGGTGGTCGAGCGACCCGAGCCGTTGCGGCCCAGC
Organism: Giesbergeria sp.; assembly: GCA_026647025.1. Taxonomy (GTDB): domain Bacteria; phylum Pseudomonadota; class Gammaproteobacteria; order Burkholderiales; family Burkholderiaceae_C; genus Simplicispira. The sequence continues at coordinate 30,134 of JAPKHH010000027.1, forward strand.
AGGGCCACGATTTCGCCCGGCTGCACGTCGAAGGTAACGCCGTGCAGCACATGGCTCTTGCCGTAATAGGCGTGAAGGTTGTTGATGTGCAGCATGTCAGTGTCCCTCCGCCTGTGCATCGGCCACGGCAGAGCCCAGGTAGGCCTCCTGCACGCGCGCATTGGCACGCACCTTGTCGGGCGTATCGAAAGCGATGACCTCGCCATACACGACCACGGCAATCTTGTCGGCCAGGCCGAACACCACGCCCATGTCGTGCTCCACGGTCAGCAGGGTGCGGCCTTCGGTCACTTCCTTGATGAGGTGGATGAAGCGCGTGGTTTCGCTGCGGCTCATGCCGGCCGTGGGCTCGTCGAGCAGGATCACGTTGGCACCGCCCGCGATGGTGATGCCGATCTCCAGCGCGCGCTGCTCGGCGTAGGTCAGGTTCACAGCCAATGTGTCGCGCTTCTTGTCCAGCTTGATCATCTCCATGAGCTGGTGGGCACGGTCATTGGCGTCGTCCAGCCGCGAGAGAAAGCGCAGGAAACTGTATTTGTAGCCCAGGCTCCAGAGCACACCGCAGCGCAGGTTCTCGAACACGCTGAGGTTGGGGAAGATGTTGGTGATCTGGAAGCTGCGCGAGAGGCCCATGCGGTTGATCTCGAAGGGCTTCTTGCCGTCGATGCGCTGGCCGCCCAGCAGCACCTCGCCGCTGGTGGGCGCGAAGCGCCCGCTGATGAGGTTGAACAGCGTGGACTTGCCCGCGCCGTTGGGGCCGATGATGGCCACGCGCTCGCCCGCCTTCACGGCCAGGTTGGCGCCGCGGATGATTTCTGTCTTGCCGAAGCACTTGCGCAGGTCGCGCAGCTCCAGTGCATAAGTGGTGTCATGCGCCATGGTCACAGCGCCTCCCCACGCTTGATTTCATGTTCAATCTGCTCCTGAATTTGCCCCCACTGGTGCCGGAACTGCCGTCGGCACAGCTCGAACATGCCCAGCCCAGTCAGCATCACAAAGGCAGCGCCAAACCAGCTGGTCAGCCCCTTGGCATTGATGGTGGCCCCCATGAAGGTCATCTCTGACCCCAAAGCCGCGTTGAGTTGCAGGTGGTAGGTCATCTCGACCATGCAGGCAGCGCCCAGCAAGGCCACCAGGGCGGTGCCGCCCAGGCCCAGGTACGACGGCCACAGGCGACCCAGCTTGCCGTACTTGGCCACGCGCAGGTTCATCATGATCAAACTGGCCACGCCACCAGGGGCGTACATCACCATGAACAGGAACACCAGACCCAGGTACAACAGCCAGGCCTTGGTCAGCTCGGACAGCAGCACCGACGCCAGCACCAGCAGCACCGCACCGATGATGGGGCCGAAGAAGAACGTGGCCCCACCCAGGAAGGTGAACAGCAGATATCCGCCCGAACGGATCACGCTCACGCTGTCGGCGGCGGTGATGATCTCGAAATTGATGGCCGTCAGCCCCCCGCCAATGCCGGCAAAGAACCCGGCGATGATGAAGGCGAGGTAGCGCACTTTTTGCGTGTTGTAGCCAATGAACTCGGCGCGCTCGGGGTTGTCGCGCACGGCATTGAGCATTCGGCCCAGCGGCGTGCCGGTGAAGGCAAACATGGCCGCCGTACAGACGAAGCAGTACACCGCGATCAGGTAGTACACCTGGATGCCCGGACCAAAGTTAATGCCGAAGAACGATGTGCCGTACACCCGGTCGGTGGTAATGCCGCCCTCGCCGCCAAAGAACTCGGGGAACATAAGCGCCATGGCGGCCACCAGTTCGCCCACGCCCAGGGTGATCATGGCGAAGGTGGTGCTGGCCTTTTTGGTGGTGACGTAACCCAGCAAGATGGCAAAGAACATGCCTGCCAGCCCGCCGACCAACAACGTCTCGTAAGCCCAAAAACCGCCGAGCGTGAGACCGAACCCAAGCACGGTCGTAACATAGATCGCCCAAGGCCGACAACGCGCCGCCCACTCGCTGTATTCGCCCCTAATCAGCGA
>JAPKHH010000028.1:0-31072 GCA_026647025.1 Giesbergeria sp.
CTCCTTCCCATCCCGAACAGGACCGTGAAACGACTTTGCGCCGATGATAGTGCGGGTTCCCGTGTGAAAGTAGGTCATCGTCAGGCTCTTACAGCACAGCAACGCCCCTCTCAGCAATGAGCGGGGCGTTCCTGTTTGGGGAAAAGCAAATCCTTGCTGGTAACCATAAGATGATGCAGTTGCAGGATATTCTCTATTCGCAGGGGTTTGGTACCCGCCGTGTTTGTGCCGGGTTGGTACAGCAGGGGTGGGTGGAGGTGCTGCAAAGCCATCTAGGTGACTCTCCTGCCCAGTGTCGCGATTCCACCATGGCATTCGATGCGGAAGGATTGCAGCTGCGTGTCCAAGGCGAGTGGTGGCCATACCAAGAGAAGGCATATCTGATGCTGCACAAGCCAGCCGGTACAGAGTGCTCTCAAAAGCCATCGACTTATCCCAGCATCTATACCCTTCTGCCGCCGCCTCTGCGGCAAAGGCCGACCAAATCGGCAGTACAGGGGGTCCAGGCCATCGGACGCCTCGATCAGGACACTACCGGTTTGATTTTGCTCAGTGATGACGGGCAGTTCATTCACCGTATGAGCTCGCCAAAAAAGCATGTACCAAAACTCTACGAAGTGCGCCTGAAGCATGAGGCATCCGCCGAGCAGGTCGAGCGCTTGTTGGCGGGCGTTGTTCTCGATGATGACCCGGTACCGGTGCGGGCGGCAGCCTGTCATCTAGTGGAAGCGACGCTGCTGCACCTGACGCTTACCGAAGGAAAATACCATCAGGTCAAACGCATGGTTGCGGCAGTCGGCAATCGCGTTGAGAGCCTGCATCGTTCTATGATCGGAGGCTTGCGGTTGCCTTCCGACCTGGCGCCAGGCCAATGGCGATGGTTAGACGAGCGTGATCTGGCGAGTTTGAAACCGTCGTCCTGACAGAGCGGTCAGCAGATCAGCATCGACGACTTGCGTTAGCATTGACGCAACGTCAACAACACCGTGTGCTGAAGATGCTCCGGTGTCTTCAAGACACCGACCCATCCGTTGCCGCACCGACAGAACGCCAGCATGGCCACCACTTTCAGCATCCGCGACCTTGCCAAGGAATTCGATCTCACAACGCGGGCCATGCGTTTCTATGAGGACATGGGGTTGCTTCAGCCCGAGCGCACGGGGCCGGGTGGCCGCACGCGCACCTACAGTGCGAGGGACCGCACACGCCTCAAGCTGACCTTGCGTGCCAAGCGTCTCGGGCTTTCGCTCACGGAAGCCAAGGACATCATCGACCTGTACGACAGCCCACGAGACACCGGCGTCCAGCTACAGAAGTTTCTGGCCGTATTGGCCCAGCACCGCAAGCAGCTCGAGGAACAGATGGCCGATCTTCAGGCGAATCTGGACGAAGTCAAAGAGCATGAAAAGGAAGCGCGCGCCTTGTTGGCCAAAGCAGAGAAAATGCCGCATAATTGACGTTTACGTAAACGTCAATTTGGAGTGCGCATGATGATTTCTCGGTTCGAGCCCCGGGATCCGTCCTATGCAGAGCGGGTACAGCAGAGTTTTGCACGCCAGGGAATCATGAAAACGCTGGATGCCCGCCTTGGCCTGCTGGCGGCAGGCGCGGTTGACATCCACCTCGACTGGGCAGAAGGGCTCACCCAGCAGCATGGATTTCTGCATGCCGGAGTTGTCTCCACCGCATTGGACTCTGCCTGCGGGTATGCGGCCTTTACCCTGATGCCCGCCGAGGCCGCCGTCCTGACCATTGAATTCAAGATCAACCTGCTCGCTCCCGCGCGGGGCGAACGCTTTCGCATGGAAGGCCGGGTGCTCAAGCCCGGCCGCACCATCTCAGTGTGCGAAGGGCGCACATATGCGCAGCAGGGCGGGAATGAAACACTTGTCGCCACCATGGGTTGCACCCTGATGGCCGTGACCGATCGCCCGGATATCCAGGGCTGAAATACCAACTTGCCTCAACACAGGAGAACACGATGAGCATTCCCGGCAACCTCCCTGGCCTGAATTTTCAACTGGGTGACGACATTGACGCCTTGCGCGATGCCGTGCGTGACTTTGCACAGGCTGAAATTGCACCGCGCGCCACAGAAATAGACCACACCGACCAGTTCCCCATGGACCTGTGGCGCAAGATGGGCGAGCTTGGAGTGCTGGGCATCACGGTGCCGGAGGAGCACGGTGGGGCCAACATGGGTTACCTGGCGCATATGGTGGCCATGGAAGAAATTTCGCGTGCCTCTGCTTCGGTGGGGCTGAGTTATGGTGCCCACAGCAATCTGTGTGTCAACCAGATCAACCGCAATGGCACCGCAGAGCAAAAACAGAAGTATCTTCCCCGGCTGATCAGTGGCGAGCACGTGGGGGCACTGGCCATGAGTGAGCCAGGCGCCGGTTCCGACGTCATCAGCATGAAGCTCAAGGCCGAGGACAAGGGCGGTTACTACCTGCTCAACGGCAACAAGATGTGGATCACCAACGGTCCCGACGCGGACACGCTGGTGGTGTACGCCAAGACCGAGCCAGAAATGGGCGCGCGTGGTGTCACGGCTTTCCTGATCGAAAAGGGGATGAAGGGCTTTTCGATCGCGCAAAAGCTCGACAAGCTCGGCATGCGTGGCAGCCATACGGGCGAGCTCGTGTTCCAGGATGTCGAAGTGCCTGCGCAGAACATTCTGGGTGGCCTGAATATGGGCGCCAAGGTGCTGATGAGCGGTCTGGACTATGAACGTGCCGTGCTGACGGGCGGCCCGTTGGGCATCATGCAATCGGTGATGGACAATGTGATCCCCTACACCCATGACCGCAAGCAGTTTGGCCAGAGCATTGGTGAATTCCAGCTGATCCAGGGCAAGGTTGCCGACATGTACACCGTGCTGCAGGCCGGGCGCTCGTTTGCCTACACGGTTGCGAAAAATCTCGACATGCTTGGCACCGAACACGTGCGCCAGGTCCGCAAGGATTGCGCCAGCGTGATCTTGTGGTGTGCCGAAAAAGCCACGTGGATGGCGGGCGAAGGCATCCAGATCTTTGGTGGCAACGGCTACATCAACGAGTACCCCCTGGGTCGCCTGTGGCGCGACGCCAAGCTGTATGAGATCGGTGCCGGTACCAGCGAAATCCGCCGCATGTTGATTGGCCGCGAGCTGTTTGCCGAGACCTGCTGAGCCAACGGCTGCGCATGACCACCCTTCGAGGAAAACACCGTGACCACAGACTCGATTGAAGACCTGTTTGTCCACAACCGGGAATGGGCTGCCCAGATGCAGCGAGACCGTCCGGGTTTCTTCACCCAACTCATGGCGCAGCAAAAGCCCCGCTACATGTGGGTGGGTTGTTCGGACAGCCGTGTACCGGCCAACCAGATCACGGGGCTGGAGCCTGGAGAGGTTTTCGTGCACCGCAATATCGCCAACGTGGTGGTGCCGACTGATCTGAACTGCCTCTCCACCATCCAGTACGCCGTTGACCAGCTCCATGTGCAGGACCTGATGGTGGTGGGGCACTACGGCTGTGGCGGCGTGCTGGCTGCGCTGCAGGATCTGCGGGTCGGGCTGGCGGACAACTGGATCCGCCACGTCAAGGATGTGCGTGACCGCCACCGAGAGCTGATCGCAGCGATGGAGCCCGAGTCGCGCCACGATGTTCTGTGCGAATTGAACGTCATTGAGCAGGTCATCAACGTGGCCCAAACCACCGTGATGCAGGATGCCTGGGCACGGGGCCAGAAGGTGCATCTGCACGGCTGGTGCTATGGGCTCAAGGACGGGCTCATCAACAACATGCACATCACGTTGGCGGGTAACCAGGGGATTGACTCGCTGTACAAGGCGGCGATCGACGGCGTACGCGCTGCGCGGCGCTAAAGTCAGGGGGCCTATTGCTCCACAGGACGCCCAGCCCATGTTTCCGCAGCGCCTCGATTCACCCCAAGCCTATGGCATCGCGAAAGCGATGATGGACGGTTTCAACCGGCATTACCGCCTGTTTCGTACCGAATCGGCCCGTTCCAAGCACCGCTTCGAAACGGCCGACTGGCATGGCCAGCAGCGCGCCCAGCGCGAGCGCATCGAGTTCTACGACCTGCGCGTCAAGGAATGCACGATGCGGCTGGAGAAGGAGTTCAAGGCCGACAGTCTGCCCATGGATGTATGGCACCAGGTCAAACTCCATTACATCGGCTTGCTGGTGAACCACCACCAGCCTGAACTGGCCGAGACGTTTTTCAACTCGGTCACCTGCCGCATCCTGCACCGCACGCACTTCCACAACGATTTCATCTTTGTGCGCCCGGCTGTCAGCACCGAATACATCGAGAACGAGGAGCCCGAGGCACGCCCGACCTACCGCTCCTACTACCCCTCACGGGAGAATCTGTTCGAAACCATGCTGACTGTGGTGGACCACTTTCAGTTGCAGCGCGAGTTCGAGGATCTGCACCGCGATGTTCGCCACGTGCTCGCTGCCATACAGGGGCGGCTGGACAAGGCGCGCCTGCGCGCCAATTTCCAGATCCAGGTGCTCTCCAGCCTGTTCATCCGCAACAAGGGCGCCTATGTGGTGGGCAAGATCATCAATGGTTTTCACGAGGTGCCGTTTGCGTTCCCCATTCTGCACAACGATGCAGGTCAGCTCTACATTGATGCGGCGCTGTTTGGTGAGGATGACCTGCAGATGCTGTTCAGCTTTGCCCGCGCCTATTTCATGGTGGACATGGAAATCCCCAGCGCCTATGTGCAGTTCCTGCGCAGCCTGATGCCCCGCAAGCCCCGCACCGAGCTGTACAACGCGCTGGGTCTGGCCAAGCAGGGCAAGACGCTGTTCTATCGCGATTTTCTCTACCACCTCAAGCATTCCAGCGACAAGTTTCGCATCGCTCCCGGCATCAAGGGCATGGTCATGTTGGTGTTCGACCTGCCCAGTTTTCCGTTCGTGTTCAAGCTCATCAAGGACTACTACCCGCCGCAGAAAGAGACGACGCGTGAGCAGATCAAGGGCAAGTACCTGCTCGTCAAGCAGCACGATCGTGTGGGGCGCATGGCCGACACGCTGGAGTACAGCGAAGTCGCCTTTCCGCGCGTGCGCTTCGACGATGAGCTGATTGCCGAGATTGAAAAGTTTGCCCCCAGCCAGTTGGAGATCAGCGACCGCGACGGTGACGGCCAACAGGAAGTCATCATCAAGCACCTGTATATCGAGCGGCGCATGATCCCGCTCAACATCTATCTGCAGGAAGCGTTCGACACCGGCATGCAGGACCCACGTGCGCAGCAGCAGATGGAGCGCAGCGTCATCGAATACGGCAACGCCATCAAGGACCTGGTGGCGGCCAACATCTTTCCCGGCGACATGCTCTGGAAGAACTTCGGTGTCACACGCAACGGCAAGGTGGTGTTCTACGACTACGACGAGATCGAGTACATCACCGACTGCAATTTCCGCAAGGTGCCCCAGCCACGCAACGAAGAAGAAGAAATGAGTGGCGAGATCTGGTACACGGTCGGTCCGCACGATGTGTTTCCCGAGACCTTTGGCCCCTTCCTGCTCGGCAACGACGCCGTGCGTGAAGCCTTCATGCGGCACCACGCCGACCTGCTGGACGTGGAGTTCTGGCAATCGCACAAAGAACGCATCCTCGCGGGCCACGTGTATGACGTGTTCCCCTACGACGTGAGTCGCCGCTTCTCGCACGCGCACGAGGATCGCGGCATCTGACGCTTTTTTCACTTTTCATTCAGGAGAGATTTCCATGACTACAGCATCCCAGGACCCCATCGTCATCGTCGGCGCGGCGCGCACCCCCATGGGTTCCTTTCAGGGCGATTTTTCGTCCCTCGCAGCGCACGATCTGGGCGGCGCCGCCATTGCGGCCGCTGTGGCGCGTGCAGGGGTGGCGCCCGATCAGGTGGGTGAAGTGCTGTTTGGCAACTGCCTGATGGCCGGACAGGGCCAGGCGCCTGCGCGCCAGGCCGCTTTCAAGGGGGGGCTGCCCAAAGAGGCGGGTGCCGTCACGCTGTCCAAGATGTGTGGCTCCGGCATGAAGGCGGCCATGTTCGCGCACGACATGTTGCTGGCCGGCACGCACGACGTCATGGTCGCCGGCGGCATGGAGAGCATGACCAATGCCCCCTACCTGCTGCAGAAAGGCCGCGGCGGCTACCGCCTGGGCCACGACCGCATCTTTGACCACATGATGCTCGATGGCCTGGAAGACGCCTACGAGCCAGGCCGTTCCATGGGCACCTTTGGCGAGGACTGCGCCGCCAAATACAGCTTTACACGCCAGCAGCAGGATGCCTTTGCCACCGCCAGCGTCGAACGTGCCAAGGCCGCCACCGCCTCGGGCGCCTTTGCTGCCGAAATCACCCCCGTCACCGTCAAAACCCGTGCGGGCGACGTGCTGGTGTCGGTCGATGAAGGTCCGGGCAAGGCCCGCCTGGACAAGATTCCGAGCCTCAAGCCCGCCTTCAAGAAGGACGGCACCATCACGGCCGCGTCCAGTTCGTCCATCAACGACGGCGCTGCTGCGCTGGTGATGATGCGCCAGTCCACCGCCGACAAGCTCGGCTGCAAGCCGCTGGCGCGTATCGTCAGCCATGCCACGCACGCACAGGAGCCCGAATGGTTTGCCACGGCCCCGCTGGGTGCCACGCAAAAGGCGCTGGCCAAGGCCGGATGGGCTGCGGGGGATGTCGACCTGTGGGAAGTCAACGAAGCCTTTGCCGTGGTGCCCATGGCGCTGATGAAAGAGCTGGACCTGCCGCACGACAAGGTCAACGTCAACGGCGGCGCCTGCGCGTTGGGCCACCCCATCGGGGCCAGCGGCGCCCGCATCATGGTCACCCTGATGTATGCACTGCAGGCGCGCGGTCTCAGGAAAGGCCTGGCCACGCTGTGTATTGGCGGTGGCGAAGCCACCGCCGTGGCGCTGGAAATGCTGTAAGTCGGCCCAGTGCAATCAAATTGATAGCTAATGGCGCTTGCTGGACAAGCGCCAGAGGCCCAAAACACTTAAAAAATGACAACCATTCTGGTCCTGGGTGCATCACGGGGCATCGGTCTTGAACTGGTACGCCAGTACGCCGCCGATGGCTGCCGCGTGATCGCCACCGTGCGCGACGACGCCGGGCGTGCGCGCGTGCAGGCACTGGGCGCCGAGGCGTTGACGGTGGATGTTGCCAGCCCGGCCAGCGTCAGCGGCCTGGCCTGGCAGCTCGACGGCGAGAAGCTCGACCTGGCGTTCTATGTGGCCGGTGTGATCCGTCGCCCTGGCGCCCGCACTCCGCCCACGCAGCCGGATTTTGATGCCGTCATGCACACCAATGTGCTCGGTGCCATGCAGGCCATCCCGCAGGTGGCGCCGCTGGTCGAGGCTGCGGGTGGCGTGTTTGCCTTCCTGTCCTCGTCCATGTCGCAGATCGGCAGTGTGGGCGAGAGCAGTTCATGGCTCTACCGCACCAGCAAGGCCGCGCTCAACATGGCCGTGGCCGCCGCACAGCACGACTACCCCGGTGCCACGCTGCTCACCATCGACCCCGGCTGGGTGCAGACCGACATGGGGGGACCCCAGGCCGCCCTGACCGTGCAGGCCAGCGTGCAGGGCATGCGCCAGACGCTGGCCGGCGTGACCGCGGCCGACAAGGGCCGTTTGCTGCACCACGATGGCCGCCGTGCCGCGCACTGGTAGTACGCACTTACTTTTACAACACCGAGACAAGCCCATGCTGTTGACCCAAGACCAGGAAATGATCCGCGACGCGGTGCGCGACTTTGCGCAAGAGCAGATTGCGCCCCATGCCGCGCGGTGGGACAAGGAACACCACTTTCCCAAGGACGTGCACCAGGGACTGGCGGCGCTGGGCGCCTACGGTATCTGCGTGCCCGAGGAATTTGGCGGCGCCCAGCTCGACTACCTCACCCTGGCACTGGTACTCGAAGAAATCGCGGCCGGTGACGGCGGCACCAGCACTGCCATCAGTGTGACCAACTGCCCGGTCAACGCCATTCTCATGCGCTATGGCAACGCCCAGCAAAAGCGCGACTGGCTCACACCGCTGGCGCAGGGCCAGATGCTGGGCGCGTTCTGCCTGACCGAGCCGCACGTGGGCTCGGACGCCTCGGCGCTGCGCACCATGGCGGTGAAGGACGGCGACGAATACGTCATCAACGGCGTCAAGCAGTTCATTACCAGCGGAAAGAATGGCCATGTCGCCATCGTCATCGCCGTCACCGACAAGGGCGCCGGCAAAAAGGGCATGAGCGCGTTCCTGGTGCCCACCAGCAACCCGGGTTACGTGGTTGCACGATTGGAAGACAAGCTGGGCCAGCACAGCAGCGACACGGCGCAGATCAACTTCGACAACTGCCGCATCCCGGCGGAAAACCTCATTGGCGCCGAGGGCGAGGGCTACAAGATTGCCCTGGGCGCGCTCGAAGGCGGGCGCATCGGCATTGCCGCACAAAGCGTGGGCATGGCACGCAGCGCGTTCGAGGCGGCACTGCAGTATTCCAAGGAACGCGAGAGCTTCGGCACCGCCATCTTCAACCACCAGGCCGTGGGTTTCCGGCTGGCCGACTGCGCCACGCAGATCGAAGCCGCACGCCAGCTCATCTGGCACGCGGCTGCGCTGCGCGATGCGGGCCGCCCCTGCCTGAAGGAAGCCGCCATGGCCAAGCTGTTTGCCAGCGAAATGGCCGAGCGCGTGTGCAGCGCCGCCATCCAGACGCTAGGCGGCTACGGCGTGGTTCAGGATTTCCCGGTTGAGCGCATCTACCGCGACGTGCGCGTGTGCCAGATCTACGAAGGCACGAGCGACGTGCAGAAAATCATCATCCAGCGCGCGCTAGCCTGAAAATTGCTCCTGTATTTGTAGCTGCTAGCGCTTGATGGGTAAGCGCTAGAGGCAAAAAAATCCGAATTTTTCCGCTATTCTACGAGGCCGCCTGACGCCCAGGTGACTCTGTCGGGCCCCTTGTGCGGGTCGTGCCCGTTGCGCACGGGGGTGGGTGTTCTTACGATCGGCGCTTGTTTATCGCTGTACAGGAGCACCGCATGCCTTTCGCGCACGTCAATGGCCAGAAGTTGTATTACGAAGACACGGGCGGAGACGGCCCGGCCATCGTTTTCTCGCACGGCTTGCTCATGGACAGCAGCATGTTTGCACCGCAAGTTCAGGCCTTGCGCGGCCAGTGGCGCTGCATCACCTGGGACGAGCGTGGCCATGGCCAGACCGCCGATCCGGCGCGCTGTGACCCGTTCACCTACTACGACTCGGCCGACGACCTGGCCGCGCTGCTGGCGCACCTGGGCGTGCAGCAGGCCGTGTTGGCCGGCATGTCGCAGGGGGGCTATCTGTCGCTGCGCTGCGCGCTCACGCACCCCGCAGTGGTGCGTGCGCTGGTGCTGATCGACACGCAGGCCCTGCAGGAAGACCCGCAGAAAATGGTCGGTCACGAGGCGCTGGTCAAGGCCTGGCTAGAGGGTGGGCTGTCGGACGACATCGCGGCAGTGGTGGCACACACCATCCTGGGCGACGGCTGGGCCGACGCGCCGCTGTGGCAAGCCAAGTGGAAGCAGGTGACTGTGCCCAACCTGTTGCAGTGCTTCACTACCCTGGGCAGCCGCGATGACATCAGCGAGCGGCTTGGCACCATCCGGGTGCCCGCGCTGGTGGTGCATGGCGCGCTCGACCATGCCATCGACCTGCAGCGCGCGCAGGCCATGGCTGATGCTCTGCCCGATGCACGCATGGTGGTGGTGCCCGGCGGCGGGCACGCCAGCAATCTCACGCACCCCGGGCCGGTCAATGCGGCCTTGGTGGATTTTCTGAAGAATCTTTGAAGGGGCTGCTCGGCCCTCAGGTCTCGTCGGGCGGGCGCTGGCGCGGGCGCAGCACCACGGTGATCTGCCCATTGACTTCGATGGTGGCGCGCTCCACCTCGTGCGCGTGCAGGCACCCCCCGGCACGCAGGGCCGCGGCCAGGTCGCTGGGGGAAATGCGTTCGCGCTCCATCAGCGCCTCGTCCACTTTGCCGTCCTGCACCAGCACGCGGGCGTGGCCGTCAATCAGGCGCTCGAGGCGGCGAAAGCGGTAGGTCAGCCGCGCCAGCGCCACATGGCACAGCAGCAGCGTGCTGGCCGAAATCAGCCCGCCCACGAGCGAGTTGTCGCCCGCGTTCATCGAGTTCTGCACGGCGTTCGCCAAAATCAGCAGCAGCACCAGGTCAAACGGTGCGTACTGCCCCGTCTGTCGCTTGCCCGTCAGGCGCAGGAACACCAGCAGAAACAGGTACACCACCACCCCGCGCAGCACGAACTCCCACCACGGCACGCTCAGATTCCACATGAAGCATCTCCTCGCGGACCGGTGCCGCAGGGGTAGTCTAAGAGCGCAGGCAGGTTCGCACGCAACATCTGCAAGAATCGGACAGGCCCCACCCTGGGGCACCCATCGAAAGGATTTTCCCCATGTTGCGCCGTACGTTCCACCAGGCCACCGTCGGCATCCTGTGCCTGGCCGCCCTGCGCCAGGCGCACGCCCTGTCGCTGGGTGACCTCTCCAATGCCGACGCCAGCAGCGGGCTCAAGGCCGCACTGGGCCAGGGGGCCCAGGCCGCCGTGGCCCTGCTGGGGCGCACCGACGGCTTTCTGGGCAACCCCCAGGTGCGCATTGCGCTGCCCGGCTCCCTGGAAGACGCGGCCCGGCTGCTGCGCAGGTTCGGCCAGGGCAAGCGCATCGACGAACTGGTCACCACCATCAACCGCGCTGCCGAGGCGGCCGTGCCCATGGGCAAGGATTTGCTGGTGAGTGCGGTGCAGGCCATGACGGTGACCGATGCCCGCAAAGTCCTCACCGGCGGGGACACCTCGGTCACCCAGTTTTTTGCCGAGAAAACCCGTCTGCCGCTGGGCGAGCGCTTTCTGCCCGTGGTCACGCAGGCCACCGAGCAGGTGGGCCTGGCCCAGAAGTACAACGCGGTCGCCAGCAAGGCCTCCAACTTCGGCCTGATCAGCAAGGAAGACGCCAACCTGTCCCAGTACGTCACGGGCAAGACGCTCGACGGCCTGTACCTGGTGATTGGCGAGGAAGAAAAGAAGATTCGCCAGAACCCCCTGGGCAGCAGCAGTGCCATCGTCCAGAAAGTGTTTGGCGCGTTGCGCTGATTCCTGATGTCGTTCGCCCCGCCCGACCCCTCTGCCGCCTGCCCCTGTGGCCGTCTTTCGGCCCGGCGCGTGCCACAGGCCTTTGGCGACTGCTGCGGGCGCTACATCGACCACTTCGACACCGCTGCTGCGCCCGATGCCGAGCACCTGATGCGTTCGCGTTACAGCGCCTTTGTGCTGCAGCGTCGCAACTACCTGCAGGCCACCTGGCACGCCAGCACGCGCCCGGCCACGCTGGATTTCGAGCCGGATGCGCGCTGGCTGGGGCTGGAGGTGCGCGGCCACCGTGTGCTCGATGCCGAGCATGCCGAGGTCGAATTTGTCGCACGCTACCGCGTCGCGGGCCGCGCCGTGCGCCTGCACGAGCGCAGCCGTTTTGTGCGTGAGGACGGTCGCTGGTATTACCTGGAGGGCGATCAATTTTGAAGAAAAACACCTTCAAGCGCTTGCTGGATAAGCGCTAATAGCTATGAAATTTGAAGCAATCCTGTTTGACTGCGATGGTGTGCTGGTCGATAGCGAACCCATCACCAACGGCGTGCTGTGCGCCATGCTCAATGAGGCGGGCTGGGCGCTTTCCAGTGAAGAGTGCATGCGCCTCTTTATAGGCAAAACCGTGCGCAGCGAGGCGGCCCGCATCGAGGCCCACACCGGCCAACCGCTCACCGATGCCTGGATGGCCGAGTTCTATGCGCGCCGCAATGTACGGCTCGATGCCGAGCTGCGGGCCATCGATGGCGCTGTGGCCGCCGTGCAGACGGTGCACGCCGCACTGGGTGGACGCATTGCCTGTGCCTCGGGGGCCGACCGGTTCAAGGTGGAAATGCAGCTGCAGAAGGTGGGCCTGGCGCCGTACTTTGCCGGGCGCATTTTCAGCGGCCACGAAATGCCGGCGACCAAGCCCGCGCCCGACGTGTACCTGGCCGCTGCCGCCGCCCTGGGGGTGCCGCCTGCGCGCTGCCTGGTGGTGGAAGACACGGTGACCGGCGTGACTGCCGGGGTGGCTGCGGGCGCCACTGTGGTGGGCTACAGCCCGTCGCCCGTGGGGCACGGCACGCCCGAGGCCCTGCGCGCAGCCGGGGCGGCAGGGGTGATGACACACATGGCGGAGCTGCCCGGTTGGCTGGTCAGCCGGGGGTAGCGGCAGCGGCTGTCGTCCAGGCACGGTCGGGACGCCAGTGCTGTACCCATTGCGGCAGTTCGCCAGCAGGCATGGGGCGCGCAATGCCATAGCCCTGGGCGCATTCGCAGCCCAGGGGCAGCAGCACCGAGCCATGGGCAATGGTCTCCACGCCCTCGGCAATGACTTCACGGTGGAAGGCGCGGGCCAGGCCGATCACGCCCTGGACGATGGCCAGGTCGTCGGGGTCGGTCTGCATGTCGCGCACAAAGCTCTGGTCGATTTTGATGACCTCGGCACCGAGGCGTTTGAGGTAGGTGAGCGACGAGTAGCCCGTGCCAAAGTCGTCCAGGGCAAAGCGCACGCCCATGGCCTGGCAGCGGTGCATGATGGCGGAGACCTGTGCCATATCCTCCAGTGCGCTGGTCTCCAGGATTTCCAGCTCCAGGTGGCTGGCAGGCACCTGGGGCTGTGCGGCCAGCAGGGTGGCCAGGCGGTGGCTGAAGCCTTCTTTTTGCAGGTGCTGCGCGTCGATGTTCACGCTCACCGGCAGATCCAGTCCCTGGGATTTCCAGGTGGCCATTTGCTGCAGGGCGGTGGCAATCACCCAGTCACCCACTTCGAGGCTGATGGCATGGTCGTGCATCGTGGGCAGAAAAGCCGCCGGCGGCAGCAGGCCGCGCTGCGGGTGGTTCCAGCGGATCAGCGCTTCGGCGCCGATCACCTGGCCGGTGCGCATGTTGACCTTGGACTGGTAGTGCAGAACAAACTCTTGCGTCTCCAGCGCCTGGCGCAGGCGCGCAATTTCCTCACGTTGCGTTTTGACGGCGGTGTCGTGTTCCACATCGAACAGGTGGTAGCGGTTCTTGCCGGCCTGCTTGGCCTGGTACATGGCCTGGTCGGCATGGCGGATGAGCAGGTCGGGCCCCACGCCATCGGCAGGAAACAGCGTCACACCAATGCTGGCGGACAGCTGGAACAACCGGTCGCCCAGGCGCACCGGGTCGGCCGCGGCGCGCAGCATGCGGTCCAGCACGGGGTGGCAGTCGTGCAGGTGCTCCAGGTCCGAGAGCACGGCCACAAATTCGTCGCCCCCCATGCGCGAGAGGGTGTCGCCCTCGCGCAGGGACGATTGCAGGCGCTGTGCCAGTGCCACCAGAAGGTCATCGCCCTGCTCGTGGCCATGCAGGTCGTTCACGGCCTTGAAGCCATCCAGGTCGATGAAGGCCACCGCCAGGGAATGCCCCTTGCGCTGGCAGCGTGCCATGGCCTGCTGCAGACGGTCGGACAGCAGCACGCGGTTGGGCAGGCCGGTCAGGGCGTCGTAGTGTGCGATGCGTTCGAGCTTGCGTTCGTTTTCCTTGATGGAGGTGATATCGGTGAACAACGCCACATAGTGCGTGGTGGCGCCCAGCGGGTTGCGTACCGCGCTGATGGTGATGATTTCGGCAAACAGCTCGCCGTTCTTGCGGCGGTTCCATACCTCGCCCGTGAAGTGCCCTTGTTCGGCCAGACTTTTCCACATGGCTGCATAGAACTCGGGCCCCTGGCGGCCCGACTGCAGCATGCGTGGATTGTTGCCAATGGCCTCTTCGCGGGAATAGCCGGTGATGCGGGTGAACGTGTCGTTCACGTCGATGATGGTGCCGCGTGTGTCGGTGATGGTGATGCCCTCACGGGCATGGGTGAACACGCTGGCCGCCAGTTGCAGTCGCTCATGGGCTTCGCGTCGCTCGGCGATGTCGTGGAACGATCCCATCAGTGCTACGCACTTTCCCTGGGCATCGCGCTCGGTGACGCGGCCCCGCCACAGGCCCCAGATCCAGTGGCCATCGCGGTGGCGGATGCGCTGTGCTACCTCGAACTGCTCTGTTTCGCCCTTGAGGCAGGCAATCAGGGGAGGGTCGAGGGCGAGCAGGTCCTCGGGGTGGGTGCGGCTGCGCCATTCTTCGATGGGCACGCGCCCCGTGCCGGGGGAAGGGTCCCCGAAAATCTGCGCGAGGGTGTCGTCACCCTGGACCATGCCGGTGCGCAGGTCCCAGGTCCACAGACCCATGCGGGCGATCTGCATGGCCAGGTCGAGCCGGTCCTTGGCGGCCTGGAGCTGCTGGCGCTGGGTTTGCAGCTCGGTCTCGGCGTGCAGGCGGTCGGCCACCATGGTGTTGAAGTCCCGGGCCAGATCCGCCAGTTCGGTCGGGCCGTAAGGTTCGGCATAGGCCTGCCGGTCGCCCCGGCTGAAGGCGCGGGCAGCTTCGGCCAGCGAGCGCACGGGTTGTTCTATGCGCCGCGCCAGGGCCATTGCCAACAGGCCCAGTGCCAGCACCGCCAGCATGCCCACGCCGACGCTGATGATGGCACGCTGGCGCATCTGGGCCGTGATGGCTGCGCTGGGCAGTCCGAAGTAAGCCACCCAGCCTGTCTGGGGGATTTGTGTGGTGGCATAAAAGCGCACAGTGCCTTCCAGGCCTGGGCCTTCGAAAACACCGTTTTTGGAAGCCGAGATGCGGCGCGCCATTTCCCAGTCGGGCTGCGTGCCAATGGCGCCTTCCGGGTCCTGGTTGCGCCAGAGCAGCACGCCCCGGGCGTCAAAAATGCCGTAGCGGCTGTCTTCGGGCAGGTTTTTGGTCCACAGGCCCAGGTCCAGCGCCTGCAGCTCCATGGGCAGGTGCACCGCACCCGCCGGTTGCCCCTGCGGATCGAGGACCGGCATGCTCAGCACCGAGACCCAGTGGCCGGTCGCTGGATTGCGGTGGGGCTGGCCGATGTGGAAGCCCTGCGTGGCGCTCAGGGCCTGGAACCAGCCGGTGTCCCCTGCACCGAAGACCAGGTTGTGGGATGCCGGAGCAGAAGAGCAGACGGGCTGGCCCTGTCGATCGGTAAGAATCAGGTTGGAAAATTCCGGCGTCAATGCATCCAGTTCGGCCAGCACGGCGCTGCACTGCGCGGCGTGCAAACTGCGTACCTGGGGGCGTGACGCGAGGTGCAGCAAGGTCTCGTGCGCATGATCGATCTTGCGTCCCACATCGGCGGCGATGATGGCCGACAGGGGCTTCTGCGCATTCAGGGCCTGGTTGCGCGCCTCGGTGGCATCGCGGTAGGTGGCATAGCCCAGCAGCACGGCCAACGGCACCGTCAGTGCCAGAAGCGGCAGCAGCAGATGGGTGCGGAGCGGGGCTTGCATAAGGTTGGGGCTGAAGGTGCGCAACAAGGTGGTTGGCTAACAGGGCATGGTGAAGCGCGACAGCATGTGGTGGACGACACGGCAGCGAAGGCCCGGCAAGCGCATGCCGTGGAGTCCAGGAGGGGGAGGCCTTCGTTGCAAAGTGTAAAGGTGAACGCTGCAGCGTGCTCTGCGCCTTCCCCTGGCTTGTTGCGAATCCGCACAGGTCCACGAGAAAAACCGGCCTGGGGCGGGATGCCACGGGCCGGGTTCGGTGCGGATGCGAAGGAAAAGCGGAAAGCGGCTAGCCGCTAGCCGCCCGCTCCGTACATCTGCTGGGGCAGCCAGAGGATGATCTGCGGGAACAGCAGGCACAGCGCGACCATGGCCATCTGCAGTAGTACGAAGGGGACCACACCCAGGTAAATGTCGCGGATCGTGACGTCCTTGGGTACCACCCCCTTGAGGTAGAACAGCGAGAAGCCCACGGGCGGCGTCAGGAACGAGGTCTGCAGCATGAGCGCCACCAGAATCAGGAACCAGGTCATCTCGATGCCACTGTGCCGGATGGCTGGTGCCAGCAGGGGCAGGATGATGAGCACGATCTCGAACCAGTCCAGAAAGAACCCGGCCACAAACACAACCGCCAGCACCAGTATCACCAGCCCCGTGGGGCCCAGGCCCGTACCTTTGAAAAACTCGGTGATGAGTTCATCGCCCCCGATCATGCGCAGCACGTAGGCAAACACCGTGGCGCCAATGAAGATGGCAAAGATGAAGCAGGTGGTGGTGGTGGTGGCGATGCCCACCTCCCGGATCACCTTCCAGCTCAGCTTGCGGTTCACGGCCGCCAGCAGTACTGCGCCAAAGGCACCCAGGCCCGAGGCCTCGGTGGGGGTGGCGATGCCGAAAAAGATCGAACCCAGCACCACCAGAATCAGGCCGAAGGTGGGCAGCGTGGACAGAAAGGCGATCCCGATCTGGCGCACGGTGAGTTTTTCGTCCCCGGCCGGGCGGGGCGGCACGATGTCGGGGCGCACAAAACCGACGACCACGACAAACACCATGTACAGCACGCCCAGCAGCAGGCCGGGCACCAGCGCGCCCATGAACAGGTCACCCACCGACACGGAGACCTGGTCGGCCATGAGCACCAGCATGATGGAAGGCGGTATGAGAATGCCCAGCGTGCCCGAGGCCGCCACCAGCCCGCTGGCCAGCGCCTTTGAGTAGTGGTGCTGCAGCATGATGGGCATGGACAGCATGGCCAGCAGCACGACCGATGCGCCCACGATGCCCGTGGATGCTGCCAGCAGAATGCCGATGACGAT
This sequence comes from Giesbergeria sp., assembly GCA_026647025.1. GTDB lineage: Bacteria > Pseudomonadota > Gammaproteobacteria > Burkholderiales > Burkholderiaceae_C > Simplicispira. The sequence continues at coordinate 16,781 of JAPKHH010000028.1, forward strand.
CACCGTCAGGCCCAGACCGCCGCGCAGGCCGCCAAACACCTTGACGAAGTTGCGCATCATGGTGTCGGCCACGCCGGACCGGTCAAGCATCAGGCCCATGTAGATGAACATGGGCAGCGATACCAGCACCCAGTTGGACATGATGGCGTCGAACCGGTCGATGATGCCCGAGAACTTCACCCAGCTCGTCAGCAAGAAGGTATCCATGCCGAACTGGCTGGTGAGCGTGATGGCAATGGCCGTAAAGGCCAGCGAGATGCCCGCCAGCAGCCAGGCCACCGGGTAGCCCAGGAACAGCGACATGATGAAGGTCACCATCAGCGCCAGAGAGAGTATTTCGTAGAAAGGCATGGTGCGTTTCCAGTGGGGGGCGGTAAGGTCAGCGGGCGCGCAGGGCTGCCCAGACACGCGTCAGGCGCCCCAGCCCGGCCAGTGCCAGCAGCGCAAAGGCGGTGACCAGGAACGACTTGAGCGCCCAGCGCCAGGGCAGGCCCCCGGGCGCCGCCGATACCTCGCCCAGCTGCCATGAGGTGACCACGAAGGGTATGGCGAACCAGACCACGACCAGCGAGAAACCGAGCAGGAAGCCACAGAGGCCGCACAGCTCGATCCACAACCGGGTGCGCTGTGACCAACGCTCGGCCAGCACGTCGATGCGCACGTTGCGTTCATGCACCTCGGTGAACGACAGGCCGAGCAGGAAACCAATGGCATACAGGTGCCACTGGACTTCCTCCAGCATGATGGAGCCCAGGCCAAAGGCGTAGCGCAGCACGACCTGGACGACGATGACCAGCATCAGCACCGTCCAGAGCAGCGAAGCAAATTCGCCGACGATGCCGATCAGACGGTCTACGGTGCGCGAGAAGGCGGTGACAGGCAGGGCGATGCCGGACGGGCCTGCCACAGGCCCGTCCGCAGGAAGGGATTGCGAATTCATGGTTTCTCCGAAGGAGGCCAGCCGTGCCGGGCTGCGTGGGCAACCCGGCCGTGCCGGAGTGGATTGGGGCGAGAACTCCCGGGAGATCAGTGTTTGAAATCGCGTGGCAGGTAGCCCAGGTGGTGCCACTGCTCGTTCTTTTTCTGGAAAGCGTTCATGCTGTCAAGCACCTTCTTGAACATTGCATCCTTGGCCGCCTCTTCGGCCATCACTTCCCTGGACGCCTTGGCAAAGGCGTCGAGCATGGTCTTGTTGAACTGGCGCGCCTTCACGCCGTCCTTTTCAAACTTTGCCAGGGTTTCGCCCTGCAGGGCCTCGGCCTTGGCGATGGCCATGGTTACACCGGCGGTGCAGGTGGTCTCGATCTGCGCCTGCGTCTGGGGCTTGAGCTTGCCCCAGGCTGCCAGGTTCACATACAGGTACTGGTTGGTTGACGGCTGGTGCCAGCCGGGCATGTAGTAGTTCTTGGCCACCTTGGAGAAGCCAAGCTGGTCGTCCACCGTGGGGAGCGAAAACTCGGTGCCGTCGAGCACACCCTTTTCCAGCGCCTGGAACAGTTCTCCGCCGGGCAGCATGGTGACCGAGGCGCCCAGTTTCTGGTAAATCTTGCCGCCCAGCGCAGCGGCGCGGAACTTCAGGCCCTTGAGATCGTCGGGGGTGTTGATTTCCTTGCGGAACCACCCGGCTGCCTCGGGGCTGATGGAGCCGCAGAAAATCGGGTACACGTTGTGCGGCTTGAAGGCTTCCTTGAGCAGTGCATCGCCGCCCCCAAAGTAGATCCAGGCAGCAAACTGCGGTGTTTCCATCCCAAAGGGCACGGCACCGAACAAGGCAGAGACGGGCACCTTGCCCAGTTCGTATCCCATGAAGCTGTAACCGGCCTCGACTTTGCCGGTGGACACACTGTCGAAGATGGCCAGCGGCGGCACCAGCTTGCCGGGTTCGAACACCTGCAGATTGACGGTGCCGCCCGAGACTTTTTTCAGTTGCTCGGAAACCCAGGGCATGGTGTCGCCCAGCGCTACCAGGTTGGAGCCAAAGGCCATGGGAATGCCCCAGCGCACATTCTCCTGTGCCATGGTGGGGGAGGCCAGGCAGGCGAACGAAGCTGCAATAGCGAGGGTTTTGAGAGAGGGATGCATTGTCGAAGTCTCCATGGGTAGTGAACAGGCAAAGTTCGACCCACGGGGCGTGTTTCCGCCCCTTGGCAGGTCAGGGAAAAAAGGGCGCGGCAGCGCCCGGCAGCTCACCGGCCGATGGGCCGGAGGCAGTGCAGCAGGTGGACCCGGGTGGGCCACCGGAGAGGGAGTGGGGGTTGTCTCGTCATGGCTTTTGTAATGTTGGGCGGCAGGCCGCCGGGGCTTCGTGGGCCAATGTAAGTCGCCCCTGGCAGGCGTGGGTTGAGTGTTCTTGGGGGTGGGGTTGAAATAAATTCAGCCCGCGCCCACGGACATCGGGCTGGAGGACTATTGCGCTGGCGCCATTCGGCCGGCGTGTGTCCTGTCCAGAGCCGGAAGGCCCGGATGAAACTCTTCTCGTTCAGGAAGCCCGTGGCCTGCGCCACCTGCTTGATCGGGCGCTGCGTACGCAGCAGCAGCTCCGTGGCGCGCTGGCGCCGTACCTCGTTCTTCAGCGCCTGCAGCGACGCGCCCTCCTCTTTCAACTGACGGTGCAGCGTGCGTGCCGACAGGTGGAGCAATGCGGACAGGCTCTCGGCACTGTGCGTCTCCAGCGGTTGGGTGGCCAGGGCCTGGCGCACGCGTTGCACCAGCAGGCGGTCGCGCCGGTACTGCAGCACGGTCAGCGGCAGCGCGCGCTGCAGCATCAGGCGCAACGCCGTTTCGTCGCGCTGCAGGGGCAAGGCCAGGTAGCGCGCATCGAACGTGAACGCGGCGGGTCCCGTGTCAAAGCGCACCGGTCCCGGGAACAGCACCGCATAGGCGCCATGGTGCGCCGGGCGCGCCAGCGGAAACTGCGAACCCTGCAGGGGGATGCGCGAATCGATCAGCCAGCAGGCCAGCCCATGGGCATTGCGCAGCACCGAGACCAGGCAGAACTCGTGCAGCGGCCCCAGGTCGCGGCGGGTGGTGAGCGACAGTGTGGCCAGGCCGCCGGTGCTGTCCAGGTGCAGGGTGATGTCCTCCTGCAGCAGCCCGTGGTGCCGACACCAGCGCTGGAGTGCGACGCCCAGGGTGGGGGCGCTGATGGAGGCGCGTGCCAGCAGCCCATAGCTGCCCCAGGGCAGGCGGCGGCTGAACCAGCCCAGGGCTTCGTCGTCCAGCGCCTGCATGGCCAGGCCCGAGAGGCGTTCGAACTGCCAGGCGGTCACGCGAGCCTCGGGGTTTTCCACTTCCTGTGGCGTGATTTGTGCCTGCTGGAGCAGCGTTTCTGGTGCAACCCCGGCACGCCGACAGGCCAGCACAATGGCCTGCACAAAAGCCATGGGCGTGGCAGCGGGGCCGGTGGGCAAGGGCGGAAAGAATGGGGTGGCGGGGGGCAGGGAAGGGGTCGCAGTCACCCGGGGAGTTTGCCGCAAATGTGGCGTGATTTGCAACCACGCTGGCAACCCCGCTGCGGCCAGGGAGCGTATTCTTGGGGCAGACCTTCGTGGCAGAAGTGACGCTGCGGCGTCCGGCCCCACCTTCCCCGCATACCGGAAAGACTCTCCATGCCCGTTTTGCAGACCCAACTGAACGCCCGTTCGGCCGATTTTCTGGCCAATGCCGCCGCCATGCGCACGCTGGTCGAAGACCTGAACGCCCACATTGCCCGCACCTTCGAGGGCGGCGGCGAGGCCGCGCGCGCCAAGCATGTGGCGCGTGGCAAGCTGCTGCCGCGCGAACGTGTGCAGATGCTGCTGGACCCCGGCACGCCGTTTTTGGAGCTGGCACCGCTGGCGGCGCTCAACATGTACAACAACGACGCCCCCGGCGCGGGCCTGATTGCCGGCATCGGCCGCGTGAGTGGTGTCGATTGCATGATTGTGTGCAACGACGCGACCGTGAAGGGCGGCACCTACTACCCCCTCACGGTGAAGAAGCACCTGCGCGCCCAGGAAGTGGCGCAGCAGAACCACCTGCCCTGCATCTACCTGGTGGACTCGGGCGGCGCCAACCTGCCCAACCAGGACGAGGTTTTCCCTGACCGCGACCACTTTGGCCGCATCTTCTTCAACCAGGCCAACATGAGCGCGCAGGGCATTGCGCAGATTGCCGTGGTCATGGGCAGTTGCACGGCCGGCGGCGCCTATGTGCCCGCGATGAGCGACGAATCCATCATCGTGAAGAACCAGGGCACCATCTTTCTGGGCGGCCCGCCGCTGGTCAAGGCCGCCACGGGAGAGGTCGTCACGGCCGAGGACCTGGGGGGTGGCGACGTGCACACCCGCCTGTCGGGTGTGGCCGACCACCTGGCGCAAAACGACCTGCATGCCCTCAAGCTGGCGCGCATGGCGGTCAAGAATTTGAATAAAAACAAGGCTTCAGCGCCCGCAGATCATGCGCCAACAGCTCCTAAATTTGCAGCAGACGAACTGTATGGCGTGATTCCCGTGGACACCCGCAAACCCTTTGATGTGCGCGAGATCATTGCCCGCATCGTCGATGGCAGCGAGTTCGATGAGTTCAAGGCGCGCTACGGCACCACGCTGGTCACCGGTTTTGCGCGCATCGAGGGCATGCAGGTGGGCATCATCGCCAACAACGGCATCCTGTTTTCCGAGTCCGCCCTCAAGGCCACGCATTTCATCGAGCTGTGCTGCCAGCGCAAGATTCCGCTGGTGTTCCTGCAGAACATCACGGGCTTCATGGTGGGCCGCAAGTACGAAAACGAAGGCATCGCGCGCAATGGCGCCAAGATGGTCACGGCCGTGGCCACGGCGAGTGTTCCAAAGTTCACCATCATCATCGGCGGCAGCTTTGGCGCCGGCAACTACGGCATGTGCGGCCGCGCCTACTCGCCCCGCTTTCTGTGGATGTGGCCCAACGCGCGCATCAGCGTGATGGGGGGCGACCAAGCTGCTGGCGTGCTCGCCACCGTCAAGCGCGACGGCATCGAGTTGAAAGGCGGCCAGTGGAGCATGGAGGAAGAAGAAGCCTTCAAGGCCCCCATCCGCCGCCAGTACGAAGACCAGGGCCACCCCTACTACGCCACGGCCCGCCTCTGGGATGACGGCGTGATCGACCCTGCCGACACGCGCCGCGTGCTGGCGCTGGGGCTGGCCGCGTCGCGCAATGCGCCGATCGAAGACACCAAGTTTGGCCTTTTCCGCATGTAATGTGTATGATTTGTTGAATTCATACACATAAAGGCGATTGCCATGCGCACCAACATCGACATTGACGACACATTGATGGCCGCAGCCATGGAGGCCGGCGGCTTTACCACCAAGCGCGAAGCGGTGGAAGAGGGCTTGCGTCTTTTGCGCCGCCGCAAGGTCTACGAGGGCTTGCTCGCCTTGCAGGGTCAGTTGCAGTGGGACGATTCCGACGCGGGCTGGGCGCAGACGTCGGCCCCGGCCGTACACGAGAGCCAGGCGTCCTATGCGGCGAAGCCAGCCAAGCGGGACGAGACCGTGGCCATCAAGAAGCAGCCCCGAATGCCACGCCCGGCAAGCTCGCGGAGCAAGTCCCCATGATTCTGGCCGACTCCAGTGTCTGGATCGACTTCTTTCGGGGCGCGAGCGGGGCCCCAGTCGCTGCACTGAGGCAGTGCCTGGGCGACCCCGGCATGGACGTGGGCATGGCCGACCTGGTGTTGTTTGAGGTGATGCGCGGCTTTCGCGAGGGAAAGGCCATGCGTGAAGCTGGTCGCTTGATGGCGGAGTTGCCGCAGGTGGAGATTGGAGGCGCCGCAAATGCTTTGTTGGCGGCCGAACGCTACTGGCGCTTGCGCCAGACCGGACGCACCGTGCACAGCCCCATCGACGTGTTGCTCGCCAGCTACTGCATGACACACAAACACACGTTGCTGCACCGCGACGCTGATTTCGACGCCCTCCAATCGCTGGGAGAGCTGCACACATGGCCGCGATAAGCCCCTGGCACACCCACTTTCGAGCCTTCGCCCGCTACAACGTGTGGGCCACGGCGCGTGTGCTGGAGTCGGTGGCGGCCGTTTCGGATGACGCCTACCGCCGCGATGTCGGCCTGTTCTTCAGAAGCATTCATGGCACGCTCAACCACCTGCTGGTGGGCGAACACTTGCTGTGGTTTCGCCGCTTTGACGAAGGCATTTCACCCAAGCTGGCGCTGAATGCCGAGGTAGAGCCCGACCGCGTGGCGCTGGCCGAGCGCCTGCAGGCGGGCGCTGCCTGCTGGGAGCCGCTGATCGCCCGCTGGCCCGCAGAGCGCTTTGCAGGCCAGCTCGCCTACACCACCATGCGCGGCACGCCTGCCTCGCTGCCCTTTGCTGCCACGTTGGCCCATGTGTTCAACCATGGCACGCACCACCGCGGCCAGATCACGGCAGCGCTGACCGCGCTGGGACAGCCTTGCCCTGAGCTGGATCTGGTCTATTTCCTGCAAACCGAAGCCGCCGCACCATGAGCCACCTGCAAATCACCTACGCGGGCGCCGTTGCCCGCATCGCGCTCACCCAGCCCGAGGTGCGCAACGCCTTCAGCGACGAAGTCATTGCCGACATGACCGCCGCCTTCACCGAGGTGGGCGCCCGTGCCGACGTGCGCGCCGTGGTGCTGGCTGCCGAGGGCCCAGCCTTCTGCGCCGGTGCCAACCTGAACTGGATGCGGCGCATGGCCGACTACACGCGCGAGGAAAACCTGGCAGATGCTGCCAAGCTGGCTGAAATGCTGCGCGTGATCTACGAATGCCCCCAGCCGACCATCGCCCGCGTACAGGGCGATGTGTATGCGGGCGGCATGGGCCTGGTGGCTGCCTGCGACATGGCCGTCTGCGTGGATACGGCAGGGTTCTGCCTGAGCGAAGTCAAGCTGGGCCTGATCCCCGCCACCATCAGCCCCTATGTGATCCGCGCCATGGGCGCGCGTGCGGCGCATCGCTACTTTCTGACGGCCGAGCGTTTTGGCGCGCAGGAGGCGCTGCGCACAGGGTTCGTGCACGAGGTGGTCGCGGCCGAGGCACTCGATGCCAAGGTCGATGAACTGCTCAAGGCGCTCACATCCGCCAGCCCCAACGCCGTGCGCGCCTGCAAGCGCCTGGTGATCGATGTGGCCGAGCGGGAGATCAACGCCGAGCTGATCGCCGCCACCGTGGAAGGCATTGCCGACATCCGCGCCAGCAGCGAGGGCAAGGAAGGCGTGCAGTCGTTTCTGCAAAAGCGCAAGCCTGCGTGGCTGCAGGCCTGAGCGGCGGCGCGTAGCCCGGTACGGCATGGACCACCCTCATGGACTCTCTTTGGTACAGCATCGTCCAGTGGCTTCACACGCTGGGCCTGCATGTGGACGGCCAGGCCGCCCGTGCCGTGGGCGAAGCCGCAGCACGGGCCACGGCCACGCTGGACACGCCCGGCCTGCTGGCGCTGGCCGCCGCGCTGGGCTGGGCCAGTGGCTTGCGGCTGTATGCGGTGGTGTTCATCACCGGTCTGGCGGGGTTGGCGGGTTGGGTGGCATTGCCCGAAGGGCTGCAGGTGCTGCAACACCCGGCACTGCTGGTGGCCAGTGGTTTCATGCTGTTTGTCGAGTTCTTCGCCGACAAGATTCCGGGTCTGGATTCGGTGTGGGACCTGCTGCACACCGTCATCCGCATCCCCGCGGGGGCCGCACTGGCGGCGGGCGTGTTCGGTGCCGATGGCACCACCATGGCCGCTGTGGCGGCGCTGCTGGGCGGCACGCTGGCGGCCACCAGCCAAGCTGCCAAGACCACGGCCCGGGCGGCCATCAACACTTCGCCCGAGCCGTTTTCCAACGTGTCGGCCAGCCTGTTCGAGGATGGGCTGGTGCTGGGCGCCCTGTGGCTGGCCCTGACCAGCCCGTTGGTCTTTGCCGGGGTGCTGTGTGTCACGGTACTGGCCATGTGGGCGATGACCTGGGTCTTGTTCAAATTCCTGCGCGCGGTGCTGCGCCGCATTTCTTCCTTTGTTTCTGGTTCTGAGAGGGCGACATAAATGTTCACGAAAATCCTGATTGCCAGCCGCGGTGACCAGCCGCAACGCGGTGCAGCGGCGAAGCCAAATTGCCTGGCACGCGCAGCGTGTGCAGGCGGTTTCAACGCGGAGAACCCATATGTTTAAAAAAATCCTGATCGCAAACCGCGGTGAAATCGCCTGCCGCGTTGCGGCCACCGCCCGTCGTATGGGCGTGAAAACCGTTGCCGTGTATTCCGACGCCGACGCCCACGCCAAGCATGTCGCCGTGTGTGACGAGGCCGTGCACATCGGCGGTAGCGCTCCCAAGGACAGCTACCTTCGCTGGGAGCGCATCATCGAAGCGGCGAAAGCCACCGGTGCCCAGGCCATCCACCCCGGCTACGGCTTCCTGAGCGAGAACGAAGACTTTGCCCAGGCGTGCGCGAACGCCGGGTTGGTGTTCATCGGCCCGCCTGCGTCGGCCATCAAGGACATGGGCCTCAAGGCCGAGTCCAAGCAGCTCATGGAAAAGGCCGGCGTGCCCCTGGTGCCCGGCTACCACGGCGCAGACCAGGACCCGGCGTTGCTGCAGCGCGAGGCCGACCGTATTGGCTACCCTGTGCTCATCAAGGCCAGTGCGGGCGGCGGTGGCAAGGGTATGCGTGCCGTGGACAGGTCCGAGGACTTTGCCGCCGCGCTGGCGTCGTGCAAGCGCGAAGCCATCAACAGCTTTGGCGACGACGCCGTGCTGATCGAAAAATACGTGCAGCGCCCGCGCCACATCGAAATCCAGGTGTTTGGCGACACCCAGGGCAACTACGTGTACCTGTTCGAGCGCGACTGCTCGGTGCAGCGCCGCCACCAGAAGGTGCTGGAAGAAGCCCCTGCGCCCGGCATGACACCCGAGCTGCGCGCACGCATGGGCGAGGCGGCGGTGGCAGCAGCGCGTGCGGTGCAGTACGTGGGCGCAGGCACGGTGGAATTCATCGTCGAGCAGCCCGGCGGCTACGCGCACCCCGAGCAGATGAAGTTCTTCTTCATGGAAATGAACACGCGCCTGCAGGTGGAGCACCCCGTCACCGAAGCCATTACCGGCCAGGATCTGGTGGAGTGGCAACTGCGCGTGGCCTCGGGCGAGCCGCTGCCGTGCATGCAAGACCAACTGAAGATCACCGGCCACGCCATCGAAGCGCGCATCTGTGCCGAGAACCCCGACAACAACTTCCTGCCGGCCACGGGCGCACTCCATGTGTACGGCCTGCCCGAGTGCGTGAGCTTTGAACGAGGCGCGGTGCGGGTCGATTCCGGCGTGCGGCAGGGTGATGCCATCAGCCCCTTCTACGACTCCATGGTGGCCAAGCTCATCGTGCACGGCGACACGCGCGAACAGGCCCTGGCGCGGCTCGATGAGGCGCTGGCGCAAACCCACATCGTCGGCCTGGCCACCAATGTGCAGTTTTTGCGCCGGGTGGCCCGCACCGATTCGTTTGCCAAGGCCCAGCTGGATACGGCCCTGATCCCGCGCGAGGAAGCCGTTTTGTTCAAGCAGGAGAGCGTCGGCCTGCCCCTGGCCGCCGCCGCCGCCGTGGCGCAAACCCTGCTGCACGAGCGTGCCAGCGAAGGCGCAGACCCGTTCAGCCGCCGCGATGGCTGGCGTTCGCACGGCCTGGTGGAGCGCCGCTTCGAGTTTGATTTTGGCGGCGTGCATGCCAAGGCCAGCCTGGCCTACCTGCACGACGGCGCCTTGCGCCTGACCGTGGGTGAGGGCGCCGAGGCCGTGACTGGCCCGCTGGTGTTTGCGCCCACCGAACGTGGCATCGACCTGCAATACGCAGGCCAGCGCACGCTGGCCGCTGTGTATGCCCAGGGCGAGACGGACCATGTTTTCACCCCGCAAGGCGCGACGCAGATTGTCGCCATCGACCTGCTCGCCCATGCCGGCGAAGACCAGGACGAAGGCGGGCGCCTGACGGCGCCCATGCCGGGCAAGGTGGTGTCGTTTGCCGTGCAGGCGGGTGACAAGGTCAGCAAGGGCCAGGCCCTGGCCGTGATGGAAGCCATGAAGATGGAGCACACCATTGCCGCGCCTGCCGACGGCGTGGTGGCCGAGCTGCTCTACGCGCCGGGCGACCAGGTGGCGGAAGGCGCCGAGCTGCTCAAGTTGACCGCAGCGTAAGAGGACGGCAGCTGGGAGACGTTTTGCCCATGAATATCGCCTTCTGCTGCACCGACACCAAGGCCGAGCCCTGGCTGCAGGGCCTGCAGGCGGCACTGCCGGGCGCGGCCGTCAGCGTCTGGCAGCCCGGCGCTCCTGCGGCCGACTACGCAGTGGTCTGGGCGCCGCCCCAGCAGTTCCTGGACGAACAACGCGCCCTCAAGGCCTTGTTCAATATTGGCGCGGGGGTGGATGCCTTGCTCCAGTTGAAACTGCCACCCCATGCCCTGGTGGTGCGGCTGGACGATGCAGGCATGGCCGTGCAGATGGCTGAATACGTGTGCCATGCCGTCATCCGCCATTTCCGCGAATTCGATGCCTGCGAAGCTGCCATGCGCGCAGGCCAATGGGCCTTCCGCAAGCCGCGCCTGCGCCAGGATTTTCCGGTGGGTGTGATGGGCCTGGGCGTGCTGGGTGCGCGGGTGGCCAAGGCGCTTGCGCACTTCGATTTTCCGGTGAACGGCTGGAGCCGCAGCCCCAAGGCCCTCGACGGCGTGCGCACTTTCAGTGGCGCAGCCGGCATGAGCGATTTCCTGGCCGCCAGCCGCGTGCTGGTGAACCTGCTGCCGCTCACGCCCGAGACGGAAAACATTCTGAACCGTGCCAGCCTGTCGCGTCTGCAACCAGGCGGCTATGTCATCAACGTGGCGCGCGGCGCGCATCTGGTGGATGCCGATCTGATCGCCTTGCTGGACAGCGGCCATTTGGCAGGCGCCACGCTCGACGTGTTCCGCACCGAGCCGCTGCCCGCAGGCCACCCATTCTGGCGCCACCCGCGAATCACGCTGACGCCACACACCTCGGCACGTACGCTGCGCGATGAGAGCATCGCGCAGATGGTGGGCAAGATCGGCGCGCTGGAGCGTGGCGAGGCCATTGCCGGTATCGTGGACCCCGTGCGTGGCTATTGACCCGGCACAATAGCCGAATGCCCACAAAAGAAGCCAAGGCGGGGATCGAGATCAACAAGCTGCCGGAGGCAGTGGGTTGGCGCTTCTTTGATGATGTACATGGCCGTGCCAACGTCGTGCTTGAGCCGAATGGCAAGCTCACCCAGCCGCAGATTGATGCGCCGGGCAATGACTTTGAGGCTGTTGGAAATGGTTTTGTCGACTTTCTCTTGATGGATGAACATGGGTTTCCGCTCGTCGTCCTCGAAGCCAAGGCCGAGGGTCAGAATCCGCTGATCGGCAAGGAGCCAGCGTGCAAGTACGCTAAATCGCAGAACTGCCGGTTTGTCATCCTTAGCAACGGAAATCTGCACTATCTGTGGGATCTGCAACAAAGCAATCCACAGGTCATCACGTTCTTTCCTGCATCAGCCGCGATTAAGGGCCACCAGAAATATCAACCGGACCCTCAATGGCTGGTCAGCGAAGACGTCACGCTGGACTACATTGCTCGGACGCAGATGTCCCAGTACGACGCTGAGGCTGGCTGGAAGGACGAGTCATTGCGTCCGACGTTTGTAGAGAAGCACCGCCTACGTTTCATGTGTGCCTAGGCGAGCAACAAAAAGAGATGTGCATGAAACTCTATGACGTAAGCGAGATTTGGGCATGAGCTACCCCAAACCCTGGCTCAGTCTGGAACAGCAGCTGGACAAGCTGCGGTCGCGCGGCATGCAGGTGTCTGAACCGGAGAAGGCTCTGAGCTATCTGCACCGCATTGGTTACTACCGGCTCAGCGGCTACTGGTTTGCCTTTCGGGAGCGATCAGGCCTGTGCTGCGTGTGGGATGCAAGGCACGACCGACGTCTGGGCAAGGTGGAGACGGTGGCGCTGGACCACTTCAAGCCCGGTGCGACGTTTCAGAACGCCGTGGATCTGTATGTGTTCGACAAGGAGCTGCGCCTGTTGGCGATGGACGCGCTGGAGCGAGTGGAGATTGCGCTGCGGGTGGATGTGTCGCACACATTGGGGCTGTTGGACCCCTTTGCTTATCTGCGCGCCGATCTGTTTCACCACACGTTCAGCCAGGCGCTGAACCGCGACAGTGGCTTGACCCGGCACCATGAATGGCTGGCGAAACTCGCTCAGCTGATTTTGCGGTCCAAAGAGGAGTTCGTGGCCCACAACCGCACAAAGTATGGCTTACCGCTGGCGATCTGGGTAGCGTGCGAGGTGTGGGACTTTGGCACCTTGTCCACCCTGTTTGGTGGCATGCGCGAGGCCGAGCAGGACGCCATTGCGGCGAAGTACGGCGTGCGAAACGGGCGGGTGCTTGCGACCTGGTTGCGCAGCCTGAACTACCTGCGTAATGTGTGTGCCCACCACAGTCGTTTGTGGAACCGCAACATCGTGGACCAGCCCAAACTGCCTTCCGAAGACGAAATGCCCTGGGTGGCGGCGTTTGCAGGGCATCCGCACGCCCAGGCCCGGTGCTTCTTGCTGCTGCAGATACTGCGGCAGATGCTGGGGGTGATCAATCCGACCTCGTCCTGGCCGGTGCGCATGAAGGATCATCTGGCAACTTTCCCTGACCTTGGGCACCTTGGGCTGAATCTGGTCGGCATGGGTGCACCTGCCAACTGGCGGGACACATGGGCATGACACAAAACGGGCGGAAAGAAAAAACCCCCAAGCAACTTGGCTGCCGAGGCAGTTACGTCGAAGGGGGCCGTGTTGCACAAGATTTTATAGAAAATTTTGATGGAGTGAATATATGAGCGTTGGAAACATGCCAAACCGCGTCCAGATCATCGACGTCGGCCCGCGCGACGGCCTGCAGAACGAGAAATTGCCCGTGCCGGCCGAGGTCAAGATCGGGCTGGTGCACCGCCTGCAAGCGGCGGGCCTGCAAGAGATCGAAGTCACCAGCTACGTGTCGCCCAAATGGGTGCCCCAAATGGCAGACAACCACGCGGTGATGCAGGGCATGCAGCGCCAGAGCGGCGTGCGCTACTCGGTGCTCACGCCCAACCGCCAAGGTTTTGAGGCGGCCGTGCTCGACAAGCCTGACGAAATCGTCGTCTTCGGCTCGGCCAGCGAGGCTTTCAGCCAGAAAAACATCAACTGCAGCATTGCCGAGAGCATCGAGCGTTTTGCGCCGGTGGTCGAGGCTGCGCTGGCCGCCGGTATTGCGGTGCGCGGGGCCATGAGCTGCACCGTGGGTTGCCCTTATGAGGGCGAGATTGCGCCCGAGCGTGTGGCCTACCTGGCCGGGCTGCTCAAGGGTATTGGTGTGCAGCGCGTGGACGTGGCCGACACCATTGGCGTGGGCACGCCGCGCAAGGTGCAGCACGCCATCGAGGCCGCGCTGCAGCACTACGCCATCGACGAGGTGTCGGGCCACTTCCACGATACCTATGGCCAGGCGCTGTCCAACACGCTGGCCGCGCTGGAGCTGGGGGTGTGGAACTTCCAGTCCTCCGTGGCGGGCCTGGGCGGTTGTCCTTACGCCAAGGGCGCCACGGGCAATGTGGCCACGGAAGATGTGGTCTACATGCTGCACGGCATGGGCATAGCGACCGGTATTGACCTCGACAAGCTCATCGATGCCGGGGCCTACATCAGCGATTTTCTGGGGCGCAAGCCCCACTCGCGTGCGGCCACCGCGCTGCTGAACAAGCGGGGGAATTGAGGGCGGCGGCATCGCTGCCGATGCCCGGCACGGCCGCCCCGGTGCCCGCCATCAGACGGTGCGATGAAAGGCGTAGCCGCCGTGCGCCTGCTTGGCCTGGTACATGGCCTTGTCGGCGCTGCGTACCAGTTCGGTCAGGGTTTGGCCGTCCTGTGGACTGCGTGCGATACCGGTGCTCGACCCCACCGTCAAGGCCTTGCCCTGGAAAGGGATCGGCGCCTGGATGGCTGCGCCCAGCCGCTCGGCCATGGCGGCCAATTGCGCATCGGGCAGGTGGCCCGCCAGCAGGAGGATGAATTCGTCTCCGCCCAGCCGTGCCACCAGGTCATGGGGCCGGATCTGGGACTGCAGTCGCTCGGCCACCGCGCGCAGCACCACGTCGCCCGCGTCATGCCCGTGCGCATCGTTGATGGGCTTGAACCGGTCCAGGTCGAGCAGCATGACCGTGATGGCCGTGCCATCGGCCAGCACCCGTGCGGCGCCCTGGGCCAGGCCCGTGCGGTTGGCCAGA
>JAPKHH010000029.1:0-30927 GCA_026647025.1 Giesbergeria sp.
CTGGCCGACCACACGCCCTTCGGCTTCCCGGACGACCGTGCGTTCTGCATGCACCTCGTGGACAGAATCGGCGTGGCGGCGATCCCGCCGACTCCCTTCTATGACAACGTGGAGCACGGCCGGCGCCTCGTCCGCTTCGCTGCTGGCGCCCGAGGCCTTGCGCCGACCCGCGCTGGTGCGCGACCAGGTGCACTTTCTGGGTAACTATTCGCTGGCCATCATCACCGTATCGGGCCTGTTCGTGGGCTTTGTGCTGGCGCTGCAGGGCTACTACACGCTGCAGGACTTTGGCTCGACCGAGGCGCTGGGCCAGTTGGTGGCCCTGAGCCTGCTGCGCGAGCTGGGGCCGGTGATCACCGCCTTGCTGTTTGCCGGGCGTGCGGGCACGTCGCTCACGGCAGAAATCGGGCTGATGCGCGCGGGCGAGCAGCTCAGCGCCATGGAGATGATGGCCGTGGACCCGGTGCGCCGCATCCTGGTGCCGCGCTTCTGGGCGGGCGTGATTGCCATGCCGGTGCTGGCAGCCGTGTTCAACGCGGTGGGCGTCATCGGCGGCTGGGTGGTGGCCGTGCCCATGATCGGTCTGGACGGGGGCTCTTTCTGGAGCCAGATGCAGGGCGGTGTGGATGTGTTCAGCGACGTGGGCAACGGCGTCGCCAAGAGCATTGTGTTTGGCTTCACGGTCACCTTTGTGGCGCTGCTGCAGGGCTACACGGCCCGGCCCACGCCCGAAGGTGTGTCGCGGGCCACGACGCGCACCGTGGTGATGGCGTCTCTGGCCGTGTTGGGTCTGGACTTCATCCTCACGACCCTGATGTTCAGTATCTGAAGAGAAAGAAGGAATAACGATGCAGCAGTCCAAGAACGATGTCTGGGTCGGCCTGTTCGTCATGCTCGGTGTGGTTGCGCTGGTGTTTCTGGCGCTGCAATCCGCCAATCTGCTGACCCTGAACTTCCAGTCGGGCTACCGCGTGACGGCGCGATTCGACAACATTGGCGGCCTCAAGCCCCAGGCGGCGGTGCGCAGCGCAGGCGTGGTGGTGGGGCGTGTGGAATCGATCACGTTTGATGACAAGATTTACCAGGCCCGCGTCACGCTGCAATTGCAGGACCGCTATGCTTTCCCGAAAGACAGTTCGCTCAAGATTCTCACCAGCGGCTTGCTGGGCGAGCAGTACATCGGCATCGAAGCCGGTGCAGACGAGCACAATCTGGCACCGGGGGATGTCGTGGTTGCCACGCAGTCCGCCATCGTGCTGGAAAACCTCATCAGCCAGTTTCTCTTCAACAAAGCCGCCGAAGGCGTGCCCCCAGCAGACAGCAGCAAATGACTACCGCCACGACCGAGGGCGTTCTCCGCCCTGAAGAACCAACTGCCACGTTGCCGGGCGCTGCCCGGACTGCGGCGCTTTTGTTGGGTGCGCTGGTGCTGGCGGGCTGCGCCAGTGGCCCGCAGGCCCATCCCGATGATCCGCTGGAGCCCTACAACCGCAGCATGACGCGGTTCAATGATGCAGTGGACTCGGCCTTGCTCAAGCCCGTGGCCACAGCCTACCAGCAGGCCACGCCTGCGCCGGTGCGCACCGGGGTCAGCAATTTCTTTTCCAACCTGGGCGATGCCTGGTCGTTCGTCAACAACACCTTGCAGCTGCGTGCCGAGGGGGCCTTGTCGAGCTTCTTCCGCGTGGGCATCAACACCATCATGGGTCTGGGCGGCGTGCTCGACGTGGCCAGCGAGATGGGGCTGGAGCGGCACAAGCAGGATTTCGGGTTGACGCTGGGGCGCTGGGGCATGCCGCCCGGCCCGTACCTGGTTTTGCCCATTCTGGGGCCGTCCACGGTGCGCGACACGCTGGCCTTGCCGGTGGACATGCGGGGCAACCCCGTGCGCCATGTCGATCCCATACCAGCCCGCAACAGCCTGTATGCGTTGCGTGCGGTGGACACCCGTGCGAACCTGCTGCGTGCAGGCGAAGTGCTCGACGGCGCGGCGCTGGACAAATACAGCTTTACGCGCGACGTGTTCCTGCAGGTGCGCAGCCAGCGGGCTGCCGATGCCGCCGGGCGCGGACCTGCGCCGGGCAGCGATGACGGTCGCCTGCCCCCGGAACCGCAAGAGTGAGCCTGGGTGCAGGCGCAATGAAGTGAGGAAGAAATGATGAACCGACGTTTTTTGGGCCGCCTGGTGGCCAGTCTGGCGGCTGTATGGGCTTTGGCGGGAGCAGGGGCCGTGCATGCGGCAGATGAGGCGCCCGATGCGATGGTGCAGCGCCTGTCCACCGAAGTGCTCGATGCCCTGCGTGCCGACAAATCCATCAAGGCCGGCGATCTCGACAAGGTCATCGCGCTGGTGGACAAGACCATCATGCCGAACGTGAACTTCCGCCGCATGACGGCCGCCGCCGTGGGCCCGGGCTGGCGCAAGGCCAGCCCCGAGCAGCAAAAGCGCCTGCAGGACGAATTCAAGACCCTGCTGGTGCGCACCTATGCCGGTGCCTTGGCGCAGGTGAGCGACCAGACGATCAACGTCAAGCCGCTGCGGGCCAGTCCGGAGGACAAGGACGTGCTGGTGCGCACGGAGGTGCGGGGCCGAGGGGATCCGATACAGCTGGACTACTGGCTGGAGAAAACCCCGGGCCAGGGGACCGGCTGGAAGATCTACAACCTCAACGTTCTGGGGGCCTGGCTGGTGGAAACCTACCGCAGCCAGTTTGCCCGGGAAATCAATGCCAAAGGCATTGACGGCCTGATCGAGGCCCTGGCCGCCCGCAACCTGAGCAATGCCAAAGGCTGAAGGCATGGACGTGGTGCTGGCTTTGCCGGCAGAACTGACGCACCGCCAGGCCAGCAGCGTGCTCGGCCAGTTGCTGCAGGGGCTACGTGCGGGCCAGGCATCGCACTGGGTGATCGACGCTGGGGCGCTGCGTGTGTTCGACAGTGTGGCGCTGGCTGTGCTGCTGGAATGT
This sequence comes from Giesbergeria sp., assembly GCA_026647025.1. Taxonomy (GTDB): domain Bacteria; phylum Pseudomonadota; class Gammaproteobacteria; order Burkholderiales; family Burkholderiaceae_C; genus Simplicispira. The sequence goes on from JAPKHH010000029.1 coordinate 2,967, forward strand.
CGCCGCGACGCCTTGGCACACCAGAAAACCCTGTCCATCCAGGATTTGCCCCCGGCGCTGGCGGGCATGGCTGCGCTGTACGGCGTGGACTCCTTGCTCCCCGCGCACGCCTCTGGGGTGTGATGGCCCCATGGCCTGTAGCGGCGCAGGGCTGTGGCCGCAAGCCGACGCGGGCCGAGGCCGTAAAATCGCTCTCTCCCATGCCCGCAGTCTCCTTCCAGTCCGTTTCCAAGACCTATTCCACGCCCCGGGGCCCTTTCCACGCACTCAGCGGGGTGGGCCTGGACATCGAGGAGGGCGAATTTTTCGGCCTGCTGGGTCCCAATGGCGCAGGCAAGACCACGCTCATCAGCATTCTGGCGGGCCTGGCGCGTGCCAGCAGTGGCCGTGTGCTGGTGCAGGGCAGCGATGTGCAGCAGGACTATGCGCAGGCGCGCCGCAAGCTGGGGGTGGTGCCGCAGGAACTGGTGTTCGATCCGTTCTTCAATGTGCGCGAGGCGCTGCGCTTCCAGTCGGGCTACTTTGGCGTCAAGGGCAATGACGACTGGATCGACGAATTGCTGCACAGCCTGGGCCTGACCGACAAGGCACAGGCCAATATGCGCCAGCTCTCGGGGGGCATGAAGCGCCGCGTGCTGGTCGCCCAGGCGCTGGTGCACAAGCCGCCCATCATCGTGCTGGACGAGCCCACGGCCGGGGTCGATGTGGAGTTGCGCCAGACGCTCTGGCATTTCATTGCCAAGCTCAACAAGCAGGGGCACACCGTCTTGCTGACCACGCACTACCTGGAAGAAGCCGAGGCCCTGTGCGGGCGCATTGCCATGCTCAAGAACGGGCGTGTGGTGGCGCTCGACCGTACCAGCGAACTGCTCAAGGCGGCCTCGGGCAATGTGCTGGTCTTCAAGACCGACAGCGCCTTGCCTGACGCGCTGGCCGCCCAGGCCCGGGTGACGGGGCGGGTGGTGCAGCTGGCAGCCAATGACGCCCAGGACATCGAGCACCATCTGGCCACGCTGCGCGAGGCCGGTGTCGAGGTGCAGGACATCGAGATCCGTCGTGCCGACCTGGAGGATGTGTTCCTCAACGTCATGGCCGCTGCCGCGGCGGCCGAGGAAACCGCTGGCGCAGCCCCGCAGCCACGGGGGTACGCATGACCGGCTGGCAGATGCTTTTCTACAAGGAAGTGCTGCGCTTCTGGAAGGTCAGCTTCCAGACGGTAGGCGCCCCCGTGCTCACCGCGGTGCTCTACCTGCTGATCTTCGGCCATGTGCTGGAGGACCATGTGAAGGTGTACGACCGCATTGGCTACACCACCTTCCTGGTGCCCGGCCTGGTGATGATGAGCGTGTTGCAAAACGCCTTTGCCAACAGCTCATCCAGCCTGGTGCAGAGCAAGATCATGGGCAGCCTGGTGTTCCAGCTGCTCACGCCCATGTCGCACCGCGCGTGGTTTGTGGCCTATGTGGGCTCGTCCATGGTGCGGGGGCTGGTGGTGGGATTGGGCGTTTTTCTGGTCACGCTGTTTTTTGCACTGCCCGAGCTGGCGGCGCCGCTGTGGATCATCGTGTTTGCGCTGCTGGGGGCGGCGCTGCTGGCCACGCTGGGCATCATTGCGGGGCTGTGGGCCGACAAGTTCGACCAGATGGCGGCCTTTCAGAACTTCATCATCGTGCCCATGACCTTTCTCTCGGGCGTGTTCTATTCCATCGGTTCGCTGCCGCCGTTCTGGCAGGCGGTGAGCCACCTGAATCCGTTCTTCTACATGATCGACGGGTTCCGGTACGGATTTTTTGGCCAGAGCGATGCTTCTCCCTGGCTGAGTCTGGGCATCGTGGGCACGGCCTGGCTGTGTGTGAGTGCCCTGGCCCTGCGTTTGCTGCGCACCGGGTACAAGATTCGTTCATGACCCGCGCGCGCCGTTGGCGGCCGGGTGCCGCTGTTTTCTGTCCGCAGGCCTGTAGGGTGCGGGCGGCTTTTCCTGGAAACCTGACATGACTGCTGACGAAATCCGCAACCTCATCAGCACGGGCCTGGCCTGTGAATACATCACGCTCGAAGGTGATGGGCGCCATTGGTACGCCACCATTGTTTCGCCGGAGTTCGAAGGCAAACGCGCCATTGCACGCCACCAGCGCGTCTATGCCACGCTGGGCGGCAAGATGCTGACCGACGAAGTGCATGCCCTGTCCATGAAAACCTTCACCCCCGCCGAATGGGCGACCCAGGCAGAGCGCTGATCGACTTGAATGCTATTAAAAATGCAGCTATAAACGCTTGATGGATAAGCGCTGTAACCTGTTTTTACTCATATTTTGAATTGCTGACCATGGACAAGCTCCTCATCCGCGGTGGCCGCCCCTTGCAGGGCGAGGTGCCGGTCTCGGGCGCCAAGAATGCGGCCCTGCCCGAACTGTGCGCCGCGCTGCTGACGGCCGGGCCGGTGGTGCTGCACAACGTGCCCCGGCTGCAGGATGTGAGCACCATGCTCAAGCTCATCCGCAACATGGGCGTGGTGGCCGAGCGCGGCGACGATGGCAGCGTGCGCATAGATGCCAGCGGCCTGAACACGCCCGAAGCGCCGTACGAGCTGGTCAAGACCATGCGCGCCTCGGTGCTGGCCCTCGGCCCGCTGCTGGCGCGCTTTGGCGAGGCCACGGTATCGCTGCCGGGCGGCTGCGCCATTGGCTCGCGCCCGGTGGACCAGCATATCAAGGGCCTTACCGCCATGGGCGCCGAGATCGTGGTCGAACACGGCTACATGATTGCCCGCCTGCCCGAGGGCCGCACGCGCCTGCACGGCGCGCGCATCACCACCGACATGGTGACGGTCACGGGCACCGAGAATTTCCTCATGGCTGCCGCGCTGGCCGAAGGCGAGACGGTGCTGGAAAACGCCGCACAGGAGCCCGAAATCTCCGACCTGGCCGAAATGCTGATCGCCATGGGCGCGCAGATTGAAGGCCATGGCACCAGCCGTATCCGCATCCAGGGCGTGCCGCAACTGCACGGCTGCACGCATGCCGTGGTGGCCGACCGCATTGAGGCCGGCACCTTTTTGTGCGCCGTAGCGGCCACCGGGGGTGATGCCTTTCTGCGCCATGCCCGTGCGGATCACCTTGATGCCGTGATCGAAAAGTTGCGCGAAGCTGGTGCCACCGTTGAGGCTGCGCAGGGCGGCATCCATGTGCGCAGCCCGGGCGCTGCGGCCTTGCGTGCGCAGGGTTTTCGCACCACCGAATACCCGGGTTTTCCCACCGACATGCAGGCCCAGTTCATGGCGCTCAACTGCGTGGCGCAGGGCACGGCCACGGTGACCGAGACCATTTTTGAAAACCGTTTCATGCATGTGAACGAACTGGTGCGGCTGGGTGCACACATCCAGGTCGATGGCCGGGTGGCCGTGTCCGAAGGCGTGCCGCGCCTCTCGGGCGCCACCGTCATGGCCACCGACCTGCGCGCCTCGGCCAGCCTGGTCATTGCAGGCCTGGTGGCCGAGGGCGAGACCGTGGTGGACCGCATCTACCACCTCGACCGCGGCTACGACTGCATGGAAGCCAAACTGCGCGGCCTGGGCGCAGACATCGAAAGGATCTGATGATTACGCTTGCTCTCTCCAAAGGCCGCATCTTTGACGAAATCATGCCCCTGCTGGCCGCTGCCGGTATCGCGGTGCTGGAAGACCCCGAGAAATCGCGCAAGCTGATTCTGGCAACCAACCAGCCCGACGTGCGGGTGGTGCTGGTGCGCGCCTCGGATGTGCCCACCTACGTGCAGTACGGCGGTGCCGACATGGGCGTGTGCGGCAAGGACACGCTGATCGAGCACAGCGCCGAATGGGGCGGCGCCGCCCGTTCGGGCCTGTTCCTGCCGCTGGACCTGCGCATTGCCCGCTGCCGCGTGAGCGTGGCCGTGCGCTCCGACTTTGACTACGAAAACGCCGTGCGCCAGGGCGCCCGCCTGCGGGTGGCCAGCAAGTACACCGCCATTGCCCGCGATTTTTTTGCCACCAAGGGCGTGCACGTGGACATGATCAAGCTCTACGGCAGCATGGAACTGGCGCCATTGACTGGGCTGGCCGATGCCATTGTCGATCTGGTGTCCACCGGCAACACCCTCAAGGCCAACCACCTGGTCGAGGTCGAGCGCATCATGGACATCAGCTCGCACCTGGTGGTCAACCAGGCGGCGCTCAAGCTCAAGCAGGCCCCGCTGCGCCGCATCATCGATGCGTTTGCTGCTGCCATTCCCCCGGCTGAAGGAGGTTGAACTATGAATTTTGTAGCTGCTCCCGCCCGTCTATCAAGCGTTAGCGCCACTTTTGAGGCTGATTTTGCGGCGCGGCTGCATTGGTCGGCCGACCAGGACGCCGCCATCGAGCAGCGCGTGGCCGACATCCTGGCCGACGTGCGCCAGCGGGGCGACGCCGCAGTGCTCGAATACACCGCCCGCTTTGACGCGCTGCAAGCCCCCACGCTGCAGGCGCTGGAGCTGACGCAGGCCGAACTCAAGGCCGCCTTCGACGCCATTCCCGCCGCCCAGCGCGAAGCCCTGCAGGCCGCTGCCGCGCGCGTGCGCAGTTACCACGAAGCCCAGAAGAAGGCCTGTGGCGAGAGCTGGAGCTACCGCGATGCCGACGGCAGCCTGCTGGGCCAGAAGGTCACGCCGCTGGACCGCGTGGGCATCTATGTGCCCGGCGGCAAGGCCGCCTATCCGAGCAGTGTGCTGATGAATGCCATTCCAGCGCATGTGGCCGGGGTCGGCGAGATCATCATGGTCGTGCCCACACCGGGCGGCGAGAAGAACCCGCTGGTGCTGGCCGCGGCCTACGTGGCAGGCGTCACGCGGGCCTTCACCATCGGCGGCGCGCAGGCCGTGGCCGCGCTGGCCTATGGCACGCAAACCGTGCCCAAGGTGGACAAAATCACGGGCCCCGGCAACGCGTATGTGGCCAGCGCCAAAAAGCATGTGTTTGGCACCGTGGGCATCGACATGATCGCGGGCCCCAGCGAGATTCTGGTGCTGGCCGATGGCAGCACGCCTGCCGACTGGGTGGCCATGGACCTTTTCAGCCAGGCCGAACACGATGAGCTGGCGCAGAGCATCCTGCTGTGCCCGGATGCGGCCTACATCGATGCGGTGCAGCGCGAAATCGACCGCCTGCTGCCCACCATGCCGCGCGCCGAGATCATTGCCAAGAGCCTGACCGGCCGGGGTGCGCTGATCCATACGCGCAGCATGGAAGAGGCGTGCGACATTTCCAACCGCATCGCGCCCGAGCACCTCGAAATCTCCAGCCACGAACCGCACCGCTGGGAGCCGCTGCTCAAGCATGCGGGTGCCATCTTCCTGGGGGCCTACACCTCCGAGAGCCTGGGCGACTACTGCGCCGGGCCCAACCACGTGCTGCCCACCAGCGGCACGGCGCGGTTTTCGTCGCCGCTGGGCGTGTACGACTTCCAGAAGCGCAGCAGTCTCATCGAGGTGAGCGCGGCGGGCGCGCAAGTGCTGGGCCCGATTGCCGCCACGCTGGCCTATGGCGAGGGCCTGCAGGCGCACGCCCAGGCGGCCGAGCTGCGCCTCACGCCGCGCTGAGCGTTGGGTCAGCGCAGCGCACTCTGCGCCATCGCCAAGTATTCTGGATTTACACGAAGTTCGTGTTGCACGAAGTTCGTGTAAACTGTGTTCCATGAAAAACGTCACCATCACCATGGAGGATGCCACCGCCGAGTGGGTGCGCATCGAGGCCGCCAAGCGCGGCAGCAGCGTTTCGCGTCTGCTGGGGGAGTGGCTGGCCGAGAAGATGCGCCAGGAAGACGCCTATGCCCAGGCCATGCGCGAGGCGCTGGGTTTCGAGACCTGGGGCGCTTCCAGCGGCCCCTATGTGCCGCGCGACCAGCTTTTTCTGCGCTGAGCCATGGCCACCGCCCCGATCTTTGTCGATACCGAAGTGCTGCTGGCCAGCGTGGACGAGCGCGACTCTGCCCGCCAGGCGCGCGCCCGTGAATGGCTGCGTTTTTGCTGGGAGACGCGCAGCGGGCGCATCAGCTCGCAGGTGCTCAACGAACTGTACAACCAGGCCATCCAGCGGTTTTCGGGTCCGCATGTGCTGGCGCAGGTACGTGCCCAGGTGCGGCGCCTGCGCGTCTGGCTTCCGCCCCACCTCGATGCCTACACCGTTGACGGCGCCTGGGACCTGCAGGACCGCCACGGCCTGGGCTACTGGGATGCGCTGATCCTCTCGTCCGCCCACCAGCAGGGCTGCCGCTACCTGCTGACCGAGGCCCTGCCGCACGACCAGCCCCTGGACGCCGTGCGCCCCATCAACCCCTTCCTCGTGGCCCCTGCGGCACTGGACACCACCGAATGACCACCACCGAACAAGCCCTGAACCGCATCCGCCCCGACGTGCGCGCCATGCATGCCTACACCGTGCAATCGGCCGAAGGGCTGCTGAAGATGGACGCCATGGAAAACCCCTTCAGCCTGCCGCCGACGCTGCAGGCTGCACTGGGCCAGCGCCTGGGGAGCCTCGCGCTCAACCGTTATCCCGGTGCCCGCAACGACGAGCTGCGTGCCGCGCTGGCGCGCTATGCCGGTCTGCCCGACGGCCACGCGCTGATCCTGGGCAATGGTTCGGACGAGCTCATCAGCCTGGTGTCCCTGGCCTGCGCCATCCCGCCCGAGGCGCAAGGCGGCCAGCGTGCCGTGGTGCTGGCGCCGGTGCCGGGCTTCGTGATGTACGCCATGAGCGCCCAGTTGCAGGGGCTCGATTTTGTGGGGGTGCCGCTCACGCCCGAGTTCGCGCTGGATGAGGCGGCCATGCTGGCTGCCATTCGTGCGCACCGCCCGGCCATCACCCATATCGCCTACCCCAACAACCCCACAGCGACCCTGTGGGACGAAGCGGTGGTGCAGCGCATCGTGGATGCGGTGGGCGCCCAGGGGGGCATCGTGGTCATGGACGAGGCCTACCAACCCTTCGCCAGCCGCACCTGGATGGACCGCATGCGCGCCGAGCCCGAGCGCAATGGCCATGTGCTGCTCATGCGCACGCTCAGCAAGTTCGGCCTCGCCGGGGTGCGCCTGGGTTACCTGGCGGGCCCGGCGGCACTGGTGGGCGAGATCGACAAGGTGCGCCCGCCCTACAACGTGAGCGTGCTCAACTGCGAGGCCGCGCTGTTCGCGCTGGAGCACGCCGAAGTATTTGCCGAACAGGCGCGCGAACTGCGTACGCAGCGCGAGGCGTTGCTGGCGGCTCTGCGCAGCATGCCTGGCATTTTGAAATGCTGGGACAGCGAGGCCAACATGGTGCTGGTGCGCGTGCAGGATGCTGCCCGCACCTTTGCCGGCATGCGCGAGCGCAAGGTCCTGATCAAGAACGTTTCTACAATGCACCCATTGCTGGCAAATTGCCTGCGCCTGACGGTGGGTTCTGCCGACGACAATATGCGCATGTTGCAAGCACTCCAGGCCTCGCTATGACCTCCTCCGCACTCGTACCTTCCGCCTCCACCGACCGCACGGCCGAAGTCAGCCGCAATACTGCCGAGACGCGCATCACCGTGCGCCTGAACCTCGACGGCACGGGCCAGTCCAGCCTGCACACCGGCATCGGTTTTTTTGACCACATGCTCGAGCAGATCGCACGCCACGGCCTGATCGACCTGGAGGTGCACGCCGAGGGGGACTTGCACATCGATGGCCACCACACGGTGGAAGACGTGGGCATCACCATCGGCCAGGCGTTCGCGCGTGCCGTGGGCGACAAGAAAGGCATCCGCCGCTACGGCCACGCCTATGTGCCGCTGGACGAGGCGCTCTCGCGCGTGGTCATCGACCTCTCGGGCCGCCCGGGCCTGGTGCTGAACATTCCGTTCACCAGCAGCATGATCGGCGCGTTCGACACCCAGCTCACGCACGAGTTTTTCCAGGGTTTCGTCAACCATGCGGGCGCCACGCTGCATGTGGACAACCTGCGCGGCGTGAACGCCCACCACCAGTGCGAAACGGCGTTCAAGGCCTTTGCACGCGCGCTGCGCGCCGCCGTCGAGCGCGACCCGCGCAGTGCCGGTACCATTCCGTCGACCAAAGGGTCGCTCTAAAAATTCTAGGTAAAAACGGGCTCAACCGCTTATCTGGTGTGCGCCAGCAGCTATGAATTCAGTAGTAAAAACCGTGGCGGTCGTGGACTATGGCATGGGCAACCTGCGTTCGGTGTCGCAGGCCGTGCAGGCCGCCGCCGAGGGCAGTGGCTGGCAGGTGCTTGTCACCTCGCGCCCCGAGGACGTGCGCGCCGCCCAGCGCATCGTGCTGCCAGGGCAGGGTGCCATGCCCGACTGCATGCGCGAGCTGCACGACTCTGGCCTGCGTGACTCGGTGCTCGAAGCCGCCGCCACCAAGCCCCTGTTTGGCGTGTGTGTGGGCATGCAGATGCTGCTGGACCACAGCGCCGAGGGCGATACGCCGGGCCTGGGCCTGATCCATGGCGAGGTGCTCAAGTTCAACCTGGCGGGGCGAACCCAGCCGGACGGCAGCCGTTACAAGGTGCCGCAGATGGGCTGGAACCAGGTGCGCCAGCTCTCCCATGGCGGTGCGGTACACCCGGTCTGGACCGGAGTGCCCGACGGCAGCTACTTCTATTTCGTGCACAGCTTTTATGCCCGGCCGCTCGATGCGCGCCACTGTGCAGGCGAGGCCGATTACGGTGGTCCTTTCGCCGCCGCGATCGCGCGCGATAATCTTTTTGCGACGCAATTCCACCCAGAAAAAAGCGCGGAGCATGGCTTGCAGCTGTACCGCAATTTCCTGCACTGGAATCCGTGATCGCTTGCATTCGCTGCGCTCTGCCTTTACAAGTTCGTTTTTCCGTTCCTTTCTTTCGCCTGGGCTGAACCTGTCGAAGCCCCCTTTTCCTCGAATCCACCATGCTTCTCATCCCCGCCATTGACCTCAAAGACGGCCACTGCGTTCGCCTCAAGCAAGGCGATATGGACCAATCCACCACGTTTGGCGAGGACCCTGCCGCCATGGCGCGCAAATGGGTGGATGCGGGCGCACGCCGCCTGCACCTGGTGGACCTCAATGGTGCATTCGCGGGCAAACCCAAGAACTACGCGGCCATCAAGTCCATCCTGCGCGAGGTGGGTGACGACATTCCGGTGCAGCTCGGTGGCGGAATCCGTGACCTGGACACCATCGAGAAATACATCGATGGCGGCCTGCGCTACGTCATCATCGGCACGGCGGCCGTCAAGAACCCGGGCTTCCTCAAGGACGCCTGCACGGCCTTTGGTGGCCACATCATCGTCGGCCTCGATGCCAAGGACGGCAAGGTGGCGACCGATGGCTGGAGCAAGCTCACCGGCCATGAAGTGGTGGACATGGCCAGGAAGTTCGAGGACTGGGGCGTCGAGTCCATCATCTACACGGATATCGGGCGCGACGGCATGCTCTCGGGCATCAACGTCGAGGCGACCGTCAAGCTGGCCCAGGCGCTCACCATCCCGGTGATCGCCTCCGGCGGACTGGGCAGCATGCAGGACATCGAGAACCTCTGCGCCGTGGAGGACGAAGGCGTGGAGGGCGTGATCTGTGGGCGCGCCATCTACTCGGGCGACCTCGACTTTGCCGCCGCCCAGGCCCGCGCCGATGCGCTGAACGGCTGAACGCCGGCCGGTTTTCAGCAGCGGGGCAGCGTCGCCCCGGTGTTCACGGCGTCCACTGTCTGCACCAGGGCATCCCAGTAGGTCGGCAGGGCCGCCCAGGGGTTGCCCACACCCGTGGCGTAGTTGAACTCGCGTTCGGTGGCATACACCCACCCGGCGTTGTTGCGGGCCGATGCAGCGGCCTGCACCGCCCCCTGCATGGCGCTGCAAGTGGCGGTGTTGTGGGTGAGCATGGCTTGCGTTCTGTTGGTGTGGGTGTACAGCCAGGCGCTTTGCGTGCGCGGATCGTATTTCTGGTAGTCGGCCGCCGTGCCTTCGAAGCTGACCAGGGTGTCGGCGACACCGGCATACCCAGCCGTCGGAATCAGGCCCGGGTTGCCCACCACGCGCAGGCTGGGATCAATGCCTTTGATGTAGCGGTAGATCTCCCGGTAGAAGTCGAGTTTTGAAGTGTCACTGGCCATTTCATCGAGAAAAATGCCGCCGATACGTTCACGTCCATAGAACTGAAGGTATTTGTCGATATTCGCCTTGATATCGGCGAGCGAGCGGCTGCCCTTGCCGTAGCGGGTGTAGACATAGCCCAGCACCGTGCCCCCGGCATCCACAAACTGCGTGGTTGCGCGGGTGAAGTTGGCATCCGCACTGCTGAAGATCCCGTTGTTGGGGTTCATGATGGCCGTGATGGCGACCGAGGGATGGGCGGCCGCACTGGCGGTCAGCGTGTTCCAGTCCGAGCTGGCAGAGGGGTAGAAGTACGCCGGTACCAGGACTCCCATTGGTTCGGGCCGAGGCCGGAGATAGAGGGTCTGCGTTGCCGAGCCGGTCTGGCCGCCTTCCGTGACGGATGCGCTGATTGCCAGAGGGCCGGTGGCGTTGCTGGTCAATGTGCTGGCAGCCACCCCGGCGCGGCTGGTGGGTGCAGCGGGGACAAACACCGCCGAAGGCGCCGAGAAGTTGACCACTGTGCCATCGGCGGCCGCAGCGCCATTGAGGGTGGCGCTGGCACGCACGGCCACAGGCGTGCCGGCCGTGAAAACGTTGTCGGTGGCCGTTGGCGCCGTGATCTGCACGGCGACGATGGTGGCCGGAGTCTCGCCCGAATCTCCACCGCCACAGGAAGCCAGGAGTGCAGTCAGGGGCAGGGCGCTCAGGCGCAAGAGGTTGTGAAACGGGTGCATGGCGTTCAGAAGCAGTTGGGGGATTGTGCTGTACTGCCGGTTATTGCAGCATGAAGGTGCGGTATTCCAGCTGGTTGAGGCTGCGGGTCAGCAGCGCCAGGCCGGTGGACAGGGTGATCAGGGTGGCCAGGGCAAAGCCGTAGCCGTAGAGCGCTGCACCAAAGGCCAGGGTCAGGCCGGTCAGCACGACGTTGAGCACCACGAACTCGATGCACAGCAGCAGCACGGTGCGGCGCTGGTCCAGGTAGAAGAAAACATTCAGGATGGCCATCAGGCCCACCTGCAGGCCTGCGCCGATGACCTGGACATGGAGCAGCGGCAAATACAGCCGCGAGATGCCCAGACCATCGAGTATCGCGGGCCCGGCCACGAAGGTGATGAGCACCGCCAGCGTCTGGATCTTGGCGATCTCGCCCAGGCCCTGCTGGATCGAATAGACCATTTCGTCGCGCATGGACTCGATGTATTCGAGCGATCCGCCGCTGCGCACGGCGTCGTAGAACTTGTCGTAGAACTCCACAAAATCGGTCTCGATGCGCACCAGGAAAACCGCCATGCCCGGAATGATCGACAGGTAGGAGAGAAAGACGGGCATGTCATAGATGAGCGAGGCCCGCAGGCCGCCGATGATGGCCTGCGAGGTCGGCGGGAAATACCAGAACATGAACTTGTCCGCCCAGATGCCCAGGTTGTAGAGCAGGCCAATCGCCATGAGCGAGGGGTAGAGCATGCTGCGGCGTGCAAAGTCAAAGGCCACGAGGCGGCCTGTGGGGTTGAATTCACGCACCACCAGCAGCCACATGCCTGCCAGCAGGACATAGTTGCCCAGCACAAAGCCCCCCAGCAGTCCTTCCAGCCCATAGGGGCGCAACAGCAGGGCGCTGACCACGATCAGCAGGTAGGACAGCCCGAACAGCGCCACGATGACCTTGTAGCGCTTCATGCCCGACAGCAGAATCGTCAGCACCCAGACCCCGCACATCAGGGTGAAACCGGCCAGCATCAGCAGGCGGTACAGCAGGCCCTGGCCGGGCAGTACCACGAAGAGCGCCAGGCTGCCCAGGGCGCCTGCCACGACCAGTACCACCAGCAACAGGCCATGCAGGTTGGGCAAGACCAGGTCCTGCTGCTTTTCAAACAGGCGGTCTGAAATGAATCGGGTGAACGCCAGCTGCACCAGTCCGGTCAGGATCAGGCTGCTGGCCACCAGGTAAGTCACCGAAGTCTGGAACTGTGTCACCAGAAATGACGGCACCACGACGCTGGCGCTGAAGATACCGATCAGCAGAATGCCCACGATGGAGAACACCCAGGGCCCGGAGCCGATGACGCTGGCATAGGCATAGGCCTGCACCAGGCTCAGCAGCGTGTTCTTGCGCAGCATGTGGCGCAGCTCGAAGCCGATGCCCGCCATCAGTGCGCTCCCCGGGCCTGTTGAAAGGCCTTGTCGTAGACCGCGCGGTAGCGGTCGAACATCATGGTGTCGGTGTAGTAGCGCTCGACCCGCGCGATGGCCGCCTGGCTGGCAGCCTGCCATGCCGCAGGGTCGCGCAGCAGCGACAGGGCGGCGTCGGCCAGTTGCTGCGGGTCGGCAATGGGGACGATCTTGCCCGAGGCGCCCAGGGCCTGGTCTGCGGCGTCGAGACCCTCCACCAGCTGGCGGCAGGAACCCACATCGGTGGACACCGCAGGAACCCCGGCCGCGTAGCCCTCCAGCAGCACCAGCGGCAGCGCTTCACTGATGGACGAGAGCACCACCAGTCCAATGCGCGGCATCAGGTCTTCGACCTTCTGGAATCCCAGAAAGCGGATGTTCTGCTCCAGCCCCAGGCTGCGCACCAGGCTCTGGCATTCTTCTGCGTAGGAAGGGTCTTCCTCGGCGGGCCCGGCAATCCAGCCTTCGGCGCCGGGCAGCTCGTTGACCACGCGGCGCATGGCACGCACGAAGGTCTTGATGTCCTTGATGGGCACCACGCGCCCGATCAGGCACAGCACTGGCGGCGGCGTGGCCGGGCGCTGCGTGCGCAGCGGCGCAAAACGTGCCAGTGCGATGCCGTTGGGAATGTTGAAGGTGCGCTCGGGTGCGGCGCCATCGGCCACCTGGCGCAGGCGGTTGGCCTCGTACAGGGCAATGATGGGGTCGGCCGAGGCGTAGCAGTAGCGGCCCAGCCACTCGAAGAAATGGATCCACATCTGGCGGAAGTACGACAGTTCCGTCGGGTCGCGCTGAAAGATGTTGCGGTTGTCGCGGATCCACTCGCTTTTGAACAGGTCGATCTTGCGCTCCTTGGTGTAGATGCCGTGCTCGGACAACACCAGCGGCGTGCCGCGCGTCTGCTCCAGCAGGCCGCCAAGAAAACCCGCGTAGCCCGTGGAGGCGCAGTGCACCACGCGCACGGGGATCAGTTCGCTGGCCACGCGGGCCAGCAGCCACAAGGGCTGGAACATGATGCGTACGGTCCAGAAGAAATCGACAAAAGACGGGTCGCTGCAGTGGTCGCGGTACACGTTGCAGATGATTTCCCAGGCACGTTGGCTGTAGAGAAAATCTTCGACCTGCAGCTTGCCGCCGGGGCGCATCTCCAGTGCCACCTGGCGGAACACCTGCATGGTCTGTGGGTTGTCGGGCCCCAGGTGCAGGGTGTCGATCAGCTGGTCGATCAGATCGAACGCCTGGCGGTCGCCGTCGCGCTTGGCGGGCTGGTAGTGGGCGTTCAGATGGGCGTACAGGTAGTGCTCTTCGAAGTGCACCACGTTGTCCGGAAGCTGGTATTTGAATTCCTTGTAGTCCTCGCGGCGACTGCCCAGAAAGACAATGGCAAAGCGGATATCCGGGTACGCACGGATGATCTGGTTGATCCAGCTGGAGACCCCCCCGCTGACATAGGGGAACGTGCCCTCCAGCACCAGCGCCACATCGGCGCTTTCGGCCTTGCGCGTGTTCATCGCCGACTCCAGTAGTCCACCACCGGGCGCAGGCGGGGCAATGCACTCCACTGGCCCAGTTCCTGCATCAGTGCATGGGCCTGGGCAAAATCCTTGCGGTCAAAGCACAGTTCGGCCTGGTAGGGCAGCACGCGGGTGGCCGGCAGTCCCAGTTCACGCGCCTGCGCATAGGCCTGCGCCGCTTCATCGGGCCGCTTTTGTTCGTGCAGCAGGCGGCCGCGCCGCAAGCACAGCTGTGCGTTGTCTGCTTGTTCGGCCAGCACCCAGTCGCAGTAGCGCAGGGACTCCTGGATGGCATGCTTGCGCAGATCGCCTTGAACGAGATCCTGGTAGATCAGTTCCCAGTACAGGTCAGACAGGCGCTGCGCCGATTCCAGTGTGCGCAGGCCTGCGTTCCCTCCTTCTGCCTGGGCGGCGCGCAGCGTGCCCATCTCGGCATCAATGCTGCTGTTGACACGCTTTTCCAGCGTGTCCAGCATGCCGTAGGCGAGCAGGCGCAGGTCTTCGCTGGGGTCGCTCAGCACGGTGCGCAGCAGGGGTGAGGCCGTGCGCCCGGACACATATTGCAGCGCCACCATGGCGCGCAGGCGCGACTGGATGGGCGCATGGATATTGCCCAGGAAAGAGCGCAGGCCCGCATGGCGGAAATGACCCTGGCGACGTTGGTGCTGGTCGAATTCCGGCATTTGCAGCGACTCGAATTCGGTGTGGGTCGCAGGCTTGCGGTACAGCCGCAGCACCAGCGCGGCCGCCAGCACGCCGAGAAAGCCCGCTACGGGCACGGCATAGCTGCAGACCATCATCAGCAGGACAATGGCCAGACGCGGCCGGGCCTGCCGGGTGGACAACAGCGGAAACAGGAACAGCGACAGCATCACACAGGCCAGGGCATGCACCAGCAGGTAGCTGGCGAGCGCGCTGTCGGTGCTCCCGCCCATCAGCAGCGGGCCGCTCCAGGCGCCCAGCTCCAGCAGCAATGCGGCAATGCCGAGCTTGAGGTTAACCATGGACCAGACCGTGGATGCGTTGCAGCACCGCCAGGGGGGCGTCGGTGTCCAGCGGCAGCACATGCGGGAACACCCCGGCTGCGGCCAGCGGCTGTGCGCCTTTCTGCTGCGACCAGGCTTCCAGGCGTTGAATGTAGCCCTCGGCGGTACTGGCATCGCCCAGCGGCATCAGGACGGCCAGAATCTGGCGTTCCGGGGCGCTAATCAGCCAGCTTTCATCGAGCTCCCGCTTGAGGCGCTGGATTTGCTGGGGATAGTCGCGCGCAATGGCGCGCGGCAGAAATTCCAGCGCCACGATGATGCTGGGAACCCGTGTGCTGGCGCGGATGTGCGACAGGCGCTGGGCCTCAAAGGCAAACGGAGCCGGGCAGTCGGGCAGCACCTGCAGGATGGGCCGCGCCAGGGCCTGCATGGACAGACCGTCGGTGTAGTAGCCCAGCAGCAGGTTGATGGTCTGCAGGTTCTCTGTCTGCAGCGAGAAAAAGGGCATTTCCTCAATGAGCAGCAGGCCGTACAACTCGCCGCCCAGGTCCAGCAGCGGTGCGGCCACCAGGTAGCGGCTGTGCTGCTGCGTCGCCAGCACTTCGTTGATGTGGCACAGCTTGCGGGTTTCGATCGCCTGTTGCACCAGGGGGTCGTTCTCCAGAACCTGCCGGGGTGCGCCCAGGCGGGCCAGCGCCTGCGTGCCCAGCTGTTCATCCACCACGGGACACAGCACCGCAGTTTCCAGCTGGCAGTATTGGGCCAGCAGCCGCAGCAGTGTCTCGGGGCCTTGTGCATCGCTGCCCACTTCCTGCAGCGTGGACAGGGCATCGCGCATGGACATGGGACGGCCGATCAGTTCCTGCTCCAGGCGGTCGTGTGACAGGCGCAGCAGGTAATACTGGCGCACCAGGTGTTCCAGGCGCTGGTCCAGGTAGAGCTGCAGTGTTTCTGCGCGCCGGGTACGGGCCTGCCACAGGCTGGAGAATTCCCCCACCAGCATCACCAGGATCAGCCCGCCCAGGAAGAAAAGTTGGGGAAACGCGTCGTAGTGCCCCAGGTTGATAGTCAGCCAGCCCATGAGCAGAACGCTTGCGCCGCCCAGCCCGGCCAGCGGGCCATAGCGCAGGGCCAGAATCACCGGGGCCAGCCACGACCAGGGAAACGCGGAGGTGCTCCAGAGAGGATCGAGCGGATTCCACGCAAAACCGAGTGCCAGTGCAATCAGGGGGAGCAGCAGCGTCTCGCCCAGCATGACCCAGGGCCGGATGTCCGTGGCAGCCAGCTTCCCCAGCAGGGCGGCGGGCCAATGCGCGGGTCGGTGCGTCAGAGGTGCGGACGATTCAGAGCCTGCCAGCTGGCGGCGCGGTGCGGGTTTTTCGGATGGACTGGTCATGGGCAGCGAAAACAGGCGTCAGCGGGCGCCCGACAGGCCCGACTGCAACAGGTCGCGGATCAGCTTCTGTGCCACGGCCGAGAGCGCTTCGCGGCTCCAGCCGCTCTTGCCGCCCGTGCCGCTCCACAGAATGTCGCCGGAAGCCACGTCGATGATCTGCAGTGTCACGCCAGCGGCGGGTTCGCCGTCCACGCCCACCTTGTAGCGCCATTCGTCGACCGCCCCGGTCAGCGCGTAGCGCGCCTGGCGTTCGCGGGCCCAGTCCAGGGCTTCCTGCTGGCGCTTGCTGTCCCCGGCATCAAACAGGGCTTCCTGTTGCGGGCCGGTTTCATAGCGCAGCACCTTGCCCACGCCCTGGGCGTGCAACAAGGCCTGTGCGATGGCTTCGGCCCGGTTGCCGGCCAACGGGGTTTCGGTGTGGTTGGCAAAAGGCAGCACGACCCAGGTGGCCTGGCGTTCCAGCGCAGGCGCGGTGCCGCGGTCCAGGGTGGAGCATGCGCTGAGCAGCAACAGGGCGCCGCCGATGAGCAGGGTGTGCAGGCGTCGCAGGGCAGTGGAGTAGTGGTGCATGGTGTTCCTCATGGTGCCGGATCGGGGATTAAAAATGAAGACGGTAGGTCAGTTGCAGGTCGCGGGTGGTGCCTTGGGTCTGGATGCCGGACTTGGACTGGCCCCAGCTCAGACTCAGGTGGTCGGCGCCCCACAGGCTGCCCGCCATGCCCAGGCGCACGCCGTAGCCCGGGCCCAGGCGACTGTGCCAGGTGCGGCTGATGCTGGCAAAGGGGCGCAGTGCGCGCGTGTAGTCCTGTGCATAGCGCGTGTTGGTGGAAAGCTCGATCCCGTAAAAACTGAAATCGTCGGGCAGAAAGTAGTCGCGGCCCAGTTCGTTGGTATCGGCGGGGAGGAACTGCTGGAGGCCGAGATCGATGGGCTGCAGGCCCGACAGGTCCTTGCGCCGGTAGGCATGGGTGGACCAGAACGCACTCCATTCGAGTGAGGGCGCATCCTGGCGGTAGGTGTGGGTGTATTGCAGGGCGCTGTGTCGGCCGCTGCCCACCTCGGTGCCCGCCTGGAGCTGGTAGCGCTCGCCCCAGTGCGTCAGCGAGAACTGGTCCTGGCGCGTAGCCTGGTAGCGCAGACTCGCGCTGGCACGGCTCTTCATGCCGGCCACGCGCAGCGCCAGGCTTTCTTCGCTGGGCAGGTGCACGCCGATGTCGGTTTGCAGGCTGAGGCGGTTGTCCAGGCGCTGCTCGTGCGAGAGCTGCAGCGGTGTGGTCTGCAGGAACCCCTGGCGGCTGGCGGCATACAGCACCGTCTCGCCATCGAGGTGCCGCCAGTGCAGGCGGGCTTCCAGCAACTTCTCGCTGGGGGGCGTGCGAATGACGACAGGGGTGGTGGCCTGGCGGCGGATGCTGCCAAAGTTCAGGTCGAGCGCCAACCGGGGGCTCAGGGCCAGGTGCAGCACCGCATCGGCGCGCTGCTCGTCCATGCCGCCCAGTTGCGCCGCCGTCACCCGGGTGCCGGCATGGTCGCTGAAGGCCAGCAGGTTCTCGGTCAGTTGCAGGTGCAGCGGGGCGTCGTCATGCTGCTCGTTCTGGGTCTCGAAGGCGGCAGTCTGGGCCAGGCGCACATCGTGCGCCGCAGCGGCTGCGTTGATCCGGTCGTAGCGTGGCAGCCGTTCATCGAAGGTTTCCAAAAGCTGCCCGCTGGCGGCCCTGTCGTTCTCGGCCAGGGCGACGGTGATCTCGGCCCACAGCGGTCGGTTGGCGCGCAGGCTGTGGCTGCGTGCGTACTGGTGCCACAGGAAGCCGCGCTCGGCCGTGTATTCGCCTGCGTCCTGCAGCCAGCCAATGGCGGTTTCTGCAGCGGCGTTGGAGAAGTTGCCCCGGGCGTCCCGGTCCAGGCGCAGCAGTTCGCGCAGCACGTCGATGGCGGCGTCGCCAGGGCGCTGCGTGAGCATCAGGCGCGTGCGGGCAATGCGCCGCGTCTGGTCCAGCCCCGCATCGGTCAGCCAGATCTTGCGGGCCTGGGCGCGCGTCAGGCGCGTGCCGCCCTGGCCCTCGCGGGCCGACTGCCATTCGCGCGAGAGCAGATGGCGCCGCAGGCGCCAGGCACGGTCCGCCTGCTGGTTCTGGTCCAGGGCGTCGGCATAGTTCATGAGCCACAGGAAGTCGTTCTCGTGGGCCTTGAAGCGCGGCGTCAGGTAGCGGTCCAGCGCCGTCTGCGGCAGTGACAGTGCCTGGTAGGACGATGCCAGCGCATCGTGCACCTCTTCGGAGCGGCTCCACTGCTGTTCGTGCGTTGCCAGCAGCGTGCGCAGCGATACCGTGTCGTTGCCGTCAATGAACAGCCACAGCAGCGCCTGCTGCATGTCGGTGGATTGGGGGCTTGCGCGCAGGCCCGCTTCATACAGGCGCCGCGCCTCGGCCATGCGGCCCTGGTTCTGGTGCCAGGTGCCGACCAGGCGCAGGAACTCCGGGCTTTTCCACAGGGTGGCCAATGTTTCCTGGCTGGTCCGGGAGCCTGACTCCAGGGGTTTGAGCAGGCTGGCGAAAGACTCCCACTGGCCACGCCCGGAATACAGCGTGAGCGCCTGCAGCAGGTGGCGGGGCTGGTGGTAGCGTTCCCAGGCGTGGGCGGATACCTGTGCCGCCTCCAAGGGATAGTCGAGCAGCAGCATGCGGATCAGACCGTCGAAGTCACCCATGTCGGTGCCCTGGGTCTCCAGCAGTTTGCGATAGGCGGCGATGGCCAGCGGGGCGCGCTGTCGGCTCTCGGCCAGCTGTCCGGTCAGGCGCCAGAAATCGGTGGCGGTGTCTGGCGTCGTGGGGGGGTGTTGTTGTGCGGCTTCCAGCCAGGCCAGGCCTTCGTCCGGGCGCCCGTGGGTGAGTGCCAGCACGGCAGCACGCATGGCGCGCTCGGGGGTGGCCTGGTGGGGTTGTTGCAACAGGCGGCGCCAGCTTTGCAGGGCAAGATCGGGCTGCCCGGTGCGCTCGGCCAGCTGGGCCAGGATTTCCAGGGTGGCCGGGGTGCGGGCGTGCTGCTGCAGGTAGTCCAGTGCGGGCTGGGGCTCGCCCAGCCGCTCGTAGGTCTGCACCAGGGACTGGATGAGTGGCAGGTCGTTGGGCTTGCTGCGCAGCTGGTGGCGCAGTGCCTGCACCAGCGCTGTGTCGTCGAACTGACCCGGGGCCAGGCGCAGCACGGCCTGCCAGGCGGATTCTTTCTGGGTCTGGCGGGCCACGGCCAGCCAGTTCTCCAGCGCGACATCCAGGCGCAGCGTCCACTCCGACACCTGTGCCAGCCGTTCGCGCCAGACCATATCGCCGGGGTTTTGCTGCACGGCGGCCTGGGCGACGGCCCAGGCGTCTTCCAGGTTGCGGTTTTCCAGGAACACCTCGTAGCCCAGGGTATAAATCTTGTCGTCAAACGGCAGGCCTGGAGAGAGGGCTGCGCTGCGCTGCGCTGCTTGTGCCACGTGCACCAGGGTGGGGGCCGCGTTGGGGCGGTCGCCTACCAGGGTGGCGGTCGGGCCCAGCCACTGTGCGCCGTCGTCGTAAGCCGTCGCGGGCTGGGGCTGGTGGGGCTGCATCCCGCGCCAGGATGCAGGCCGCAATGCGGCGGAGGATTCTGGGTCTGTGGCCTTGGGACTGAAGGCCAGCGCAGTATGGCTTTGCCACTGGCGCAGCAGGGCCAGACGCAGGAGCCGGCGGATATAGCGGTCGGCCACATCGGGTCTGCCTGCGGATCGGGCCAGTTCGGTCAGAAAAAAGAGAATCTCCGGGTCATCGATCAGTGCACCCACTTCACGTTCCGCCAGTTCCAGTGCGGCCAGGGGCTGGTTGCCCGACTGCAGTGCGCGCACGGCGGCAAGAAACAGCCGTTTGGCTTGCTGTGGGTCTGTGGTGGCCTTGCGCGCCAGCAGGTAGAACTCGGCGCAACTGGCGTAGTCCGATACGGCCAGTGCCTGGCGTGCCGCCCGCTCGTAGAACTGCGCGGCTTCGCGCGGGGTCGTCTGCTCGGCCGCGAGTGAACTGTTGAGCGCGATGCCCAGGGCAGGCTCGTTGAACTGGGCGGCCAGGGTGACCAGGCGCCGCTGGCGCTCCACAGGCCACTTCTCCCGTGCCAGCACGTGGAGCTGTTCGCGCAGCGTTTGCCGCAGGGCGTCGCGCCGGGCGCTGTCCTTCTCGGGCGTGCGCTGGTACTCGGTGTACGTCAGCTCCCAGAGCACCCACAGTGCGTCGCGGTGGATTTCAGGTTGGCTGGAATCCAGGGCGGGCTGCAGTGTTGCGCGTGCGTCGGCGGCGTTGCCATTGGCCATCTGGCGCTGTGCCAGCAGCAGGCGCAGGCGGGGATTGTCGGGGTCGCTGCGCAGCAGGTTGTTCAGGTAGCTCAGCGACAGCGCCGATTCGGTGGTATCCGACAGGCGCCGCTCCAGATCCTGGCGTGGATACAGCAGCCACAGCGCGACGCAGACCATCGCCGCCATCAACGCGATCAGCCAGCCGGGCGCCAGGACCGGGCGCTCAGCGTGCAGGGCAGTGGAGCTGGACTTGAGCACGGGCATCCTGGAGCCTGAAATACTGTACGCCCGCTGGGGCGGAGGGAGCTGCGGGGGCAGGCGAGAGGGTGCGCTGGTTGGCGCGCACCTGACACTGGCTGGCAGCTGCCAGCGCAAACTCCAGCGGCACGTGGCCCTGGAGTTCAAAATCAAGACGTTGTCCCTGGTCTGAACGGGCCCAGCGGCCCAGGCGCCCATTGGCTTCAAACAGGGAGGGCCATGGCGCAGCCGCAGATGGGGGGGGGCTTTGCAGCTGCAGTGTTGCACGGGCGCCGGAGAGGGACACGTACAGACCTTCTGCCCCGGGGCGGAAACCGGCCACACCGGTACTGGCCTGCAGGTCGGGTGTGCCCAGTGCGGGCGGCAGGCGCAGTGTGCGCAGGTGGCCGTCGCCCCGTACGCGCCAGCCCTGGCCTTCGCGGGCGATGGCCACACCCTCAAAGTCCTTGACCTTGGCAATGAACTCCGACGTATAGACCGGGTGCAGCGGATGCGCGAGCGCCCAGGCGTAGACCTTGTGCAGCGCTTTCAGGCCGGCCTGTTTGCTGGCGGAATAGACATGGTAGTAAATGCCCACAGGCTTGATGCGCCGGGGCTTGTCGGTCATCTCGAAGGTCTCGATGGCGCGTTCGAAACCGTAGAACGGTCCGCGCCACAGGTTGGTGTAGATGTTCTCGTTGGTGATGGGCGCATACACCTGCAGGTAGCCCTTCTTGCGGATGCCCAGGGCGCCCACGGCGGTGAGCGAAGGGTTGGCCCGGGTGATGGACGTGTCGCCGCCGTTGATGTTGAGCAGCCCGGCGCGCTCCGTGATCTCCAGTGCCTCGGCATTGGGGGCTGTGTCACCCGTCCATTGCAGAATCCTGACCGGCTTGCCCGCAGGTGCCAGGCGCTCGCGGATGTAGGCGGTGGAACCCACGATCTCACGCGTCAGGTCCATGGTGTAGCCGGGGATGTTGAGGTTGTAGGCGGCTTCGTCGTTGTCCTTGAAGATGCCGTGCAGCGTGCTCTGGTCCCACAGGAAGGGGTGGGAGTAGGTGTGGTTGCCGATCTCGATGTGTGGCAGCTTGAACATCTGCCGTGCAATGCCTTCCAGGCGCGGGCTCAGGTCGGGGTGCAGCCCATGGGGGGCGATTTCGGCTTCGATGACCGACATCGTTTGGGGGAAACGGTATTTTTCGAACACATCCTTGAGCAGCACCTGTGCTGCCGGTGGGCTGCCGGGCAGTTCGGCCAGCGAGGCGAAACCATCACCATCCACATGGGCCAGCAGCAGGCGGCGGCCGTTTTCCGTGGTGGTGTCGGGCACCGGCATCGGAGGCAGGCGCAGGGCCTGGGTCAGGAAGGCAAAGGGGTCGATGACCCAACGTGCATAGTCGGTGCCGGGCACTTCGGCCAGTGCATAGGGGTCGAGAATGAAGCCCCCCCAGGGCGTGAGCGCGCCGCCCACGAATTCCTGCTTGCGCTCATCCCGAAATTCCACCAGGGCCTGTGCCTGGGGCTTCATGGCCGCCGTCAGCTGCACGGGCTCGTAGCTGCGCGTAACCAGGGGGATGGCGGTTTCGAAGCCCAGCATCGGGTGCTGTGCCACCCTGCGCAAGGCGCCGTGGGGCTCCAATGGGCCGGTTTGCAGCCCGAGTTTGCGCGCCCATTGCCGGTCGGGCGACTGGCCGATGTCGCCCACAATCGCCAGCGGCATGCCTTCGTCCATACGGTCCTGCAGCCACTGGCCCACGGGTTTGCGCCGGTTTTCGGGCAGGAAGCCGGAGAACCAGGTGGCAATGCCCGCATAGCGGTCACGCAGTACGCCGTCGGGCAAGGGATCGAGCGCGTCTGCGTAGTCCACGATGTACCCCATGTGGTTGAGCGGCATCTGCAGGAAGCGGTGGGCGTTGGAGTAGTTCAGGGAGGGGGATTCCGCACTGTTGTACACCACCAGGATGCGCCGCGGCACCGCTTCGATGCTGCCGACGCCCAAGGTCTCCAGCGCGCTGTCGGTGACCCATGGTATGAAGCCATCGGCCTGGATGCGCGCGGCGGTGGCGCGGGTGAGGGCACGGTCCTGGGGCGGCACATAGTCGATGACGAGCACCGGCAACCCGTCGCGCTCCCGGATGGTGCGCAACTGGTTCAACAGCCAGCTGCGGTTCGCTTCGCTCACCTCTTCATAGCGCTGCGCGCCGGCGTTCCAGCCCTGGTAGAGGGATTCAGCCGCCACCATCTGGATCTTGTCGCGCACCTGCGGCACGATGTCGAAACCCCGGTTGAGCACCAGTTGGATGCCGGGAAAGCGCCGGTGCAGGGTTTCGATCACGCGCACCAGTCCCTGCTGCTGCGCCTTTTCGTCGAAATTGCTGGCCAGGCGGTAAGAGTCGAGCGTGTCCAGGAAGAAGCCCCGGTAGCCGCGCTCCCACAGGGGGGCAATCACGCGGCGGGCAAAAAAGTCGGGCCACTCGGGGGGCGTCTGGTCGATGACGTCCGATTTCCAGTGGCCGTTGCGTGCCAGCTTCCAGTGCGAGGGAATGTCGGCGTAATACGGGCGCGATGCCTGCACCTCGGCCACGGACACGTAGGCGTACATCTCCGTGCCGGGCAGTGATGGGACGCTCCGATCGTTCCCGTGGTCGGGCTCGACCACGACCATGTCAAATGCACGGAAGTCGGTCAGGGGCGTTGTGTGGCCGTAGTACAGGGCCACAGCGGGCATCGCCTGTGCCGCCTGCGGCAGCAGGCACGCGGCAAGGTACAGCACGCACCAGAGTACCATCGGCGAAGCAGGGGCGAACCATCGCGCAAACATGGCGGTAATGAGGTTGAAGGATGGAGAAAAACCAGTGTGGCCACAGGTGTGTACAGAACACTGCAAAGGCCCATGCTGACGATATTGACAGTGCCACGAAGGGCAACCGTATCAAAATGTCACTACTGATTGTAGGAAAAATTAGATTGCCAAAAACTATAATCTGATTTAAATCAATAGCCTGAAATGATGAAAACAAAATTTTCACCCGCACCTGTTTTCCAGTCGGCTCACCGGGAGGCGGGCGCATGATCCTGGTCACCGGCGGTGCCGGCTATATCGGATCACACACCTGCGTGGCCCTGGCGGCTGCCGGGCTGCCGTATCTGGTGCTCGACAACTTCAGCAACAGCAACCCGGGCGTTCTGGAGCGTGTTGGGCGCATCACGGGCACAACGCCCCGGCATGTGCAAGGGGATGTGCGCGACGCCGCCCTGCTGGAGCGCGTTTTTGCGCAGTACCCCGTGACGGCCGTGGTGCACTTCGCGGCGCTCAAGGCCGTGGGCGAGTCGGTACGCGAGCCCTTGCGCTACTACGACAACAATGTGGCGGGCACGCTGACACTGCTGGGCGCCATGCAGGCCGCACAGGTGCGCAGCCTGGTGTTCTCGTCCTCGGCCACGGTGTACGGCGAACCGGCCAGCCTGCCGATCCGTGAGGATTTTCCGCTCTCGGCCACCAACCCCTATGGCTGGAGCAAGCTCATGGTGGAGCAGATGCTGGCCGACGTGGATGCCGCCGAGCCCGACCAGTGGCGCATTGCGCGGCTGCGCTACTTCAACCCCGTGGGCGCGCACGAGAGCGGCCTGATCGGCGAAGACCCGCGCGATGTGCCCAACAACCTGCTGCCCTATGTGGCGCAGGTGGCGGCCGGGCAGCGCGAGCGCCTGAGTGTGTACGGCAACGACTACCCCACACCGGATGGCACCGGCGTGCGCGACTACATCCACGTGTGCGACCTGGCCGACGGCCATGTGGCGGCGCTGCGCTATCTGCAGCAGCACCCGGGCTTGCTCACGGTGAACCTGGGCACGGGCCGGCCTGTGTCGGTGCTGGAGATGGTGCGCGGCTTCGAACAGGCCAGCGGCCGCCCCGTGCCCTACCAGGTGGTGGCGCGGCGCCCCGGTGATGTTGCCGCGTGCTGGGCCGACCCGGCATTGGCCGAGCGCCTGCTGGGCTGGAAGGCGCACCATGGCGTAGAGCGCATGTGCCAGGATGCCTGGCGCTGGCAGGACGGTGTGGCGCGCAGCTTGCACACCCCTTGATGCTACTTTTTTAATAGCTACCAGCGCTTTTTGGCATTGAGTTTCAATATAAAAGATATCTTGAATCCAATGGTTGCAAGCGCTATCAGCTCATTATTTTGTAGCGACCCGGCGTGCACCACGACCACCATGGTATCTTGCGAGCCTTGTCTTCAACAGCCCCATTTTCAGCGCCATGCTAGCCAAACGCATCATTCCCTGCCTTGACGTGACCGGTGGCCGCGTCGTCAAGGGCGTCAACTTTGTCGAACTGCGCGATGCAGGCGACCCCGTGGAGATTGCGGCGCGCTACAACGCCCAGGGGGCGGACGAGCTGACCTTTCTCGACATCACGGCCACCAGCGACGGACGCGACCTGATCCTGCACATCATCGAGGCCGTGGCCAGCCAGGTGTTCATTCCGCTGACCGTGGGGGGCGGCGTGCGCACCGTGGACGATGTGCGCCGCCTGCTCAATGCCGGGGCCGACAAGACCAGCTTCAACTCGGCCGCCATCGCCAACCCCGAGGTCATCAGTGCCGCCTCCAGCAAATACGGCGCGCAGTGCATTGTGGTGGCCATCGACGCCAAGCGCCGCAACGCCGAGGAGCAGACGCGCCTGGGCCTGGATGGCCAGCCCGTGGGCGTGGGCTGGGACGTATTCAGCCACGGCGGGCGCAAGAACACGGGCCTGGACGCCGTGCAGTGGGCCGCCGAGATGGCGCGGCGCGGCGCGGGCGAGATTCTGCTCACCAGCATGGACCGCGACGGCACCAAGGCCGGTTTCGACCTGGCCCTGACACGCGCCGTGAGCGACGCGGTGGACGTGCCCGTGATCGCCTCGGGCGGCGTGGGCGACCTGGACCATCTGGCCGACGGCATCCAGATCGGCGGCGCGGATGCGGTGCTGGCGGCGAGCATCTTCCACTACGGCGAATACACGGTGGAGCAGGCCAAGCGGCATATGCGGGAGCGGGGGATTCCGGTGCGGCTGTGAGGCTTTCAGCCTAATGGCGTTGCGTTGCCAGCAATCTTTTTGATAGTTGGCGGCGCTGCTTTGCTAAGGGTAGAGGCCGGGATGTCGCCCCGGCGGGCGACTCACTTTCTTTTGCTTCGCCAAAAGAAAGTAAGCAAAGAAAAGGCGACCCTGCTGTCCGTGACCCCCACGCGCAGCGTGGGGGCAACCTGCGATGCTCGCGCAGGAGGTGTGCCGTGGAACTCACTGCGCGCCTGCGGCGCTCCGTTCGGACAACCACGGCAAGCCAGTCTACGCAAGCATGCGTGTCCTTCGGCACGCATGCCACCCCCTGCGCTGCGCTTCTCGGCACGGACAGAAGGGAACCCATCGAACATCCCCACGGGCCATCGCTGCGCTCGGCCCCCAGGGGCGCAGGCGCTTTGCGCCGCGCAGCGCCAGGCCGAGCGCAGCGATGGCCCGTGTGGGCTCCCACCCCCTGTGGCTGCGCCTGTGGCGGGGCGGTTGCGGGGTGGCATGCGCGTCGGAGCGCGCATGCTTGCGTAGACTGGCTTGCCGTGGTTGTTCGAGCGCAGCGCGTCAGCGCGTAGCGAGTTCCACGGCGCACCCCGCAAGCGCACCGACGCAGGTTTGCCCCGGAGCGCAGCGCAGGGGTCGCAGACTTGGGGTCGCCCTTTCTTTGGTGACTTTCTTTCGGCGAAGCGAAAGAAAGTTACTGCGCCGCCGGGCGCACATCCCGGCCTACGGCTTCCGCGAAGGCTCAGCGATAACTATCAAAAAGATAGCTTTCAGCGATTCCTGCATAAGCGCTAGAGATCAAAATGCCTCAATCCCGCGTCACCCGCATCACTTCTTCGCGCGTGGTCACCCCCGCCGCCACCAGCCGCTCGCCATCGTCCCGCATCAGCGTCATGCCATCCGCCAGCGCAGCCGCGCGGATCTCGGCCTCAGCGGCCTGGTTGTGGATCTGCGCACGGATGGCATCCGTGGTCACCAGCAGCTCGAACACCCCCGTGCGGCCCGCATAGCCGGTGTGGCCGCAGGCCTCGCAGTTGCTGCCGTGGCAGTGCGTGCACACCTTGCGCACCAGCCGCTGCGCCAGCACCCCCAGCAGCGACGAACTCAGCAGGAACGGCTCCACGCCCATGTCGGTCAGGCGCGTGACGGCGCTGGCCGCGTCGTTGGTGTGCAGCGTGGCCAGCACCAGGTGGCCGGTCAGGCTGGCCTGGATGGCGATCTGCGCGGTCTCGAAGTCGCGGATTTCGCCGATCATGATGATGTCCGGGTCCTGGCGCAGGATGGCGCGCAAGGCCTTGGCAAACGTGAGATCGATCTTGCTGTTGACCTGCGTCTGGCCGACGCCGGGCAGCTCGTATTCGATCGGGTCCTCCACCGTCATGATGTTGTTGCGCGTGGCGTCCAGGCGCGAGAGTGCGGCGTACAGCGTGGTCGTCTTGCCCGAGCCCGTGGGGCCGGTGACGAGCACGATGCCGTGCGGCTGCGCGATCAGGCCGGTAAAGCGCCGCAGGGTCTCGCCCTGCATGCCCACGGCTTCCAGGCTGAGCTTGCTCTCGCTCTTGTCCAGCAGGCGCAGCACGGCGCGTTCGCCGTGGGCGCTGGGCAGGGTGGAGACGCGCACATCAATCGCCCGGGTGCCCAGGCGCAGGCTGATGCGGCCGTCCTGCGGCAGGCGTTTTTCCGAAATGTCGAGGTCCGCCATGATCTTCAGGCGGCTGATCAATGCCGCATGCAGCGCGCGGTTGGGCTGCACCACCTCGCGCAGCGTGCCATCGACGCGAAAGCGCACGCTGCTGTGGCGCTCGTAGGGCTCGATGTGGATGTCGCTGGCGCCGTCGCGCGCGGCCTGCGTGAGCAGGGCGTTGAGCATGCGGATGATGGGCGCGTCGTCGGCCGCTTCCAGCAGGTCTTCCACGGCAGGCAGTTCCTGCATCATGCGCGAGAGATCGGCGTCGGACTCGACCTCGCTGACCACCGTGGCCGCGCTCGATTCGCCCTGGGAATAGGCGGCGCTGATGCGCTGTGCCAGGGTGTGCGCGTCAAGCGGTTGCAACTGCCGCACGGCGTGTTTGCGCAGCACCTCGCTGAGCGCGGCCGCGTCGGGCGCGGGGCCATGCCAGAGCACGAGCTGCTGGCCATCGTCCTCCAGCAGCAGCTGGGCGCCGCGGGCGAAGGCGTAGGGCAGGGG
>JAPKHH010000003.1:0-79034 GCA_026647025.1 Giesbergeria sp.
CGGAAGGTCGTAGACCTCGCACGCCACGTTGTCGACATTGTTCCACAGGACCAGGACGGGGACGGCTATATCTACGCCGGGTATTCCGGCGGGGATCCCGGCGATCAAGTCCTGCTGGACAGGGAGGACAATTGCGACAACCAGGCCAATCCCGACCAGGCGGATGCCGACCTGGATTGCGTCGGCGACGCCTGCGACAACTGCCCCCAATCGGCAAATAACGACCAATCGGACCGCGATTTCGACGGGGTGGGCGACGCCTGCGACAATTGCCCGCTGGTGGCCAACGGACCCAATCCGGTCTGGGAATGCGGCGACCGGGGATGTGTGCAGGTTCCTTCCAGCGACAACCAGAAGGACAGCGACGGGGACGGCGTCGGAGACGCCTGCCAGGGCGACATGGACGGGGACGGCGTGCCCGACGAGGCGGATAACTGCCCGCTGACCCATGGAGCCGACCAAGGCGACCGCGACCGCGATGGGGTCGGGGATCTTTGCGACAACTGTCCGCGCACGCCCAATCCGGACCAGACGGATTTGGTGAACGACAGCGGGGATCCCTATCCGGACGGCCGAGGCGACGCTTGCAACGGCGACAGCGACGAGGACGGGATCTTGGACAAAGAGGGGGACAATTGCACCTTCGACTACAACCCCGACCAGGCGAACCAGGACGAAGACCCGATGGGCGACGCCTGCGACCTATGCCCGAGGGATTACAGCCCCTACAATCAGCCGGAGGCCTGCGGCGAAGGAGATTACGACGGGGTCCCCAACCTCGAGGACAATTGCCCGAAACAATATAACCCCGACCAGGCCCCTTACGCGGAAGGCGGGGGATTTCCGGGCCAGGCCTGCAGCTATTGCCTGATCTCCCAAACTCCCTGGGGTTGGGATGCCGACGGCGACGGGATCGTGGACACCTGGGACTGCGACAACTGTCCCGGGGTCGAAAATCCGGGCCAAGAAGATGCCGACGGGGATTTGATCGGAGACGCCTGCGACAATTGCCGCAGGGTCCCCAATTTCGGGCAGCGCGATTCGGATTCGGACGGCATCGGCGATGCCTGTGCCTTCTGCGACAACAACGGAACCTGCGGTGAAAAGGAAGATTATTTTAACTGTCCGGACGATTGCCCGCCGGTCTGCGGCAACGCGGAAAATGAAAAACCCGCGGAGGCCTGCGACGATGGGAAACACTGCGGCGACGGAACCCCGTGTCTAAGCGACGGCGACTGCGCGGGGACCGGCGACGAGCTCTGCATCACCCGGGACGGCGACGGCTGCGACAGCAACTGTACCCTAACGGGCTGCGGCAATGGGATTCAGACCAAGGACGAGGTCTGCGAGGACGGGAACCTGACCGACGGCGACGGCTGCGACAGCAACTGCACCCCGACCGGCTGCGGCAACGGGGTGGTGACCCGTGGGGAGGCCTGCGACGACGGCAATAAGCTCGACGACGATTATTGTTACAGCGATTGCACCCTCCCGGCCTGCGGCGATGGTAAGGTCACCGTGGGCGAGGAATGCGGCGAACCCGGCATGGATGCCTGCCCGGGCGGCGCCGCCTGCGCCTCCTGCAAATGCGCCTGCGAGACCCAGGACGCCTCCATGCTGGTGCTGGAAATGGTGCCGGCCCTGCTGTCGGCCGAACTGACCCAGGAGCTGCAGCATTGCCACACCATCGGCATTGGCGCGGGCAGCGGCACCGCAGGCCAGGTGCTGGTCATGCACGACATGCTGGGCATGAACCTGGGCAAGATGGCGCGCTTTGTGCACAACTTCATGCAGGACGCCGGCAGCGTGCGTGGCGCCATCGAGGCCTACGTGCAGGCCGTCAAGCAGGGCCGCTTCCCGGACAATGCCGTGCACGCCTGGTAATCGCCCGCCATTCTTTGCCCTTTCGACATGCACATCGTCCACACCCTTCCCGACCTGCGCACCGCCCTGGCCGCCTGCAGCAAGCCCGCCTTCGTCCCCACCATGGGCAACCTGCACGACGGGCACATTGCCCTGGTACGCCAGGCCAAGCCGCTGGGCGACGCCACGGTGGTCAGCATCTTCGTCAACCGGCTGCAGTTCTTGCCCCATGAGGACTTTGACAGCTACCCCCGCACCTGGGAAGCCGATTGCGCCAAGCTGCAGGCCGCAGGCTGCGATGTGCTGTTTGCCCCCCGCGAGCACGACCTCTACCCCGAGCCCCAGACCTTCAAGGTGCAGCCCGACCCGCTGCTGGCCGACATTCTGGAAGGGCATTTCCGCCCCGGTTTCTTTACCGGTGTGTGCACCGTGGTGATGAAGCTGCTCTGCGCCGTTTTTGCGGGCAAGGCCAGCGGCAGCGCCGTTTTCGGCCAGAAGGACTACCAGCAGCTCATGGTGCTGCGCCGCATGGTGCAGCAGTTTGCCCTGCCCATCGACATCGTGGCCAGCCCCACGCAGCGGGCACCAGACGGCCTGGCCCTGAGTTCACGCAACGGCTACCTGAGCGAGGCCGAGCGCGCCGAGGCGGTGCAGCTCTCGCTGGCCCTGCGCGCCCTGGGCCGCGAAGCCATTGCTGCCGCCCACGCCTTGCCGGCGCAGGCCGCCACGCTGGAGCAGCGCGCGATGCAGGCGTTGACGGCACGCGGCTGGCAGCCCGACTACCTGACCGTGCGCCGCCGCGCCGACCTGCAGACACCCCAGAGCGGCGACGCACTGGTGGTGCTGGGCGCCGCCCGCCTGGGGCGCACGCGGTTGATCGACAATTTCGAGATCTGACCCCGCCACCACCGCTCCACCATGGACATTTTCCTTCTGGCCACCCTGATCGCCACCGGTGTCTTCGTACTCAATGCGAAGCAGCAACGCCAGCGCGTCGTTCTGCTGGCCAGCTATCTGGGCAACTACCAGATCGAGAAGCTCATGGAAAACCTCACCGAGGGCTATCTGCGCGCCCTGGGCGAAAGCGATCCCGAGCGGCGCGAACAGGTATGGAACCTGCTGCGCACCACAGAACTGCAGTTGAGCGAGCAGTTCACCCGCTTTACCGCCGACTTCACCCGTGTCGACGCCGCGCTGGCCCGCGTCAGCACCCTGCCCCTGGCACTGCCCTATGCCGATCGGTGGCTGCCGAGCGCCAGCTTCGACATGCGCCAGGCCCTGGCCATCCATGCCCAGGGCATTGAACGTGCGGTGCGCAACGAATCGGGGCTTTCTCTGCGCGACAAGGCCTATACGCTCTCGGCCGAACTGTTCCTCATGCAGCACACCTGCCACTGGTTCTGCAAGTCCCGGGCGATTGCCTCGGCCCGCCTCATGGCCCGCCACAAGACCCCCCATGCCCAGGTGCTGGCCAGCGTCACCCCGGCCACACGCGCCGCCTATGGCGCCCTGCTGGGCGGCTGACCCGACCCGGCCCACGCCCATGGCGCGCCCACCGTTGCCTGCCACGGCCCGCCCCAAGGCCCCCATGCGCCGCACGGCAAAGGCCTCGCCATCCGTACCGCGCCTGCTGCTGCTGAACAAGCCCTTTGACGTACTGACCCAGTTCAGCCCCGACACCGAGGGCCGCGCCACGCTCAAGGACTTTGTGGACATGCCCGGCGTGTACCCTGCGGGCCGCCTGGACCGCGACAGCGAGGGCCTGCTGCTGCTGACCAACGACGGCACTCTGCAGGCCCGCATTGCCGACCCGCGCCACAAGCTGGCCAAGACCTACTGGGTGCAAGTGGAGGGCCGCCCGACCGAAGAACAACTGCGCCGCCTGCGCGAGGGCGTGGCACTCAAGGACGGCACCACCCTGCCCGCCCAGGCCCGGCTCCTGGAGCCGCCCGCACTGTGGGAGCGCCACCCGCCCGTGCGCTTTCGCCAGAGCATCCCCACGGCCTGGCTGGAGCTCACCATCCGCGAAGGCCGCAACCGCCAGGTGCGCCGCATGACCGCCGCCGTGGGCCTGCCTACGCTGCGCCTGGTGCGCGTGCGCATCGGGCCCTGGAGCCTCGATGGCCTTGCGCCGGGACAATGGCGCGAAGCGGCGCCCCAGCTCCCCGCCTGAACAACCGCCCACGCAGCCGCCTGCCATCCGCGCCATGCCCCGCCCACTGCCCCTTGGCCTTGCCGCGCTGGCCGTGTTCCTCGGCATCGCCATGTACCTCGCGCCGCTGGAACCGGGCATCCTGCGGCTGCAGTTTTGTTTCACAGCCTCGTCTTTCGAGGGCGTACTCCACCAATGGCAGGCGCAGGGCATCGCGCGCTACCGTGCCCACTTCCCGGCCGATGGTGTGCTTTTGGTGTTGTATGGCGCCTTTGGCTTTGCCTACGGTCGGCAGCGCGTGGCAGCGCAGGCCGCGCACCGGGCGGTCGTCTGGTTGTTGGTGTGGTCGCTGCCCTTCGCGGCGCTGGCCGATGCGGGCGAGAATGCCCTGCACCTGCTGCTGACCGATGGCAGGCCTGCCGCTGCGCCCGCGCTGTATGCACTGGCAGGCCTGGCGGCGACGGTGAAATGGCTTGCCATTCTGGCGTTCGGGGCCGCCGCGCTGGGCACCCGGCGATGGGTGCGCCCTCTGTAAGCCGCGCTCAACCGGCCTCGGTCTCGCCCTCGCCCTTGGGCTCGCGCTCCATCAGGGCGGCCACGGCTTCCTCAGGGCGCAGTTTTCCATCGAGCAGCGCCACCACGGCTTCGCTGATCGGCATCTCCACGCCCAGATCACGGGCGCGCTGCACCACGGTGCGGGCGCAATACACGCCCTCGGCCACATGACCGAGCGAGGCCACGGCCTGCGACAAGGTGTTGCCCTGTGCCAGCAGCAAACCCACGCGGCGGTTGCGCGACAGGTCGCCGGTGGCGGTCAGCACCAGGTCGCCCAGGCCCGACAGGCCCATGAAGGTGTCCACGCGTGCACCCAGGGCCAGGCCCAGGCGGGTGATTTCGGCCAGTCCGCGGGTGATGAGGGCCGCACGGGCATTGAGGCCCAATTGCAGGCCGTCACACAGGCCGGTGGCAATGGCCAGCACGTTCTTCACGGCACCGCCCACCTCCACACCCACGATGTCGTCGTTGGCGTACACACGCAGGCTGGGGCTGTGGAAGGCCGCCACCAGGGCATCACGCACACTGGCGTGTTGGCTGGCAGCCACCAGGGCGGTGGGCTGGGCGCGGGCCACTTCCTGCGCAAAGCTGGGGCCGCTGAGTACGCCAGACACCAGGTTGGGCGCCACCTGGGCACACACCTCGTGCGCCAGCAGGCCCGAATAGCCCGCGTCTCCGGCATCGGCCTCAAAGCCTTTGCACAGCCAGGCCACGGGCGCCGGGCAGCCGCGCAACTGCACCAGCATGCCACGCAGACCCGCCATGGGCGTGGCGACGATGACGAGATCGGAGCGGTCCGCCAGCACCGCAGCATCGCCACTGGCCACGGCCAGGGCGTGCGGCAGGTCGCTGTCCTGCAGATAACGGGCATTGCTGCGCGTGGCCTGCATGTGGGCCGCCTGCGCCGCATCGCGCGCCCACAGCGTGACGGCGTGGCCGTCCGGGTGGTTGGCCGCGCTGATGGCCATGGCCGTACCCCAGGCACCGGCACCGAGAACTACTATTTTCATAGCTGCTTGCGCTTATCCAGTAAGCGCCAGAGGCCAAAAATACCCAAAATATTACTGGGGCAGTGGCGACGATGGTGCGGCGGCGGCCTGGGCCTGCTGCTGCTCGTACATGGCCTGGAAGTTGATTTCCGCCAGGTGCACCGGCGGGAAACCGGCGCGGTTGACCACGTCGGCCACGTTGCCGCGCAGGTAGGGGTACACGATCTGCGGGCAGGCGACGCCGACCACGGCGCTCATCTGCGCTTCGGGGATGTTGCGGATCTCAAAAATACCAGCCTGCTTGGCTTCGATCAGGAAAACCGTCTTGTCCTTGATCTTGGTCTGCACGGTGGCGGTCACGCAGACCTCAAAAATGCCCTCGGCCACCGGGGCGGCTTCCACGCCCAGCTGGATGTCCACGTTGGGCTGTTCCTGTTCCAGCAGGATGGCGGGGGAATTGGGCTGCTCGAGCGACAGGTCCTTGAGATAGACGCGCTGGATCTGGAACACGGGGTTTTCTTGATCGGCCATGGTGGTGAAGTCTTTCAGCTCTAACCGGGCCGCGCACCGTGCGCAGCCCACACAAAAAAACCCGCCGCAGGAACCGTTCCCGCTGCGGGCACATGGGGCAGGATTATGCAGCGCCCAGCAGCGGCATCAATCCGCCGCGCGCATCCAGGGCCGCCAGGTCGTCATATCCGCCGACATGGGTCTCGCCAATGAAAATCTGGGGCACGGTGCGCCGACCGGTGATTTCCATCATGTGGGTGCGTGCGGCAGGATCGGTATCGATACGGACTTCCTCGATCTGTTCCACGCCCTTGGACTTGAGCATCTGCTTGGCGCGGATGCAGTAGGGGCAGACGGCGGTGGTATACATCTTGACGGCTTGCATGGTCATTCCTTTCAGGCGCGTGCGGAGCGCAGGGAGTTCAGGATTTCTCGACGGGCAGGCCCGCGTCTTTCCAGGCCTTGAGCCCACCGGAGAGCACCTGGGCATTCTCGTAACCCAGCTTGCGCGCCAGGGCGGCGGCCCGCATGGCGCGAGCGCCGCTGGCGCAGACCATCACCAAGGGGACGGACTTGTTCTTGACGACGGCCGGCAAACGCGCTTCGAACTCGCCCAGTGGGACGCTCTTGGAGCCCCCGGCATGCCCGGCGGCGTATTCATCGGGGCCGCACACATCGATCAGCACGGCTTTTTCACGGTTGATGAGCTGCACCGCATTGGCGACCGTCAGGCCACCGGCTGCCCCTTTGAGCATGGGCACGGCCAGCAGGGCCCCCGAAACGAGGGCCAGAACGATCAAATACCAGTTTTCGACGATGAATTTCACGTTATTCCTTGGGTTGCAAACAGTGCAATTTTAGAATGACAGGTTTTGACCCGCTTTCTCTAGGGAAACCATGCACAAACTCGTTCTGATCCGCCACGGAGAATCCACCTGGAACCTGGAAAACCGCTTCACCGGCTGGACCGATGTGGACCTGACCCCCACCGGCGTATCGCAGGCCATGTCGGCCGGCAAGCTGCTCAAGGCCGAAGGCTACGAGTTTGACCTGTGCTACACCAGCGTGCTCAAGCGCGCCATCCATACGCTGTGGTATGCCCTGGACGAAATGGACCGCCCCTGGCTGCCCGTGCACAAGCACTGGCGCCTGAACGAGCGCCACTATGGCGCCCTGCAAGGGCTGAACAAGGCCGAAACCGCCAAACAGTACGGTGATGAGCAGGTGCTGGTGTGGCGCCGCAGCTACGACACCCCCCCGCCCGCGCTGGAAGCCACCGACGCACGCTGCGAACGCGGCGACCGCCGCTACGCCGGCCTGGATGCCAGCCAGGTTCCGCTGACCGAGTGCCTCAAGGACACGGTCGCACGGGTGATGCCGTTCTGGAACGACACCATGGCCCCGGCGATCCGCTCGGGCCAGCGTGTTCTGGTCGCGGCGCACGGCAACTCGATCCGCGCCCTGGTGAAATACCTGGACAACATCGCGGACGACGAGATCGTCGGGCTGAACATTCCCAACGGCATTCCACTGGTTTACGAACTGGACGACAAGCTCCAACCCATCCGCCACTACTATCTGGGTGACGCAGAAGCCGCCGCCAAGGCGGCAGCTGCGGTGGCGTCGCAGGGCAAGGCGTAGATTCCCGGACCGCGCCATTGCATAAAGAATGCGCCTGCACGGGAACCCGCGCAGGCCAGGCCCTTCCAAGGTGTATATTGAGTCGGCTAAAGGATGCGTATGGGCCAGAAAATGAAAATTGCAGGTTGGGTTTCGGTCGGCGTGCTGGCCGGGGCGCTGACCACGGTGTCACTGCAGACCGTGGCGCGCGGCGCCATGACGCCGTTGCCGCTGGAAGAAATCCAGCAGCTCTCGGCTGTCTTTGGCCTGGTCAAGACCGACTACGTCGAGCCGGTGGACGACAAAAAGCTCATCACCGACGCCATCTCTGGCATGGTGGCCAGCCTGGATCCGCACTCACAGTATTTCGACAAGAAGTCGTTTGCCGAATTCCGCGAGGGCACATCAGGCAAGTTCGTGGGCGTGGGCATTGAAATCACCCAGGAAGACGGGCTCATCAAGGTGGTCTCGCCCATTGAAGGCTCCCCCGCATTCCGCGCCGGGCTCAAGACCAACGACCTGATCACCAAGATCGACGACACCGCCGTCAAGGGCCTGTCGCTGGGCGATGCGGTCAAGAAGATGCGTGGCGAGCCCGACACCAAGGTCGTGCTCACGATCTTCCGCAAGGACGAAAGCCGCACCTTCCCCGTGACCATCACCCGCGAGGAAATCAAGACCCAGTCCGTCAAGGCCAGGATGATCGAACCCGGCTACGGCTGGATTCGCCTGTCGCAGTTCCAGGAACGCACCGTCGAAGACTTCGTGCGCAAGGCCGAGGAACTCTACAAGCAAGACCCCAAGCTCAAGGGTCTGGTGCTGGATCTGCGCAATGACCCGGGCGGCCTGCTCGACGCCGCCGTGGCCATCTCTGCCGCCTTCCTGCCGCCCGACGTGACAGTGGTCACCACCAACGGCCAACTGGCCGAAAGCAAGGCCAACTTCAAGGCCTCGCCCGAGTTCTATGCCCGCCGCGGCGCCGACCCCCTCAAGCGCCTGCCGGCCGCCCTCAAGAGCGTACCGCTGGTGGTGCTGGTGAATGAGGGCTCGGCCTCGGCCAGCGAGATCGTGGCCGGTGCACTGCAGGACCACAAGCGCGCCACCATCATGGGCAGCCAGACCTTTGGCAAGGGCTCCGTGCAAACCGTGCGCCCCCTGGGGCCGGACACCGGCATCAAGCTGACCACGGCACGCTACTACACGCCCAGCGGCAAGTCGATCCAGGCGCGCGGCATCGTGCCCGACGTCATGCTCGACGAAACCGCCGAAGGCAACGTGTTCGCAGCACTGCGCATGCGCGAGGCCGATCTCGAAAAACACCTGAACAACGGCCAGACCGAAGAGAAAAAGGACGAAGCCCGCGAAAAGGCCCGCGAGGAAGCCCGCAAGCGCCTGGAAGAGGAAGCCAAGAAGTCCGTCGCCGAACGCAAGCTGCCCGAATTCGGCACCGACAAGGACTTCCAGCTGGCCCAGGCGCTGAACCAGTTGCGCGGCAAGCCCGTGCTGGTGAGCAAGACGCAAACCGAGCGCAAGGAAGAAAAGAAGGAATCGCAGTAAGCGCTGATTCGCTCTGCCCCACAGGGCCGGTTGCTTACCGGCCCTTTTTTCTGCCCCAGCCATCCGACACCATGACCGACGACCAGCTCCTGCGCTACTCCCGCCACATCCTGCTCGACGAAGTGGGCATCGAAGGGCAGGAGCGCATCCTGGAATCCCATGCTCTCATCATCGGTGCGGGCGGGCTGGGTTCACCTGCTGCGCTGTACCTGGGGTCTGCCGGGGTCGGGCATATCACGCTGGTGGACCACGACACGGTGGATCTGACCAACCTGCAGCGCCAGATCGCCCACACCCTGGACCGCGTGGGCCAGCCCAAAGTGGCCTCGGCGGCCCAGGCCGTGCATGCCATCAACCCCGAGGTGCAGATCACCGCCATCGCACAGCGGGCCGATGCCGCACTGCTGGAACGCCTGGTCGAGCAGGCCAACGTCGTGCTCGACTGCTCCGACAACTACGCCACGCGCCAGGCCGTCAATGCGGCTTGCGTGCGCCTGGGCAAGCCGCTGGTGGCGGGCGCGGTGATACGCTTCGACGCACAGATCGCCGTGTTCGACCCGCGGAGCGAGCAGTCACCCTGCTATGCCTGCATCTTCGACCCGCAGGCGCAGTTCGAGGAAGTGGCCTGCTCCACCATGGGCGTGTTTGCACCGCTGGTCGGTGTCGTGGGCGCCATGCAGGCCGCCGAAGCCCTCAAGCTGATATCGGGCGCAGGGCCCTCACTCGCCGGACGCCTGTTGATGCTGGACGGGCGCCGCATGGAAGGGAGCACCCTGCACGCAGCGCGCAACCCCGCCTGCGCGGTGTGCTGTCCAAGGTCCGGCACAGGCACGACGACAGGCTGAAGGTAGGACTGCACCTACATCCCGGGGGTGCCATCACTGGCACAATCCGGCCCCAACCGCATGTAAAGTGAATCCACGGTCGCAAGGCATCCGCCGCGGCCATGGAACGGACCTGCCTGTGAAACTCAAGACCTACATCGTTGAAGACAATGCCACGATCCGCGAGAACCTGATTGGTACGCTGGAAGAGTTGGCGGCGATCGAGTCGGTGGGCGTGGCTGATTCCGAAGATGAAGGCACGCAATGGCTCACTTCACAACCAGCGCAATGGGACATGGCCATCATCGACCTGTTTCTGCGCCAGGGCAGCGGTCTGGGCGTGCTGGCCGCGTGCCGCAACCGCCTGCCGCACCAGCGCATGGTGGTCTTGAGCAACTACGCCACGCCGGACATCCGCATGCGCTGCGCCCAGTTGGGCGTGGATGCCGTTTTCGACAAATCCAACGAAATCGACGATCTGATCGAATACTGCGTCGCCCAGGGCAAGGCGCTGCCCGACCAGCGTCCCCACTGATGCCTGCGCGGCGCTGCTGCCCTGCAGGCACCAGGGGCCGTGCACATTCAGTCGATCAGCCGGTTCTTCAAGGCGTAGTAGGTCAGGTCGCTGTTGGATGCCAGCCCCATCTTTTCCATCAGGCGCGTGCGGTAGGTGCTCACCGTCTTCACGCTCAGCGACAGCGACTTGGCAATATCGCCCGCCGTTTCCCCACGCGCCAGTTTCAGAAAAACCTGGAATTCGCGCTCGGAGAGCTGCTCGTGCACCGGGGCATCGTCCTTGCGGTTCAGCTGCTGGGCCAGCAGCTCGGCTACGCCGGGGGTCACGTAACGCCGTCCCAAGGCAATGGTGCGGATGGCCTCCACAATCTCGCTGGGCTCGCACTCCTTGTTCAGATAGCCGCTGGCTCCCTGGCGGATCATGCTGATGGCGTAATGCGTTTCCGGATAGCCGCTCAGGATCAGGATACCCATCTCGGGCGCCTTGGCACGCAGCATGGCCAGTGCGTCAAGACCGCTTTGTCCGGGCATGGCCAGGTCCATGAGCAACACGTGGACCTCGGCATTGCGGATCAGGTCAATGGCTTCCCGGCCATTGGCCGCCTCGCCCACCACGCGCAAGTCCACGTGCTCGCCCAGAAACTGGCGCAGGCCCGAACGCACAATGGCATGGTCATCCACGATACCGACATTGATCATTTGACTCACTTTCCGCGTGCAGAAGGCCTGCACGCACGACTTGCTTTGTTGGTGACCGCGGGCATCAGGCACATGCCGACGGCGCGCCCTGCACATTATGCTGACTTACGCCTCTGGCGTTGATCCTCGGAGAATTCCATGCGCTGGCCCTCACTACAGAAAATCGCCATCAGCCTGCCCATGGCCATGCTGGCCGCGCTGGCCCTGGTGGGCATCAACGAGGCTGGCTTCCGGCGCTCGCACGATGCGCTGGAGCATCTGGCGCACAGCCAGTCCACACACGCCTCGGTCAACCGCCTGCTGCGCAGCATGCTGGACGCCGAAACCGGGCACCGCGGCTACCTGCTCACCGGCGAGGAAAGCTACCTCGAACCCTACGAAACGGCGGTATCGACCGTCAACGACAACCTGACCCAGCTGCGCGGGCTGGTGCTCGGCTCACCCGAGGACCTGGAGGACTTTGCACTGCTCTCGCGCCAGATTTCCCGCAAGCTCTCCGAGATGGAGCTCAGCCTGCACCTGCGCCGCAAGGGCCAGGAGGACGCCTGGAAGTTCGTCATGTCCACCGACGTGGGCAAGGAGAACATGGATGCCATCCGCACCCATGCACGTGCCCTGATCGAGCGCAGCACCCAGCAGGTGGGCAAGAACCAGGCCGAGATCAGCCAGTCGCTGCTGCTCTCGCGCATGGGCATTGCCCTGGTGACGGCCGTGGGACTGCTGGCGTTCTACATGTACCTGCGCCAGCGAAATGCACTGCAGCTGGCCACCGAGCGCGAACAAGTGCTGCTCGAGCGCGAACGTGCACGCCTGGAAGGGCTGGTGCGCGAGCGCACCGCCTCGCTGACCGAACTGGCCAACCACCTGCAGCAGGTGCGCGAGGACGAGCGCGGTCATCTGGCCCGCGAACTGCACGATGAACTCGGCGCCCTGTTGACGGCCGCCAAGCTGGATGTGGCGCGCCTCAAGTCACGCATCACGTCCGAAGCCCCGGAGGTGGCCGAGCGCCTCCAGCACCTGAGTACGACGCTCAACGGCGTGATCGCACTCAAGCGCCGCATCATTGAAGACCTGCGCCCGTCGTCGCTGTCCAACCTGGGGCTGACTGCGGCCATCGATATTCTGGTCCGTGAATTTTCCCAGCAGGCGGGCATCGATGTGCAGGCCAGCCTGGACAGCGTGGCGCTGCCCGAAACCACGCAGCTCACCGTGTACCGCATGGTGCAGGAATCGCTCACCAACATCGGCAAATACGCCCAGGCGACCCAGGTGCTCGTCACCGTGCACCAGTACCCGACCCATGTCGCCGTGCAGATCCGCGACAACGGCGTGGGGTTTGATCCCGCAGGCATCAGCCGCACGGCCCATGGCCTGGTCGGCATGCGCCAGCGGGTGGAGGCGGCGGGCGGGCGGCTGACGGTGTCGTCACGCCCTCAGGAAGGTACGGTGGTGTCGGCCGTGCTGCCCACCCCCATGGCCGTGACCGCCCCCCCGGCGTAGGTGCGCGCCTACGCACCGGGCGCCGACCGGCTGACGCGGCGCGTCGGCGCACACCGGCATCGTGCCCACAAAGTGCAACCTACAGTAGCGACAAGTGTCCAGACCTCACCGCCTGACACCCCCGCATTCCAGTCCCAGATCAAGCACCTCAATGAGCACGTCGGATCCGGAATTGGAGTCTCCCCGCCAACCCTGGGTTGGCATTGCCAAGGAGTTCAACATGTTGCATTACGCCGTCGTATTTTTGATCATTGCCCTCATCGCGGCCGTCTTCGGTTTTGGTGGCATTGCCGCCGGTGCCGTAGGAATCGCCAAGATCCTCTTTTTCGTCTTTGTCATCATGGCCGTGGTCACTTTTGTGCTCAGCCTGCTCAAACGGGGCTGACACCCTGCACACTCCCTCCCTGTATTGCTTCCCAACCCTGAAGGAAAAACCATGAAATACGCACGAGCCCTTGCCTTTGCCGCCCTGGCAGGCGCCACCATCGTTTCCACCGGCTGCTCGGTAGCCCGCAACCAGCAGACCGTGGGGGCCTATGTGGACGACGCCGGCATCACCACGGCCGTGAAGACCCGCATGGCCGAGGACAAGACCGTCTCGGCCACATCCATCAGCGTGGAGACGCTCAACGGCACCGTGCAGCTCTCGGGTTTTGCCAAGTCGCAGGCCGAGAAAAACCAGGCCGAGAACATTGCGCGCAACACCAAGCATGTGCGCGAAGTGCGCAACAGCATCGTGGTCCGCCCCTGAGCGAAGCCCACTACAGACAACGGCCCGCCCAGTGCGGGCCGTTGCCGTTGTGACAGACAGGTATAAGCTCGGCACGATGCAGATCTTCAATTGCGACCACTGCGGCCACGTGGTGTTCTTCGACAGCGTGCAGTGCATGCACTGCGCCAGCACGCTGGCTTTTCTGCCCGACCAGATCACCATGGCGGCGCTGGCCCCTGCGCCCGATGCCGGGGTGGGCCTGTGGCGGCGGCTGGGAGCCGTGCAGCCGGGCGCGCTCTACCGCCTTTGCTACAACCACGCCACCTGGGACGCCTGCAACTTCGCCGTGCCCGCTGCCAGCCCCCACCTGCTGTGCATTGCCTGCCGCCAGACCCACAGGCTGCCCGACCTTTCCGACCCCGGCAACCTGCGGCACTGGATTCGCATCGAAGAAGCCAAACGCCAGCTGTTCTACACCCTGGCACGGCTCGGCCTGCAGCCTACGGACGACAGCGCACCGCCCCACGCCGGGCCCACCTACGCCTTTCTGGCCGACCTGCCGGGCGAGCCGGGCATCGTGACCGGGCACCACGGCGGCACGATCACGCTGAACGTGGCCGAAGCGGACGACGATGAACGCGCGCGCCGCCGCATTGCGCTGCACGAGCCCTACCGCACCCTGATCGGCCACCTGCGCCATGAATCAGGCCATTTCTACTGGGACCGGCTGGTGCGCGACGCCGACAAGCTGGACGCCTTCCGCGCCGTATTTGGCGACGAACGGCTGGACTACGCCACGGCACTGTCCGAGCACTACGCCCAAGGCGCCCGTACGGACTGGAGCCACCACCACGTCAGCGCCTACGCCGCTGCCCACCCGTGGGAAGACTGGGCCGAAACCTGGGCGCACTACCTGCACATGGTGGATTTGCTGGAAACCGCAGCCGCCTACGCCACGGGCCTGAACCTGCCCGGCGCCAACGCTGCGCCGCGTGAGCATGTGGCCAACCCCTTTGGCCAGCCTGCGCCGGGGTTCGACACCATGGTGCGGCAATGGGTGCCGCTCACGCTGCTGCTCAACAGCCTCAACCGCAGCCTGGGCCAGCAGGACGCCTACCCGTTTGCGCTGTCGGCAGGCGCACTGCGCAAGCTGCGCTTTGTGCACGACACCATCGCGCAAGGCAGCAGCGTGCCCGCCGTCCGCACCTGAGTTCAGGCCGAGCGGCCGAGCTTGTGCAGCAGGCGTTCATGCACCACGGGCGAGACAAACTGCGCCACATCGCCTCCCAGGGTGGCAATCTCGCGCACCAGCGTGCTGCTGATGAACTGGTGCTGGCTGCAGGGCGTGAGGAATACCGTCTCGACCTGCGCAGCCAGCGCGCGGTTCATGCCCGCCAGCTGGAACTCATAGTCGAAATCGGTGCCCGAACGCAGCCCCCGCACCATGGCCTTGGCGCCGTGCGCGGCGGCGAACTCGGTCACCAGGCCCTCAAAGGGCTCCACCTGCACCTGCGGGCAATCGCGCAACGCCGCGCGCGCCAGGTCCATGCGCTCGTCCAGGCTGAACAGGGTCTTCTTGTGGTGGGCCATGGCCACCGCCACGATCACACGGTCAAACAGCTGTGCCGTGCGGCGCACCAGGTCTTCGTGGCCCAGGGTGATGGGGTCGAAGGTTCCGGGATAGACAGCGAGGATGTTGTGGGACATGGCAAAGCTTTCTCAAAAATGGAAGGGCCCTCGGGGCGCGGGCACCTCACTTGCGCCTTTGGCAAGCCGCTGATCGGCAGCGTTGCGGGCATTATGCAGCGCTGTGCCCAAAGGCGTGCCTTCACCGGAATTTCAAGCAAAATCCGCCTCCAGCGCTCATCCAGCAAGCGCTGAAAGCTACAAACAAAATAGCAAAATCAGCCAGCCAAGGCGCGCAGCAGATGCGCATGCACGGCCCCCGCCTTGAGGTGGCGGTGCAGTGCCAGCCCCAGCGGCGCCAGCGCCTCGTCGTCCCAGGCCGTGGGTGCTTCCAGGTAGACAAAGCCCTGGGGCGCCAGTGCGCGGACGGCGGCCTTGAGTGCGGTTGCGTAGTGCGGGCTTTCAAACGGCGGATCCAGCAACACCAGGTCCAGGCTGGCCGGTGCGCTGTGCTGCAGTGCCGCCACGCCGTCACCCCGGCGCACCTGCACGGTGCTGGCCTGCAGGCGCCGGCACAGCTGGTTCAGGCGCTCGACCAGGCCCGCCTCCTGTTCCACCAGCAGCACGCTGGCGGCGCCGCGCGAGGCCGCTTCCAGGCCCAGCGCACCGGTGCCGGCAAAGGCGTCCAGGCAGCGCCAGCCCGCCAGGTCCTGACCGAGCCAGTTGAACAGCGTTTCGCGCACCCGGTCGGGCGTGGGCCGCAGGCCGGGCAGCTGCGCCACGGGCAATCGCGTGCGTTTCCATTGCCCACCAATGATGCGTACCTCCCCCCCTCCTTGCGGGGTGGCTGCCTTTTTCTCGGGACGGGCGGCCACCGCTGGGGCCGCAGCACGCAGTGCAGCAGCGGCCTGCGCGGGGGTCAGGCGGCGACTCATGGCTGGGCCCCCAGCACCACAGTGACCATGCGCGCAGGCTGGAGCTTGCGCGCCATGGCAGCGCGGATGTCGGCCACGGTGAGGGCTTCCACGCGCTGCGTCCAGCCTTCCAGGTAGTCCAGCGGCAGGCCGTTGGTGGCAATGTTCACGACGTTGGACAGCAGCTTTCTGTTGCTGTCGATGCGCAGGGCAAAACCGCCCACCAGGTTGTCCTTGGCCGCGCGCAGCTCCTCGTCCGTGGGCCCTTCGGCCACAAAGCGCGCCAGTACGTCGCGCGCCACCTGCAGCGCCTGCGCCGCCTGGTCGGGCCGGGTCTGCAGTGCCACAGTGAACGCCCCCGCATGCAGGCCGGGGGAAAATCCGCTGTACACGCTATAGCTCAGGCCGCGCTTTTCACGCACCTCTTCCGTCAGGCGCGAGACAAATCCGCCACCACCCAGAATGTGGTTGCCCACGAGCAGCGCCAGAAAGTCCGGGTCGCTGCGCTTGAAACCGGGCTGGCCGATGAGCACCTGGGCCTGGGCCGAGGCAAAGAGAATGTCCTTTTCCGCCGCAGCGCCCAGCGGCGCCACTTCGGGGATGGCGGGCAGCGCCGCGCACGGGTCGGAGGCCGGCAGGCGCGCCAGCAAGGCGGCCACCAGCAGCCGTGCCTGGGCGCGCTGCACGGCGCCCACGATGTGCACACGGGCACGGCAGGCGTCCACGTGGCGGGCATGGAACTGCTGCATGTCCGCCAGCTGGATGCGCGCCAGCGTGGCTTCGGTGGGGCGCTGGCCATAGGGGTGGTTGCCGTACACGGCGGCCGCAAAGGCCTGGCCCGCCACGGTGCCGGGGCGGGTGTCGGCCTCACGCAAAGCCGCCGTCCAGCGGGCGCGCTCGCGCTCCCACACGTC
Organism: Giesbergeria sp.; assembly: GCA_026647025.1. Classification (GTDB taxonomy): domain Bacteria; phylum Pseudomonadota; class Gammaproteobacteria; order Burkholderiales; family Burkholderiaceae_C; genus Simplicispira. The sequence goes on from JAPKHH010000003.1 coordinate 16,952, forward strand.
CTGCGGCCAGGCGGGCTCGGCCATCTGGCGCGCCGCCAGCAGCACGGCCTTGTCGAGCAGGTCGGGCTCGGTCAGGGAGCGCAGCGAGTAGCTCAGCGCATCCCGGCCCGCAGTCACTTCGAACTGGGCCCCCAGGTCGGCCCAGGCTTCACCCAGGGCGTTCTCGTCCAGGGCCGCAGCACCACGCCCGGCACGCACGCCCTTGGACGCCATGGTGGCCACGGCGCCGGCCAGGCCGGCCTGCTCCGCCGGGTCGCGGCGGCTGCCGGCGTCAAAGTCGATTTCCACGTCCACCATCGGAATGGCCGGACTTTCCACCAGCCACACCTGCGCGCCACTGGGCTCACGCCAGTGCTGTATGGGCAGCAACGCCCAGGCCGATTGAGCATAAAAAACCACTCCAGCGCTTACCAATAAAGCGCGAGTAGCTATGTATTTAATAGCATTCATATTCATTCCTGCGGGGCATCGGCCCCTTAATGGCGGTGGGCTGCGCTGCCGGGTGCGGTGCTGGGGCGTGGTGCGCCGGCCGCCAGCGGCTGGGGCAGCAAGGTGGCCACGGTGAGCTGGTCATCCCCAAAATAACGCTGCGCCACCGACTGCACCTGCTGGGGCGTCACGGTGCGCAACTGCGCAAGAATGCGGTCCTCGGCATCCAGCCCAAAGCCCTGGATCCAGTTGCTGCCCAGTTCGCTGGCCTGGCTTTGCAGCGAATCGCGGCCATACACCTTGCTGGCCATCCACTGGGTTTTTACACGCTCCAGCTCGGCGGTGCTCACCCCTTCGCGGGCAACGCGGGCCACTTCGGCGCGCAAGGCGTCCTCCACCTGCTGCGCCGTCTTGCCCTGTGCGGGCACACCGGTCAGCACAAACTGCGCAGGGCCGCGCCCTACCACCGCAGCGCCGCTGTCCGCGCTGTCGGCCACGCGATTGGCTCCTTGCGTCAGGCCGCGTTCCAGGCGTGCGCCGTCGTAACCGCTGAGCACAGCCGAGAGCACTGTCAGCGCCAGCGCGTCACGGTCGTCGGCCGTCAGGGCATCGGGCGAGGCCAGGCGCGGCACCCGAAACGCCAGCGCCACATAGGCCTGTTCGGCAGGCGCCTTCACCTCGATGCGGCGCAGGCCGCGTTGGGCAGGCTCGGTGCGGGGTTTGCGCTGCGGCACGGCACGCGCGGGGATGCTGCCGTAATACTTTTCGGCGAGGACGCGCACCTTGGCCACATCCACATCACCGGCCACCACCACGGTGGCGTTGCCAGGCGCATACCACTGCTGGTGGAACTGGCGCACGTCGTCGGGCGTCATGGCATCCAGGTCGCTCATCCAGCCCACGACCGGGCGTCGGTAGGGTGAAGCAACGAAGGCCGCCGCGCCCAGCTGCTCCCACAGCAGGGCACGCGGCTGGTCTTCGGTGCGCATGCGGCGCTCTTCCTTGACCACCTCGATCTCCTTGCGGAACTCGGCGTCGGGCCACTGGTTGTGGGCAAAGCGGTCGGCCTCCAGACGCATCACTTCTTCCAGGCGGTGCGACGGAATCTGCTGGTAGTAGCCCGTGTAATCGCGGCTGGTGAAGGCGTTCTCCTGCCCCCCCAGCGCCGCCACGCGGCGCGAGAAATCGCCCGGCGGCACGGTCTTGGTGCCCTTGAACATCATGTGTTCCAGCACGTGGGCGACACCCGAGGTGCCATCCACCTCGTCCATCGAACCCACCCGCACCCACACCATGTGCATGGCCGTGGGTGCGCGCCGGTCGGGCTGCACGATGAGCTGCATGCCATTGGCCAGCTGGAACTGCTGCGCCCCGGAGGACGACACCGGCAAGGCCCTGGCCTGGGGAGCGGAAGCGCCCTTGGCAGGGGGTTGAGAAGTGCGGTCAGACTGCGCAGCGGCAGTCCCGGCAACAAGGCAGGCCATCAGGCCCAGAAGGGGAAGTGCGCGTTTCATAGAATGCACTGATTCTACGAACCCGCCAATGTTCAGCTTTTTCAAGAAAAAAACCGCCCCGCCGCCCGCCGAGGTCCCTGCGCCTGCAACTCCGGCTGCGCCCGCACCGCAGGCCCTGCCAGCGGTCACGGCCCTGCCCGATGTGGAGCCCGCACCCGCGCCCTTGCCGCTGTCCGAGCCCGTGCCTGCGGTCGAACCGCCCGCCCCGGCACCCTTTGTGGTGGGCCCGCCGCCCGCCGCCCCGGCCCTACCGCAGCAAAGCGCACCGCCCGCCAACGCTACGCCGGGCAGCGCCTTCGGCTGGCTGCGCAAGCCCTTTGGCAACAAGGACGCCCCCGCAGCTGCAGCGCCCCTCGCCACACCCGAAGCACCCGCCATCGCCCCGCCGGTGCAGGATGCCGAGCCCCTGGCATCCCCGGCCCCTGTGCCACCCCCCATCCAGGCCCCGCAGCCACCTGCCGTCGCGCACGCCGCACCAGCACCCGCGCCGACAGCACAACAGTCCCTGCCCACACCCCTCGCCAGCACGGCCGCCATCGCGGTACCTGTGCCCCCTGCTGCCCCATCGGCCCTGCCCACGGCGCTGCCCGGCGCGCAGCCTTCGGCTGCCGACCGCAAGGGCTGGTTTGACCGCCTCAAGTCCGGCCTGCGCAAGACGGGCTCGAGCATCACCACGGTGTTCACCGGCACGCGCATCGACGATGCGCTGTATGAAGAACTGGAAGAAGCCCTGCTCCTGGCCGATACGGGTGTCAAGGCCACACAGCATCTGCTGGAAGACCTCAAACGCCGTGTCAAGGAATCCAAAACCACCGACCCCGCCGCCGTCAAGGGCCTGCTGGCCGACGCGCTGACGGCGTTGCTGCGCCCACTGGAAAAATCCCTGGTGATTGGCGAGCACACCCCCACCGTCATCATGGTGGCCGGGGTGAACGGTGCGGGCAAGACCACATCGATCGGCAAACTCACACGCCACCTGGCCAATGAAGGGGCCAGCGTGCTGCTGGCGGCGGCCGACACCTTCCGCGCCGCAGCACGCGAGCAGCTCGGCGTCTGGGCCGACCGCAATACGGTGGAAATCGTCAGCCAGGAAGGCGGCGACCCGGCCGCCGTGAGTTTTGACGCCGTGACCGCCGGCAAGGCGCGCGGCAAGGACGTGGTGCTGGTCGACACCGCCGGGCGCCTGCCCACGCAGCTGCACCTGATGGAAGAGCTGAAGAAGATCCGCCGCGTGGTCACCAAGGCGGATGCCACCGCGCCGCACGAGGTGCTGCTGGTAATCGACGGCAACACCGGCCAGAACGCCCTGGCCCAGGTGCGCTCGTTTGATGACGCGCTGCAACTCACCGGCCTGATCGTGACCAAGCTCGACGGCACGGCCAAGGGCGGCGTGCTGGCCGCGATTGCGCAGGAGCGCCCCATTCCGGTGTATTTCATCGGCGTGGGCGAAAAGCTCGAAGACCTGGAAACCTTCAACGCGCGCGAATTCGCCCAGGCCCTGCTGGGCTGAGACGGGGGCGGGCCGACCGGGGTCCGGCCGCCTTTTCCCGTTTACTCGCTGCAACAGATCGCGGATGATGTGCCATGTTCCTGGAACTGGCCAAAGGTACCGCTCTGCTGTTGGCTCTGTGCTTTTTGCACGGTGCCAACATTCGCGCGTGGAAAGAATGGCCCCGGTTGGGGCAGCTCCTCTCGGGCCTGCTGTTTGGCGGCGTGTGCCTGCTGGGCATGCTCAGCCCGTTGGTGCTGTCGCCGGGGGTTATCTTCGACGCACGCTCCGTGGTCCTGGGCATGGCCGGTCTTTTTGGCGGCCCCGTGGTCGCGGGCACGGCAGCGGCGATGGCGGCGGCGGGGCGCCTGTGGATTGGCGGCGCAGGGACGATGGTCGGCGTGCTGGTGATCGTGCTGTCCACGCTGCTCGGGCTGGCCTACCGTGCGGCGCGTGCGCAAGGGCGGCTGGACGTGCGCCCCGTCACGCTGCTGATCTTCGGGCTGGTGCTGCATCTGGGCGTACTGGGCCTTTTTCAATGGCTTGCGCCCGACGTCACCCAGCGCATCAACGCCACGCTGGCCCTGCCCATGCTGCTGGTGTTCACCCCCGCCACGGCCGTTCTGGGCATGTTGCTGCACGATGTGGAAGACCGCCAGGCCACCGATCAGGCGCTGAAGGACAGCTCGGCCCGACTGCGTGCCATTGCCACCGCCCTGCCCGACGTGCTGCTGGTGCTCGACGCCGAAGGCCGCTATGTCGATGTGTTGTCCTCGAACGATGCTCCGCTGCTGGCGCCCGCCGCCCAGCTGCGCGGGCGACGGCTGCATGAGCTGCTGCCGGTCGCGCAAGTCGACCCGCTCCTGGCGTTGATCCGCAAGACCCTGCGCACCGGCCAGACGGAGAGCTTTGTCTACCAAATGCAAACCCTGTCGGGCCTGCGCCATTTCGAGGGGCGTGCACGTCCGCTGGGCACGGTCGTCAACGGGCAGGCCACGGTGGTTTTTCTGGCCCGCGACATCAGCGAGCGCGTGGAGGCCGAGAGCGCGCTGCGCGAATCCGAGCTGCGTTTTCGCTCCCTGCTGCGCGATATTCCCTCCATCTCCGTACAGGGCTACCGGCAAGACGGCACCACCACCTACTGGAACAAGGCGTCGGAGGCTCTGTACGGCTACTCGGAACAGGAAGCCCTGGGCAAGAGCCTGCTGGACCTGGTCATTCCGGCGGAAATGCAGGCGGCAGTGCACGAGAGCATGCAGGCCATGTTTACGCAGGGAACCCCCATCCCGCCGGGCGAACTGCGCCTGCGGCACAAGGACGGCTCGCCCGTGGACGTGTTCTCCAGCCACACCCGCATCGAGGTGCCGGGCCAGGCGCCCGAGCTTTTCTGTATCGACATCGACATCTCGGGCCGCAAGGCGGCCGAAGAGGAAGCACGCTACCTGGCGTTCTACGACGCCCTGACCCGGCTGCCCAACCGGCGACTGCTGGTCGACCGCTTGCAGCAGGTCATGGCCAGCAACGCCCGCACAGGACGCAACGCCGCCGTGCTGTTCGTCGATCTGGACAACTTCAAGACCCTGAATGACAGCCGAGGCCATGAAATGGGGGACCTGCTGCTGGTCGAAGTGGCGGGGCGGCTGCGCAAGGCTGTGCGCGAGCAGGACACCGTGGCCCGGCTGGGGGGCGACGAGTTCGTGCTGGTACTGCAAAACCTGGCCGCCGAAGCCACCGATGCCGCCGCACAGGTGCGTACCGTGTGTGAACAGGTGCTGACGCAACTGCGCCAGCCGTATCTGCTGGACGGCCATGAACACCATGTCACCGCCAGCATTGGCGCCACCTTGCTGTGCCAGCCCGACGCCACGGTGGATGAAGTGCTCAAACAGGCCGACCTGGCCATGTACCGTGCCAAGGATGCGGGCCGCAACACGCTGCGGTTCTTCGATCCCGACATGCAGGCGGCCGTCAACCAGCGCGCACTGCTCGAGGCCGAAATGCACACCGGCCTGCGTCTTGGGCAGTTCCTGTTGCTGTACCAGCCCCAGGTGGACCGCGATGGCCGCGTGACCGGTGCCGAAGTGCTGTTGCGCTGGCAGCATCCTGTCCAGGGACAGGTCTCCCCGGCTCTGTTCATTCCCCTGGCGGAAGAAACCGGGCTGATCCTGCCCCTGGGGCACTGGGTCCTGGAAACAGCCCTGCGCCAACAGGCACGCTGGCGCAATGATGCCCGGCTGAGACACCTGAACCTGGCCATCAACGTCAGTGCGCGCCAGTTTCGCCAGGATGATTTTGTGCCGCAGATGCTGCAGTTGCTGGCACAAACGGGCGCCAACCCTGAACGCATCAAGCTGGAGCTGACAGAAAGCCTGTTGCTGCAGGACGTGGACAGCGTGATCGCCACCATGCACGCACTCAAGCAGCACGGCCTGGGTTTTTCGCTGGACGACTTTGGCACCGGCTATTCTTCGCTGAGTTACCTCAAGCGCCTGCCGCTGGACCAGATCAAGATCGACCAGGGCTTTGTGCGCGACGTGCTGGACGACCCCAAGGATGCCGCGATTGCCCACACCATCATCGTGCTGGCCGACCTGCTGGGCCTGGCCGTGATCGCCGAAGGCGTGGAAACCGTGGAGCACCATCGTTTCTTGCAGGAGCATGGCTGCCCCGCCTTTCAGGGCTACCTGTTTGGCCGCCCGGAGCCGCTGGAAGCCTTCGAGCAGCGGGTGCTGGCGGGCTGAGGCGCAGGCCGCGCTCAAGTTCTGCGGCAAACAGGCCGATAACCCTCCATCCATGCCATGGAGGTTGCCCCATGAAAATCGCGTCCTCGGCCCTGCACCTGCAGGCACAGCACAGCGCCACCCGCGTGCAGTCGCAAAGCGCACGGATGGAGATGTGGGTCGGCCAGCGGCCCACCAGCGCGCGCCCACCGCAGGCGAGCGTGCGCATCTCGGACGCCGCACGCCAGGCCGCCGCAGAGCCCCTGGCCAGCGCGCAGCGCGCACGCACCACCACGCGCACGGATGCCACCGAGAACCTGACGCCTCACCTGGCCATGGTGCGCGACCTGATCGAGCGCATGACCGGTGTGGTCGCGCAAATCACCACCCTGCCGTCCAAACCGGCACCCGCTGCCGCAGAGTTTGCCCCGGCCAGCCCCTCACCCGCCCCGCAAGCCGCGCGCAGCGCCGGTTTTGGCCTGGTGGTCGAACAGCACACGGTGCTGGAAGAATCGGAACACACGCAATTTGCGGCAGAAGGCATCGTGCGCACCGCCGATGGGCAGGAACTGCGCTTCACCCTGCAACTGGACATGCAACGCAGCTACCGCGAAGAAACCTGGAGCAGCCTGCGCCTGGGCGACGCCGCCGTGCCGGTAGACCCGCTGGTCATCCACTTTGACGGTACCGCCGCCGAGCTGCAAGACCTGCGCTTTGCCTTCGACCTCGATGGCGACGGCCCGACCGAGAACGTGCCGCTGCTGGCAGGCAACCGGGGCTATCTGGCGCTGGACCGCAACCAGAACCAGCGCATTGACAATGGCCTGGAACTGTTCGGCCCGGCCACCGGTCAGGGGTTTGCCGAACTGGCCCAGCACGACGACGATGGCAATGGCTGGATCGACGAAAACGATGCCGTGTTCGACCAGCTGCGCGTATGGACACCCTCGGCCGACGGCGCGGGCCCGCTGCGCACCCTGCAGGAGATGGGCGTAGGTGCACTGCTCCTGGCCTCGGCCGACAGCCCCTTTGCCCTGCGCGGCGAACACAACAGCGCCCTGGGCGCCGTGCGTTCGAGCAGCGTTTATCTGCGCGAAGACGGCGGCGCAGGCACGGTGCAACAGATCGACCTGGTGGTCTGACGCGCCTCAGGCGGCCTGGATTGCCTGGCGCACCCAGTCGGCATACTCCGCCGTCGCCCGCAACGGCTGCACCACCAGCTCAGGCAATTCGTAGGAATGCTGCGCCCGCAACAAGCCCAGCAGTGCGGGCACGGCCGCAGGCAGGGTCTTGCAGACCAGGCGGTGTTCGCCTTCTTCGCGCAGAGCGCCCTCCCAACAATAGTGCGAAACGACGGCCTCGACCTGCACACAGGCGGCCAGGTGGCGCTGCAGCACGGCCTGCGCCAGCTTGCAGGCCTCTTCGGCCGTGGCCACGGTAGTCGTCACTGCGCTGAGTTCGGCGCAAGCCTCCAACAATGCCATGTGGTTCTCCGGGAATGTGCAGACAGAAAAATCAAGAAATTCAGCTATCACTTATATAGCTATTGGCGCTTGCCTGCCAAGCCTCAGAGGCCATTTTCGCCTAAAAAGACACCGCACCCGCACGATAGTCCCCAGGGGAACTTTGGTTTTAGCAGTCCCTCGAAGAGAGTGCTAACATGGAGCAATTGACGAAAGGAATTCTGGAATGACCATTCAATCTGGATCCGCAACGACGGCCCTGGCCCCGGCCAATCCTTGGGCGCTGGTGCCCCCGCTGGGTAATCTGGACGCCTACATTTCGGCGGTCAATCGCCTGCCGCTGCTCACGCCTGAAGAAGAGCAGTCTGCCGCGCGCGCCTTGCGCAATGACAATGATCTGGATGCAGCCGGACGCCTGGTGATGTCCCACCTGCGCCTGGTGGTTTCGATCTCGCGCCAGTACCTGGGCTACGGCCTGCCCCACGGCGATCTGATCCAGGAAGGCAATGTCGGCCTGATGAAGGCCGTCCGGCGGTTCGATCCCGACCAGGGCGTGCGTCTGGTCAGCTACGCCATGCACTGGATCAAGGCCGAGATCCACGAATACATCCTGAAGAACTGGCGCATGGTGAAGGTGGCGACCACCAAGGCACAGCGCAAGCTGTTCTTCAATCTGCGCTCCATGAAACAGGGTTTCAAGGCCGATGCAGACGCCAACGATACGCACCGCAATACGCTCTCGGAGCATGAGATCGACCTGGTGGCCGATCAGCTCAAGGTCAAGCGCGAAGAAGTGATGGAAATGGAAACGCGCATGTCGGGCGGTGATGTGCTGCTCGACCCGGCCCCATCAGACGATGGGGAGCAGGCCTTTGGTCCCATCGCTTACCTGGCCGACGTGGCGCACGAGCCCACGTCCATGATTGAATCGCACCAGCGCGACATGCTGGCCACCGACGGCATTGCGTCCGCCCTGTCCAGCCTGGACGAACGCAGCCGCTGCATCGTGGAAGAGCGCTGGCTCAAGGTGAACGACGATGGCTCGGGCGGCATGACGCTGCACGAACTGGCGGCAGTCTATGGTGTCAGCGCCGAACGCATCCGCCAGATCGAGGTGGCAGCGATGAAGAAGATGAAGAAGTCGCTGGCGGAATTCGCCTGACCTGGGGGCGGCACCCCGCCCGCCCCTTGCGAAGAACGGCGTGCCTGCGGCACGCTTTTTTTAGTTCTGTCCCGCCTCGTTCAGCAGCGTGCGCACATCGGCCGCCAGCGCCTCGGCGCCGCTGCCATAGCGGTAGTACACACGCAAGCGTCCCTGGGTGTCGTAGATGTAGCTGCCCGCCGAATGGTCCATGGTGTAGCTGGTGGGGGTCTTGCCATCGACCTTCTTGTAGTAGATCTTGAAATCCTTGGCCACAGCGGCCGTCTGCTCGGGCGTTCCACGCAGGGCGAGAAAGCTGGGATCGAAATTGCCCATGTAGGCCTTGAGCATTTCCGCCGTGTCGCGCTCGGGGTCTACCGTGACAAAGATCGATTGGAGGCGGTCGCCGTCCTTGCCCAGCATGCGCTTGACCTCGGCCATCTCCTGCATGGAGGTCGGACATACGTCGGGGCACTGGGTGTAGCCAAAGAACACCACGACCACCTTGCCTTTGAAATCTTTCAGGCTGCGCTGCTGGCCATTGTGGTCGGGCAGCTGGATGTCACGGGCATAGTCCACCTCGGAAATGTCCACGCCACGGAATTCCGGCTTGCCTTTGGAGCAAGCAGTCAAAAGGCCTCCAGCGCTTACCAGTACTGCGCAAACAGCTATCGTTTTAAGAGTATTACGTTTCAGCATGAGACCTCACAGAACATAGTGGTCCACCAGCAGCGCCGCAAACAGCAGGCTCAGGTGGATGAGGGAAAACCGGAAAGTCTTGCGTGCAAGGGCATCCGAGTAGTTGCGCCACAGCGCAAATCCATAGGCACAAAACCCCCCGCTCAGGAGGACTGCTGCCGCCAGATAGATCCATGAACTCATGCCATACACGAAGGGCATCAGGCAGCCGGCAAAGAGAATCAGGGTGTACAGGAACACCTGCAGGCGCGTGAAGGCGTTGCCATGGGTCACGGGCAGCATCGGCAGGCCCGACTTGCGGTAGTCCTCGACGCGGTAGAGGGCCAGCGCCCAGAAATGGGGGGGTGTCCACAGAAAGATGATGAGGAACAGGATCAGCGCCTCCGGGCCCACATCGCCCGTCATGGACGCCCAGCCCAGCACCGGCGGCATGGCGCCCGAGGCGCCACCGATGACGATGTTCTGCGGCGTGTTGGGTTTGAGCAGCAGGGTATAGATCACCGCATAGCCCACGAAGGTGGCAAAGGTCAGCCACATCGTGATGGGATTGACCCAGACCAGCAGGATGGCCGAACCCGCCACACACAGCACGGCCGAGAAGACCAGCGCCTGCATGTCGGACAGCTGCCCCTTGGCCGTGGGGCGCCAGGCGGTGCGCTTCATCTTGGCGTCGATGGTTTTCTCTACCAGGCAATTGAAGGCCGCCGCCGCACCCGCCACCAGCCAAATGCCCGCGCTGGCGGCCAGCATGCGCAGCAATTCCTTGCCTGAAGGCAGACCCGGCACGGCCAGCACCATGCCAATGAGCGCGCAGAACACGATCAGCTGCACCACGCGCGGCTTGGTCAGCTGGTAATACTGCACCAGACGCGATGTTGCGGGGAAGGGCGCAGCGATGCTCATGCCTTGGCTCCTTGCATGCCCACCGGGGCGGGCTGTGCGCGGTGGGCTCCGGGCACCACCACCCGGCTGGAATCGAGCGCCCAGACCAGCACCACCACCAGGGCGGCAGCACCGCCGGTGTGCAGCACGGCCGCCACCAAGGGCCAGTCCAGCACCACATTGCTCAAGCCGGTCAGCAGCTGCAGGCCCGCCAGACCGAGCAGCCAGCGCACCTGCACCGCCCTTTGCCGCGCCTGGGCGATGGTGTCGGCCTGCGCTGCCGTGTCGCAGCGCAGGCGCCAGGCCAGCACCACCAGCACGCCCAGCACGGCATAGGCAAAGAGCCGATGTACATAGTGGATGGCCGTGAGCGCGGCAAAGCCGATATGGCTGCCATCCTTGAGCACGCCCAGCGGGCGCCACAGTTCGAAGGCCTGGGAAAAATCCATCTCTGGCCACCAGCTGCCCTGGCAGGTGGGAAAGGTGGTGCACGCCAGGACGGCGTAATTGGTGCTCACCCAGCCGCCCAGCGCCACCTGCACCGACACCATCAGCAATGCCAGCCACAGCAGGCGGCGCGGCCCCTGCGTCTGCGGCAGGGGCCCCACACCCGAGGTGGCACGGGTGTACCGCACGGCCTGCACGCACAGCAGCGCAAGCAATACCAGCCCCCCGATCAGGTGCAAGGTCACAATGGCCGGAAACAGCTTCATGGTCACGGTCAGGGCGCCAAATGCGCCCTGCAGGCACACCCATGCCAAGGTGACGGTAGGCCACCAGGGACTCAAGGCTTCCTGGCCCGGCGGGGCATGGGTGGCGCCGCGCATTCTGCGGCGCTCGCGCCAGGCAGCAACGGTCAGCACGATGATCAGCACGCCCACACCGGTGGCCAGGTAACGGTGCACCATTTCCACCCAGGCCTTGCCGTGCGTCACCGGCCCGGTGGGCATGGCCTGCTGCGCGGCCGAGATTTCACTGTGCGCCCCCAGCGGGCTGGCGCTGCCATAGCAGCCGGGCCAGTCGGGGCAGCCCAGGCCGGAATCCGTCAGCCGCGTGAAGGAGCCGAACATGACCAGATCAAACGTCAGAAAGAGCGTGAGCACCGTGAGCGCCTGCAGCCGCCGCCCCTGACCGGCCCCACGGCTGCGCCACCACACCCACGCCAGGGGGCCCAGGGCGATCACGGAGCCCAGCAGCATCAGGCGCAGGAGCGGCGAGAGATCGTAGAGGTCGGTCATTTCAGCTCCATGCGTCCGGCGGTATCCCAGGAGGCCGATGCCCGCAACAGTCGTTCAAGATCGCGCTTGGCCTTGGCAGCGGCCGCCGTATCCAGGCCGGGCGGGAAACGCATCATCCAGTTGCCCATGGGATCGACCAGGTACAGGTGGTCCGACAGGGCATGCCCGGCTTCGGGTTCCAGCCACTGCGCCAGGGCGGCGGCGTCCACGCGCAACACGGTGGCCTGCTGAAGACCCGGCTCAAGGGCCTTGGGCAACGGTGCCCCGTCGGTCACCAGCCACACCCAGTCGAGCCGGTCTTTCTCCTTGCCCAGGCTTTCGCGCATCTGGCGCTGCAGGTACAGGTGGTTCTGGCAACGCTCGTCGCAGCGGGCGGGCGACACACTGACCAGCAGCCACTGGTCTCGCAGCGAACGCAGGCTGCCACTGTGCCCCTGTGGCGTGGTGGTCGCCAGGTCGGGCATGGGACGCTGGGGTTGCACCAGCGTACCGAAATTGCGCCGCCCCTCGGGCCGCACCACGTAATAGGTGAAGTAGGACGCCACCACGGGCGACACGCACACCAGAAGCAGCAACAGCAGCTTCCAGCGTGCACGGCGGCGTTCGATGCTGCCTGCCCGGGGCATGGCGGCATCAGGAGCTTGCGCTACGGGGGCGGATGAAGCGTCGGACAAGTTGGAACCAGACATAAAGAATCGCAATCAGGCTGCAAAGCCCGAACCATTGAAAGGCGTAACCGTAGTTCTTCTCGACCCCGGCACGGGCCTGGGGCCATTGGCGCAGCAGGCCGCCGCTCTCGGCATCTGTCTGCAAGACAGAGACATCGGCCAGCGGCAGCCCCGTCTCGGCACGGAACGCTTCCAGGTCCAGATTTTGCCGGATACGGGAAGACCCCTCTGCGCTGCGGCTCCCTTCGAGCTCCAGCAGGCGCGCAGGAGGCGCCGCAACACGCCCGTGCAGTTCCACCAGCCCCCCGGGCGTGACCACCGGCGGCAAGGCCGTGCGGTCCTGGAAATTGCGCGGCACCCAGCCACGCTGCACCAGGACGGTGGCGGCACTTCCCTCGATCTGCAATGGCGTGACCACGATGAAACCCTGCCGCCCCTGCATTTGCCGATTGTCCAGAAACACGGTATTTCCGGCCAACCATTGCCCGCGCAGCACCACCTGACGGTGCAACAGATCACCCGGCGCAAAGGCCAGCAGTCGCTCAAAGGCACGGGCCTCCAGGGGTGGCAGCTGCATGCGGGTCACGATGGCCGAATGCAGGGCTTCTTTTTGGGCAGCACGGTCGAGCTGCCACCGCCCGAGTGCGGCCGTGGCCGCCATGGCCGCCATCGCCGCGGCCGTGACCAGCCAGAAACGGAAATCAAGGCGCACACGGCGCGGCGCAGTCACTGGATAATGTCTCCCATGATCATTCTGGTGGTACTTGCATTCCTGGCCATTCTCGCCAGCCTGGGCGCCGCGCTGTTCTTCATGATGCGCGCTGGCAAGGATACCCAGTCCGGCGGCCGCCGCATGGCCCGGGCGCTGGCGTGGCGGGTGGGCCTCTCCATACTGCTGTTTGTGTGCATTCTGCTGGCCTGGAAGCTGGGCTATATCCAGCCCACGGGGTTGCCGGCCAGCCGCTGACACCCCGCAGGATTCTCCCGCCGCCAGCAAAAAGGCGCCTTGCGGCGCCTTTGTAGCCTGTGCGCTGGACGGTCACATCCAGTAGACCAGCACATACAGGCCCAGCCAGACCACGTCGACAAAGTGCCAATACCAGGCAGCGCCTTCGAAGCCGAAATGGTTCTCTGCACTGAAATGGCCCTTGTGCAGGCGCAGCGTGATGACCAGCAGCATCAGCATGCCGAGGAACACGTGGAAGCCGTGAAAGCCCGTGAGCATGAAGAACGTGGAGCCGAAGATGCCCGAGTTGAGCTTGAGGTTCAGGTCGGTGTAGAGGTGGTAGTACTCATAGCCCTGCACACACAGGAAGGTGATGCCCAGCAGCACCGTGATCCACATGAAGGCAATGGTCTTGCCGCGCAGATTCTCGCGCAGTGCGTGGTGCGCAATGGTCAATGTCACGCCCGAGGTGAGCAGCAGCGCCGTGTTGATAGTGGGCAGCCAGAAAGGCCCCACCGTCTGGAAAGGCTCGACAATCCCGGCGGGCGAACCCGTGGCCCCTGCGGCCACGCTGGGCCAGACGGCCTTGAAGTCGGGCCAGAGAATGGCGTTGTCGAGGCTGCCCAGCGCAGGCACCGAATGGGCGCGCGCCCACCACAGGGCCGTGAAGAAGGCGCCGAAGAACATCACTTCAGAGAAGATGAACCAGCTCATGCTCCAGCGGTACGAGAGGTCGATCTTGCGGCTGTACAAGCCCCCTTCGCTTTCCTGCGCCGCATCGCGGAACCACTGGTAAAGCACGAAAAGCCACCAGGCCAGGCCCAGGAACAGCGAATACTGCCCCCAGTCATTCCCGTTGATCCACTGGCTGGCGCCGAGGATCACAAAGAACAGGCCCGCAGCCGCCATGATGGGGTGGCGCGATTCTGCGGGAACGTAGTAATACGGGGTTGCGCCGTGGGTTGTTGCACTCATTTCAGCTCCTGACTCTCGATCTCGTTGTTGTGTTTTCCCTGGGCCCAAGGCTCAGACGACCCAGTTCACCACTGCGACCAAAAAGGCCACCAGCGCGAAGATGGCGACCAGCCCGACCACGATGATGTGCAGTGGATTGATGCGCTCCAGGTCTGCCTGGTATTCACTGCCCTTGCGCAGCCCGATCAGCGACCATGCCACCGCCTTGAAGGTGCGCAGCAAAGAGCCTTTGCGCTGCAAGGCGCCCGGCGGCGCGTCTTTGGTATCGCTGTGGTTCATGTGCCTGCCCTCTGCGCCGCCAGCAAGGGTGTGGGCTGCACCGCCGCAGCCGTGGTGGGCGCCGCCGGTGTCTTGCCGCCCACCTCGAAAAAGGTGTAGGACAGCGTGATCGTGGTGACATCCTTGGACAGCCGGGGGTCGATCACGAAGGCCACGGGCCATTCGCGCTTTTCACCTGGGTCCAGCGTGTACTGGTTGAAGCAGAAACACTCGATCTTGGTGAAATGCGCTGCCGCCTGGCGCGGTGCATAGCTGGGAATGGCCTGGGCAGCCATGCGCCGATCCTGCACGTTCTGAAACTCGTACATGACGGTGGTGAGCTCACCCGGGTGCACCTGAACGGAACGCTGCGCGGGTTTGAACTCCCAGGGGCCACGCGCATTGGCGTCGAATTCGACCGTGATCGTGCGGCTCTTGTCGACCTGCGTATTCAGCCCGCGCCGCGCATCCGGCCCCGCCTGGCCATTGCCGGGCACCTGGCGCTCGGACAGCGAAAGGATGTTGATCCCCGTGGCCTCACAGATGCGCTGATAGATCGGAATCAGCGCATAGCCAAAGGCAAACATGCCCACCGTGATCACGGCCAGCTTGCCTACCATCCTGGCGTTTTCGCTGCGTCGGTTCATGGTCTGTGCTCAGTGGCTCAGGACGATCATCTTGGCCATGAAACCCACGAAGAACGTGGCGGCCACCGAGGCCAGCACCAGCGCCATGCGCAGGTTGGATTTTTTCTGTTCAGCAGTGGTCATGACCTGGCTCCTCAGCCAACGATGCGGGTCGCCGTGGCGTCCAGCTTGGGCGGATTTTCAAAGGTATGGAAAGGAGCGGGCGAAGGCACTTCCCACTCCAGGCCCTCAGCACCATCCCACGGCTTCTGCGGTGCCTTGGCGCCCTTGCCACGCATGGCGGGCAGCACCACAAAGAAGAAGAAATAGACCTGCGCAAAGCCGAAAGCAAAGCCCCCGATGCTGGCGAGCATGTTGAAGTCGGCAAACTGCATGGGGTAGTCGGCATAGCGGCGCGGCATGCCGGCCAGCCCCAGGAAGTGCATCGGGAAGAAAGTGATGTTGAACGAAATCATCGACCACCAGAAGTGGATCTGGCCACGTGTCTCGGAATACATCACGCCCGTCCATTTGGGCAGCCAGTAGTAGGCGCCCGCAAACATGGCAAACAGTGACCCCGCCACCAGCACATAGTGGAAGTGCGCCACCACGTAGTAGGTGTCCTGCAGCTGGATGTCGATGGGCGCCATGGCCAGGATCAGGCCCGTGAACCCACCGATGGTGAACACGAAGATGAAGCCCACGGCAAACAGCATGGGTGTCTCGAAGGTCATCGAGCCACGCCACATGGTGGCCACCCAGTTGAAGATCTTCACGGCCGTGGGCACCGAGATCAGCATGGTGGCGTACATGAAGAACAGCTGCCCGGTCACCGGCATGCCGGTGGTGAACATGTGGTGCGCCCAGACGATGAACGACAGGATGGCGATCGACGAGGTGGCGTACACCATGGAGGCGTAGCCAAACAGCTTCTTGCGGGCAAACGCGGGCACGATCTGGCTGATGATGCCGAAGGCCGGCAGGATCATGATGTAGACCTCGGGGTGACCGAAGAACCAGAAGATGTGCTGGTACATCACCGGGTCACCGCCACCGGCGGGGTTGAAGAAGCTGGTGCCAAAGTGGCGGTCGGTCAGCGTCATGGTGATGGCCCCCGCCAGCACCGGCATCACGGCGATCAGCAGGTAGGCAGTGATCAGCCAGGTCCAGGCGAACATGGGCATCTTCATCAGCGTCATGCCGGGGGCGCGCATGTTCAGGATGGTCACGATGATGTTGATCGAGCCCATGATGGACGAGGCACCCAGGATGTGCATGGCAAAGATGCCGGCATCCATCGAGGGGCCCATCTGCAGCGTCAGCGGTGCATACAGCGTCCAGCCGGCGGCCGGGGCACCGCCAGGCATGAAGAACGAGCCCACCAGCAACAGCGCGGCCGGAATCATCAGCCAGAAGCTGAAGTTGTTCATGCGCGCGAACGCCATGTCCGATGCACCGATCTGCAGCGGAATCATCCAGTTCGCAAAGCCCACGAAGGCCGGCATGATGGCGCCAAACACCATGATCAGGCCGTGCATGGTGGTGAGCTGGTTGAACAGCTCGGGATTGACGAGCTGCAATCCCGGCTGGAAAAGCTCGGCGCGGATCATCAATGCCAGGACACCGCCCACCATCAGCATGGTGAACGAGAACAGCATGTACAGCGTGCCAATGTCCTTGTGGTTGGTGGCGAAAAGCCAGCGGCGCCAGCCGCTGGGCGCGGCGTGGTGATGGTCATCGTGGGCGTGGCCGCCAGCGTGTGCGGGGTGGTCGAGAACTGCGCTCATATTGGATTCCTCAATGCTCTTGTCAACGCGGATCACTTGCCGCGCTGGGCCACGACTTCAGCGGGCTGCACGAGCTGACCCGTCTTGTTCGACCAGGCGTTCTTGGTGTAGCTGATCACTGCAGCCAGATCCGTGTCGCTCAACTGCTTCCAGGACGGCATGGCACCATTGGCAGCCCCGTGCAGCACGGTCTGGATCTGGAGCGCATGGTTGGCGTCCTTCACGATGGCGGAGCCATCGAGCGCCTTGATGGAGCCCGCGCCCTTGCCATTGGCCTGGTGGCAGGCCGCACAGTTGGCCGCATACACCTTCTCGCCCCGCTTGACGAGATCGTCCAGCGCCCAGACACGGGACGGATCGTCACGCTTGGCTTCGACCTTCTTCATTTCGGCCTGGACCCACTGCGAGTAGTCCTGTGCGGACAGCACCTTCACATGGATGGGCATGTAGGCATGCTCCTTGCCGCACAGCTCGGCACACTGGCCGTAGTAGTCGCCCACCTTCTCGGCACGGAACCAGGTGTCGCGCACAAAGCCGGGAATGGCGTCCTGCTTGATGCCGAAGGCTGGCACCATGAAGGAATGGATCACGTCGTTGGCCGTGGTGATGATCCGGATCTTCTGGCCCACCGGTACCACCAGGGGGTTGTCCACCTTCAGCAGGTAGTCCGCTGGCGCATCGGCCACATTGCCGCTGTTGGACATGGCGCGGTGGCTGCTGTCGAGCGTGGAGATGAAGGACAGCCCCTCGCCTTCTCCCTTGAGATAGTCATAGCCCCATTTCCACTGGTAACCCGTGGTCTTGATGGTGAGGTCTGCGTTGGTGGTGTCCTTTTGCGCCACCAGCACCTTGGTGGCAGGCAATGCCATGGCGATCACGATGATGAAGGGAATCACCGTCCACACCACTTCCACGGTGACGGACTCATGGAAATTGGCCGACTTTGCGCCCTGCGACTTGCGGTGCTTCCAGATCGAATAGAACATCACCGCGAAGACGCCGATGAAGATCACCGTGCAGATGATGAGCATCATCCAGTGCAGGAAATGCTGCTCCTCTGCAATGCGCGTCACAGGAGGATGCAGGTTGAGCTGATTGACGGCAGGGCCACCCGGCAGATCGGACACGGCATGCGCCACGCCCCCCACCCAGGCGGCAGCCAACCACAGCACAGAGGCCAGCTTGCGGGGAATGCTCTTCATGGTTCTCACTTGTTTCAGCCTCATAAATCGAAACGTCCAGCAACGCCTGCGCGACACTGAACCACCGGCGCACCGCTGCAATGGCTGCGCCGACGTCCTGCGACAGCGCACCGGCGAACGGCACCGGAATGAAGGAAGCCAGAGAAGCTCATGAGCGGCGCGAAGCGGCAACAGCCCGCGCCGTGGCGCACACACCGCTGCCGCACAACCCTAGGGCTGGCGCATCCTCCCCACAATCCCCTGCTGGCATTCGGGGCGATTGTAGCGCGCCTTGTTTTAAATCAGACCTCGCGGCGAATCACACGATCGCAACGAGCCAATTTGCGACAAATCATTGACAAAACAGAATCGATTTGTTCTATGGTGCAGGCTTGCGCAGCATGGCGCGCATGTCCTGCAGGGATACGGAGCTGTGCTCTGCCACCCGCACCCGGGGCGCGGGCTTGAAGGCATGGCCATAGACGATCTCGAACGTCAGCCCCAGGCCGCCGTCCGTCCGCGGCAGGTGTTCCTCCAGGGCCGCCAGCAGACGTGCATGCCAACCGCGCCCACGCAACCCGGCAAAGCGCTGCGGATGCAGGTTGGCCCCCAGTTCCCGCAATTCCTGCAGCAGGCGCTGCGCCGTGGGAAAGGTGAGCGTGATGCGCTCCATGTCCATGACCGGCTCGGCAAATCCCGCTTCGATCAGCATGTCGCCCCAGTCGTGCATGTCGGTAAAGGCGTGGCCCGGTGCGGGCCAGCCCATGGCGGCATAGACGGCCCGCAGTTCACGCAGCGAATCGGGACCCAGACACGAGAACATCAGGTAGCCATTGACGGCCAGCGCATGGTGCCACTGTGCAATCAGGACCTGGGGATCGGGCGCCATGTGCAGCGCCATATTGGCCCAGAGCATCTGCACCGCACCCTGCGCAGGGCGTTCAAAGTGGATCGCCCCGGCCTTCCAGCGCGACACACTCCACCAGGGCTGGGCCAGCGCCTTTGCAGCCCGAGCCTGCAGTGAGGGCGATGTCTCCACCACGAAGCACGACGCATCAGGATACCGCTGGCGCACCAGCGCATGGGCCTGCAGGCCGCCACGCACGGCGTCCCAGTCACACCAGGCCGCAGGGGCTTCCCGGATCCACTGCAGGCGCCCTTCCATGCGGCGCGCAACTTCCTCATGCAGCCAGGGCGAATGTGCGGGGGCCGCCGCATGCCAGCGCGCGGCGGCAACAGGATCGATGGTGGGAGGACGCTCTGACGGCATGGTACGGGGCTCTGCAAACGGAAAAAACGGCCTATATTGACAGCATCATGCTGAGCCACCTCGCATCAGGGCTTTCCGCCAGGGTTGGACGCTGGGCGGCGCACCTGCCCAGCCAGTGCGCCGTGTGCCATTCCTGGCCCGCCCGGCGGGTGTGCGATGCCTGCGCGGCACGCTTTGCCCAACCCCGCCGCCGCTGCGCAACCTGCGCCATCCCTTTGCCAGCGGGTGGGCCGCAATGCGGTGCCTGCCTGCGGCACACGCCCGCGCTGACCGCCTGCATTGCGGCCGTGGACTACGGCTACCCCTGGGCCGACATCGTGGCCGAATTCAAGTTCCGCGGCGATCCCGGCTGGGCTGCCAGCCTGGCCGCGCTGCTGCGCAGCACGCCCTGGGCCGAACCCGCCCTGGACACTGCGGACCTGGTGCTGCCGGTGCCGCTATCGCGCGAGCGTTTGCAGGAGCGCGGCTTCAACCAGGCACTCTTGCTGGCCCGCCACCTCGCACCACGCAAGGCCGACGGCCGCTTGCTGCTGCGCCTGCACGATACGACCGCCCAAAGGGGTCTGCCCCGCATGCAGCGCCTGCGCAACCTGCAGGGTGCGTTGGCCGTGGACCCCCTGCGCACCACGCAACTGCAAGGACGGCGCATCGTGCTGGTGGACGACGTGATGACCACGGGAGCCACCCTGGAGGCCGCGGCCCGCGCCCTGCTGCAGGCAGGGTCAGGCCCCGTCACGGGCCTGGTGCTGGCACGCACCGAGGCGCCGGCCTGATACGACTGCTTACCTCACGGGCCGCCTTTCTCACGCGAAAATACGTGCCATGTTCCACATCGTCCTGGTCGAGCCCGAAATCCCCCCCAACACGGGCAATGTGATTCGCCTGGCCGCCAATACCGGGTGCACACTGCACCTGATCGAGCCGCTGGGTTTTTCCATGGAGGACCGGCTCATGCGCCGCGCAGGGCTCGATTACCACGAGTACGCACAGGTGCTGCGCCATCCTGGCTGGACGACCTTCCTGCGCACGGCACAACCCGACCCGCTGCGCATGTATGCACTCACCACGCATGGCACGCAAACGGTGCACGATGCCTGTTTTCTGCCCGGCGACTGGCTGGTGTTTGGCGCCGAGACGCGCGGCCTGCCCCCCGAGCTGCGCGAGACCTTTGCCCCGGCACAGCAATTGCGCCTGCCCATGGTGCCTGGTCAGCGCAGCCTGAACCTCTCCAACGCCGTGGCCGTGACGGTGTTCGAGGCCTGGCGGCAAAACAGCTTCCTGGCAGCGCCAGCGCCGCAGGCCTGAACGTTACCCGCCCTGCTGCGCCTCCACGGCCTGGGGCACCTGCTCGCTGACAAAGTCCAGGAACACCTTGGTCCGCGCGGGCAGCATGCGGCGCGACGGCAGCGCCGCGTACACCGTATACCGCGAGTAGATCCAGCGGGGCAGCACATGGATCAGCGCCCCGCTGGCCAGGAAGGGCGCCGCCAGCAGCTGGGCCACCACCGTCACGCCGACGCCATCCAGGGCAGCGCGCAGCAACAGCTCGGTGCTGACCGACTGAAGCACCACGGGTACATCCACTTCCCGCGCCGGGCCGTCTCCGTCCAGGGGCTGCAGGCGCAGGCGGCGCCCGGCATGGGCACGCACGGCCTGGCCCGAATCGCGCAGGTAGTGGTGCCGCGCCAGGTCCTCGGGTTCTAGCGGAACCCCCATGCGCTGCAGGTAGTCGGGAGAGGCGACCACGATGGCATCCCCCTGGAACAGCGTGCGCGCCACCACGTTGCCATCAAAGCCTTCCGGCACCACCATGAAGGTGACATCGAATTCATCGACGCGCGCAGCAACAAAATTGTCGGTCGCAATGTCGAGCAGCAGGCGCGGGTAGCGGGCACGCCACTGCGCCATGCGCGGGGCCAGAAAGTAGGTCGCCAGCGTGGGCGGCGCCAGCACGTGCACCATGCCTTGCAGATCCCGGGTGCTGGCGGCGGTGGCCGCTTCGGCATCCTCGATGTCGTGCAGGATGGTACGCACCCGCAGCAGGTAGGCGTCACCGGCGTCGGTCAGCGCCAGCTTGCGCGTGGTGCGCTGCAGCAATCGCGTGCCCAGGTGCTGCTCCAGTTCGGCCACCATGCGCGTGACCACGGGGGGAGACATGTCCATGGCGCGGGCTGCGGCAGCAAAGCCGCCCTCGTCCACCACGCGGGCAAAGATTTTCATGGCTTGCAGACGGTCCATCGCTTAGCCTCCCCGTCCAGCAGTGGCCGAGCCTGGAGACGATGTACTGCAGCGCATCCACTTTCCGTGGTGCTGCAGAGTATTCGCTGCCCATGCAACTGGCACGGCCCAGGCCAGCGACCGCCGCGCAAGGGCCGCCCCGCCGCGCAGGCGGTGTCCCCCTTCCCGTAGCGCGTTGCGCGTAGAGAGAAGGGGGAAGCGGCGCAGCCGCTTGGGGGGTTGTTGCTTTATGCAGGCGCGCCGTAGCTGCGCGACAGCGACTCGGCCACGCAGGCTGGCTTGTCGCCGCCCTCGCGCTCCACGGTCACCAGCCAGTTCATCTGCATGCCGTCGGGCGGCAGCGCCTCGGTGGACTGCAAGGTCAGCCGCGCACGCACCCGGCTGCCCACCGGCACGGGCGAGGTGAAACGCACCCGGTTGAGGCCGTAGTTGACGCCCATGCGCGCGCCCTCGATGGTCAGCGCCTCCTCGAAAAAGCGCGGAATCAGCGACAGCGTGAGAAAGCCATGCGCGATCGGCGCGCCAAACGGCCCTGCCTTGGCGCGCTCCGGGTCCACATGGATCCACTGGTGGTCGCCCGTGGCCTGGGCGAACAGGTTGACCTGCTCCTGCGTGATGGTGATCCAGTCGGTCACGGCGACCTCCTGGCCAACGCAGGCGCCCACTTCGGAATAGGAATGGAAGGTTTTCATGGCCGCAATGTAGCCCCGCCTGCGGTGCTGCGATGTCTGCCGGGCGACAGCCCGGCGCGCTCAGGCGTCCAGCCATGTGCAGATGCCTTGCCATTGTTCGAGGTCCCGGGCCACACGGCCCGGCGCCAGGTCAAACAGCGTCAGCCCGTGGGCGGCCAGGTGGACGTAGTTCTGCGTGTTGCGCAGATAGCCCAGCACCGGCAAACCCAGGCTGTCCACGAACTGGTGCAACTGCTCGGCCGCGCGGGTGCGTGTGTCCACCCGCATGCCCACGATGCCGACCTGCGCGTCACCCGCCCGGCGGTGGGTGGCCAGCTGGTCCAGAAACTCGCGCGTGGCAAAAATGTCGAACACGCTGGGCTGCAGCGGCACGATGATCTTGTCGGCCCGCTTGAGCACATCGCTCAGGCGCCAGCCGTGCAGGCCCGCTGGGGTGTCGAGCACCGCATGGCTGCTGCCTTTGGGCGGGCGCGCAATCATGTCGGCGCTGGCATCCCAGGCGCCAATGGGCGGCGCCGCTGGCGGGCGCAGGCCCAGCCACAGGCGCGCCGACTGCTGGCGGTCCACATCGCCCAGCACCACCGGGTGGCCCTGGCTGGCCCAGTATCCCGCCACATGGGTGGCCAGCGTGGACTTGCCCACACCGCCCTTTGGATTGGCGACTACGACCACGGGCATGACGCTCTCCTTGTTCCTAAAAATTGAGCAAAATATACTTCCAACGCTTATCCATCAAGCGCCAGCAGCTATATTTTTAATAGCACATCAGGCATGTGCACCGCCCCGCTTCACAAAAAACAGGCCCGCACCCACCGCCATCAGCACGCCGCCAAACACGCGGTTCTGGTTGCGCACGGCACGCGGGCTTTGCATCATGCGGCGCAGGCTGCTGGCCCCGAGCGCGTAGCCGTGCATCACCGTCAGGTCGATCACCAGCGAGGTGGCCGCCATGACGAGCAGCTGCATCCACAAGGGGCGCGCATCGGTCATGAACTGCGGCAGCACCGCCACCATGAACACGATGCCCTTGGGGTTGGTGGCATTGGTCAGAAACCCCGTGGCAAAGCGCCGCTGCCAGGGCCCGGCAGGTGCCACCGCCCCGCCCTGCAACGCATTGCCCGTGCCCGCGCGCCACTGGCTCCAGCCGACATAGATGAGATAGCAGGCACCCAGCACCTTGACGGTGTTGAACGCTGCCTCCGACGCCAGCAGCAGCGAGCCCACGCCCGCACCGGCCACCAGCAGCAGCAAGAGCAAGCCCAGCTGCAGGCCCAGAATGGTGACGCTGGTGCGCCGCACGCCATACGACAGCCCGTGGCTCATGGCCAGTACCGCCCCCGAGCCGGGAGAAATGGCAATCACGCAGGTTGCCGCCACAAAGGCCAGCCAAGTATGCAAGTCCATGGAATCAATCGCAGAAAAGCGTGGATCGGGTCGGTATCTTATCGACACGCTGGCCCGAGCGGCGCGCGCGCTCTGCTGGTGCCAAAATCACCCATGCCCGTTCTTTGTCTGTAGCGAAACCCATGTCCCACGCGCCCGCCTGGCTGAACTACGCCTTTCTCTACCTGGCCGCCGCTGTGCTGACCGTGCCGGTGGCGCGCGCGCTGGGGCTGGGCGCCATCATTGGCTACCTTGCCGCCGGCATTGCCATCGGGCCCTGGGGGTTCGCTCTGGTGAACAATGTGCAAGACATCCTGCACTTTGCCGAGTTTGGCGTGGTGTTAATGCTGTTCCTCGTTGGGCTGGAGTTGCAGCCTGCACGCCTGTGGAGCATGCGCAGGCCGATTTTTGGGCTCGGTACCGCGCAGGTACTGGGCTGCACGCTGCTGCTGTGCGCGGCGGCGCTGCTCGCCGGCCTGCCCTGGCGCGTGGCGCTGGTGGGCAGCCTGGGGCTGGCGCTGTCGTCCACCGCCATTGCGCTGCAGTCGCTGGGCGAACGCAACCTGCTGCGTACCAGCAGTGGCGAATCAGCGTTTTCCATCTTGCTGTACCAGGACATTGCCGCCATCCCCATCTTGGCGCTCGTGGCGGTGCTGGGCACAGCCAGTGCAACGGGGGCGGCCCACACACCGGGCGCCGCGGCATTCGAAGCCCTCAAGATCGTCGGCGTGATCGCCGCCATCATCCTCGGTGGTCGCTTGCTGCTGCGCCCGTTGCTGCGCTGGATTGCGCGCAGCCGCACCCCCGAGATCTTTACCGCAGCAGCGCTGCTGCTGGTGGTCGGCATTGCCTACCTGATGGTGCTGGTCGGCCTGTCGATGGCGCTGGGGGCTTTTTTGGCCGGTGTGCTGCTGGCCGAGAGCGAGTTCCGGCGCGAGCTGGAAACCGATATCGAGCCTTTCAAAGGCCTGCTGCTGGGCCTGTTCTTCATTGCCGTGGGCATGAGCATCGACTTTGGCGCCATGCTGCGCGCGCCGCTCATGGTGGCCTTGCTGCTCACCGGCTTTGTGGCGATCAAGAGCGTGGTGATTTATGCACTGGCGCGGGCCGTGAAAATTCCGTACCAGGAGCGCCCGGTGTTTACGCTGCTGCTGGCGCAGGGCGGGGAATTTGCCTTTGTGGTGTTCCAGGCCGCAGCGGGTGCAGGTGCGCTGCCGGGCGAGATGGCCTCGCTGCTGATCGGCGCCGTCGCACTGTCGATGCTGTGCACGCCGCTGCTCCTGCTGCTGATCGATCGCTTCGTGCTGCCGCGCTTTGCCGCCACGCTGCGCGCGCCTCCCGAAGGCGAGATCTCCGAGCCGCAAACGGCGCCGGTGCTGATTGCCGGGTTTGGCCGCTACGGGCAAATCGTGGCGCGCGTGCTGCTGGCCCAAGGCATTCCCGCCACGGTGCTGGACCACAGCGTCGATATTCTGGAAGTGGCGCGCACCTTTGGCTACCGCGTTTTTTATGGCGACGCCACGCGCCTGGACCTGCTGCGCATGGCGGGTGCTGCCCAGGCACGCGTGCTGGTGCTGGCGGTCGATGCACCGAGCGCATCGCTCAAGATTGCGGCACTCGCGCGTGAGCATTTCCCGCACCTGAAGATCGTGGCGCGCGCCCGCGACTTGACGCACTGGAACGAACTGCGCGACCTGGGCGTCGAGCAGGTGCAGCGCGAGGTGTTCGAATCCAGCCTGCTGAGCGCGCGCAGCGTGCTCGGGCACATGGGCCTGGAAGCCGCCGAGGCCGACGCTCTGCTGGTGCGCTTTCGCCAGCACAACATTGCACTGGCCGACCGCATGTATCCGCACCACAAGGACCAGGCCCGCATGATCGCGGTGGCCCGCGAAGGCCGCAGCCAGCTGGCCGAGCAGTTGGCCAAGGAGCGGGAGGAGCGCAACCTGCGCCATGCGGCAGGCAGGGGATACCCGGGCTATGGGAAAGATGCGGAGGCGATGACCCCAGCAGATGAGCCTCCACTCAATACTTCAAGCAAAAATGGCTTCTAACGCTTGATAGGCAAGCGCAAGCAGCTATTGTTTTGAGAGTACTGAACCACCCAAGCACCAGTGTGCGCGGTGGATGGGCAAGCGGTCACACCCGTTCCAGCAGCAGCGCAATCCCCTGCCCCACCCCGATACACATGGTGCACAGCGCGTAGCGCCCGCCCGTGGCATGCAGGCGGTTGACCGCCGTGGTCGCCAGGCGCGCACCGCTGGCCCCCAGCGGGTGGCCCAGCGCAATGGCACCGCCCCAGGCGTTGACGCGCGGGTCGTCGTCCTGCAGGCCCAACAGGCGCAGCACGGCCAGTCCTTGCGCAGCAAAGGCTTCGTTGAGTTCAATCACATCGATCTGTTCCAGGGCCATGCCGGTCTGCGCCAGCAGCTTCTGCGTGGCCGGGGCCGGGCCGATACCCATGGTGCGCGGCGCCACACCGGCCACCGCCATGCCCACCACCCGCGCGCGCGGCGTCAGGCCGTGGCGCACGGCCTCGCTCTCGCTGGCCAGCAGCAAGGCGCAGGCGCCGTCGTTCACGCCACTGGCGTTGCCCGCCGTGACGGTGCCCTCAGGCCGCACGATGCCCCGCAGGCGGGCCAGGGCCTCCAGGCTGGTTTCGCGGGGATGCTCGTCCTGGCTGAAGGTGACGGCATCGCCCTTTTTTTGTTCCAGGGTGACCGGCGTGATTTCGCGGGCGAAGTGACCGGCCTGCTGGGCCGACACGGCTTTTTGCTGGCTGGCCAGGGCCATGCGGTCCTGGGCTGCGCGCTCGATGCCATGTTCGTGGGCCACATGCTCGGCCGTCTCGGGCATGGAATCCACGCCCCATTTTTCCTTCATCAGCGGGTTGATGAAGCGCCAGCCAATGGTGGTGTCGTACACGGCGTTGTTGCGCGCGAAGGCTGCGTCCATCTTGGGCATGACGAAGGGCGCGCGGCTCATGCTCTCCACGCCGCCCGCAATCATCAGTCCCGCCTCACCCGCCTTGATGGCGCGTGCCGCCGTGCCCACGGCGTCCAGCCCCGAGCCGCACAGGCGGTTGATGGTGGCGCCCGGCACCTGCAGCGGCAAGCCTGCCAGCAGACTGGCCATGCGGGCCACGTTGCGGTTGTCTTCGCCCGCCTGGTTGGCGCAGCCCAGCAGCACATCGGTGATGGCGGCCCAGTCCACGCGGGGGTTGCGCGCCATCAGGGCCTTGAGGGGGATGGCACCGAGGTCATCGGCGCGCACCCCGGAGAGCGCACCGCCGTACCGGCCAAACGGTGTGCGCACGGCGTCGCAAATGAAAGCGTGGGTCATGCAAAATTCTCCTGTGCTGGGCTGCCACTGTATCCATGCCGCAGGCGCCCTCCTGCTGCATGCGGGACAATCGGCCCCATGTTCAATCCCTCCCAGGCGGATGTCCGCCGCTTCTTCTGCGCCGCGCATGCCAAGGCGCTCGCCCAGCAGCCCATGGAGGCCATCGAGACGCTGGCCAGCCTGTGGATTGCCGAGCACCCCGAGTTCCACGCCGACCTGCAGGACGTGGACGCGGCCCTGGCGCGCAACTACTACGCAACCCCGGACCGCACCAACCCGTTTCTGCACCTGTCCATGCACCTGTCGATCAGCGAGCAGTGCAGCATCGACCAGCCGCGCGGCATCCGCCAGGCCGTCGAGCTGCTGAGCAGGCGCCTGGACTCACTGCACGACGCGCACCACGCCGCCATGGAATGCCTGGGCGAAATGCTGTGGGAAAGCCAGCGCTCGGGCCGCCCACCCGATGGCGACGCCTACATCGCCAGCGTGCAGCGGCGGGCCACGCGGGACTGACCCGGCGCGGCCCCACCCGATTCAGGCCTGCAACCTTGGCGCCAGGCCCCGCTGGCGCACCACCGCCCGCGCCACCACGGGCGAGTCATGCGGCAGCAGCAACAGGTCGCAGCCCAAGCCCAGCCCCAGCAGCTTGCGCGCCACGCTGCCCCACAGCGCATCCACCCAGGGCGCACGGCGCGGCTGCCCCACCACCAGCAGGTCGGCGGACACGCATTCCTGCTGCACTTCCAGATGGCGCGCCAGGCACCCCCGGCCCACCAGCGTGCCCACACGGTTCCTGCGCGTATCAAACGAGTCCGAGAGGCTGAACATCTGGTCTTGCGCCTGCGCTTGCACTTCGCGCCGGTAGGCCTGCACAGTGGGCGCGTCGGCCTGCACCCTGCGCATCCAGGCTTCCGTCCCGGTGTCGATGGCATGGAACACGTCCAGGGCCGCCCCGGGCGCAAAACTGCTGGCGTAGCGCACCTGTGGGCGGGAGGTGGCCGAAAAGTCCACCGCGACCAGCACCTGTGCGTAGGCCGCCTGGGCGGGCTGGCGCACCACCAGCACCGGGCAGGGGCTGCGCTGCAGCAGCCGCGACAGTGTGGAGCGGCGCCAGAACGGCCCACGGTGCATGTTGTGGTGCACCACCAGCAGATCGGCACGATCGATCTCGGCCATGGCATCGGCCATGGGCTGGCCCGAGCCACTGACGGCGGTCACCGGCACGCTATGGCGCCGTGCCAGCTGGCGCGCACGCTGCTCCAGGCGGGCATAGGGGTCGGCCAGCTGCAGCGGCGGGGTGTCGGACGCATACAGAATGCGCAGCCGGGCCTGGTGTGTAACGGCCAGAAGCGCGGCGCGGTCGAGGGCTTGTTCGGCCTGGATGGAAAAATCGGTGAGGGCCAGAATGGTGTGAATAGGCACGGGCAGTCTCCTGGTCGGCAGTCGATAAGCGGCGGGCGGCGCCGGCGACGGCGTCATCGGGCGCGCTGCGCAGGCGGTCAAACCTGGGCACAGGGAGCGCGGCCATGGGCTACGGAGCACACCAACGTGCGCGCGCAGCATGGCAAAAAAGCCCGGCGGTCTGGATGACGCTGAAAAAGGGAGAGGTGCTTACCGCCGGGCCCGGGAATGTGCGGCCCGCGCGGCTGGTGTCAGATCACCCATCCTTTGCAGCACGCGGGCCGTGATGGCTGCCGCTGCGGGCAGCACGGCGGGCGTGCGGAGGGTGAAAACCAGGAAAGTCATAGGGTCATTTTAGTAAAGCCCCCCCTCCAGGGCAAGCATACCCCCCCGCACCGTGCCAGTATCAGTACGGGCGGCGCGCGCTATCGGGCGCCTGGAAAGAGCCTGTTCACGGCCTGCACACAGCCTGGGCCTGCGCATACAGGATCTCGCCGTCGTAGACGCCCAAAACCTCTTCACGCGTGCACTTGACCACCATCAGCACTTCGCCCTGGTGGGTCAGGGTCGTAGCGGTTTCATACTTCACCGTGGCCCGGGTGCTGTCGGGGTTGAGGGTGATGGCCAGCTTGCCCAAACGAACCGAAGCCCTCAACTGCATGGCATCCACGGCCTGGGCCGATTCGCGCTGCGCTGCACAGATTTCGCGCCGACCGCCCGAGTGCACCGAGGCCGGTGCCGTGCTGTGGTCGGTGATCTTGAACGTCAACTCGGGCCCGGCCAATGCACACTGGCTGCGGTAGTCGAACCGCTCGGCCATGTCTGCTGCCTGTCGCACCACCCGTTCGGCGGCGGCTGCCGTGAGTTTGCCGTCGGCAAAAGGTTTGACCACCGCGGCACCCGGCTTCTTGGGCGGGGCTGCTTCGACCGGCGCGGGCGGGGGCGCCGGTTTGGGGCCCAGCGCACAGGCGCGATCGGAATAGATGGAGCGCCCTTGCGCATCAGTGCACTTGTACATGGCCGCCCAGGCCTGGGGAACGGCAGCGACCAGCGCCAAAGCCACGAGAAAGTGATGGGGAAAATGCATGGGTACGGGGCCGGTATGCCAACAAAAGCGAAAAAACCGCTGCTGGCACAAGCCCTCGGCTCCCGCACAGCACTCCCATGAACACACCAGTGCAGCCATCGGAGGGGTCGATTCTAGGTTCGCGACGACCCTGCCCCAAAAAAACAAACCCGCCAAAGGCGGGTTTGCAGGGGGCGTTTCAGCGGTCAGCGAAAGCGCGACTGCGGCACCACCTGCAGGTCGCCATCGACCTTGCCGATATAGCTGGCCAGCGCCTTGAGCTCGGCATTGCTGAACTGACCGGCCACGCCCGCCATCACGCCGTTGTTGCGGCCCACATGGGGGTTCTTCTCGGTCTTGTACGACTTGAGCGCCACGAACAGGTAGTCCGCATGCTGACCGGCGATGTGCGGATACGAAGGGTCGATGGGCTTGGCAAAGTTGTCGCCGTGGCACGACACGCAGGCGCCCTTTTGCAGCAGGGCCGCCACTTGCGTGCTGGGTTCGCGTGCAGGCTTGGCGGGCAGTTCGGCGGTGGTTTTGCCATGCTGTGCGTAGTAGGCCGACAGATCGGCAATGTCCTGGTCCGTCAGCGAAATGGCAATCCCGCGCATGGTGGGGTGCTTGCGATCGCCCTTCTGGTAGGCATGCAGCGCCGAGGCGATGTAGCCCGCGCTCTGGCCCGAAATCTTGGGCACCTTGTGCACCTCGGGGAAGCTCGACTGGTAACCCACGATACCGTGGCAACCAATGCACATGGCCGTCTTCTGTTCCCCGGCCTTCACGTCACCCTGGACTTCCTGAGCGTAAGACACGGCCGTCCCGCAGGCGACAGCCAAGGCAAATAGCGTGGTCAACGTTTTGTTCATTTTGCGCGCACAATCTTGAAGAGTGAAGC
Organism: Giesbergeria sp.; assembly: GCA_026647025.1. Classification (GTDB taxonomy): domain Bacteria; phylum Pseudomonadota; class Gammaproteobacteria; order Burkholderiales; family Burkholderiaceae_C; genus Simplicispira. The sequence goes on from JAPKHH010000003.1 coordinate 47,255, forward strand.
CCCAGGGGCCCAGATTTTGTTGGCGATTATAGCCAGCAGCTGTCAAGCCCATTTGTCAACGTTCCCTCAAACTACCCCATGAAATTTCAAGGCTCGGAAAACTACGTCGCCACCCAGGATTTGATGCTGGCCGTCAATGCGGCCATCACGCTGCAGCGCCCCCTGCTCATCAAGGGCGAGCCCGGCACCGGCAAGACCATGCTGGCCGAGGAAGTGGCCCAGGCGCTGGACATGCCGCTGCTGCAGTGGCACATCAAATCGACCACCAAGGCGCAGCAGGGCCTGTACGAATACGACGCGGTGAGCCGCCTGCGCGACAGCCAGCTCAATGACGGCGACAGCGCCGAGCGCGTGAAGAACATCCGCAACTACATCATCCAGGGCGTGCTGTGGCAGGCCTTCACGGCCGACCGCCCCGTGGCCCTGCTGATCGACGAAATCGACAAGGCCGACATCGAATTCCCGAACGACCTGCTGCGCGAAATCGACCGCATGGAGTTCTACTGCTACGAGACGCGCGAGCTCATCAAGGCCAAGCACCGGCCCCTGGTGTTCATCACCTCGAACAACGAAAAGGAACTGCCCGACGCCTTCCTGCGCCGCTGCTTCTTCCACTTCATCAAGTTCCCCGAGGCCGACACCATGCGGCAGATCGTGAACGTGCACTTCCCCACGCTCAAGAGCGAGCTGCTCGGCGTGGCGATGAAAACGTTTTACGACGTGCGCGGCCTGCCCGGCCTGAAGAAAAAGCCATCGACCAGCGAACTGCTCGACTGGCTCAAGCTGCTGGTGGCCGAGGACATTCCACTCACCGCCCTGCAAAGCGCCGACAACAAGGTGTCGGTGCCGCCGCTGGTGGGCGCGCTGCTGAAGAACGAGCAGGATGTGAGCCTGTTTGAAAAACTCGTCTTCATGAACCAGCGGAACAGATAGAGAGCATCCCCCTGTGTCGCTTCGCTCCTTCCCCCTTCTCTCGAATGGCTGCGCCATTCGGGAAGGGGGACGCTCCCAGCGCGGCGGGGCGGCCCTTGCGCGGGAGCCCTGGTGGGGAAGCGCCCTTTTCATGCGCAACGACAAACCAAAATGATCTTCGTTCAACCCATCACACTGCGTGACCGCGGCGTGCGCCTCGAACCCCTGGCGCTGGCGCACGAAGAGGGCCTGCGCGCCGCAGCTGCCGACGGTGCGCTGTGGAAGCTGCGCATCACCTCAGTGCCTGAGCCGCAGGACACCCGGGCCTACATCGAGAACGCACTGCAGATGCGTGCAGACGGCAACCGCTTTGCCTTTGCCGTGCTGGACGACGCCACGGGCGACGTGCTGGGCAGCACCAGCTTCCACGACATCCTGCCCGCCGTCAAACGGGTGGAAATTGGCTGGACCTGGTACCGCAAAAGCGTGCAGCGCAGCCACGTCAACACCACCTGCAAACTGCTGATGCTGCAGCACGCCTTTGACCAGCTGGGCTGCCATGTGGTGGGCTGGCGCACCGACATCTTCAACTTTGCCTCGCAACGCGCCATCGAGCGCCTGGGCGCCCGCAAAGACGGCGTGATCCGCGGCCATGCGCTGCGCCGGGACGGCACCATCCGCGACACCGTGATGTACAGCATGCGCGCGGGCGAGTGGCCCGAATCACGGGCTCAGTTGCTATCCTTATTAGAGCTTCACGCGCTTGACAGATAAGCGCTAGAGGCCAAAAACATGCTTGAATCATGCTGATCGACTTCTTCTACACCCTGCGCACGGCCAAGCTGCCGGTATCGGTCAAGGAATACCTCACCCTGCTCGAAGCGCTGCAGGCCGGGGTGGTGGGGCCCAAATCGGACGACGCCTGGAGCCTGGACGACTTCTACAACATCGCCCGCCTCACGCTGGTCAAGGACGAGAAGCACTACGACAAGTTCGACCGGGCCTTTGGCGCCTACTTCAAGGGCGTGGAGATGGTGGCCGACTTCACCAAGGAAATCCCCGCCGACTGGCTGCGCAAGATTCTGGAGAACGAACTCACCCCCGAGCAGAAGGCCGCCATCGAGAAGATGGGCTGGGACGAGCTCATGGAGACGCTGAAAAAGCGCCTCGAAGAACAAAAGGAACGCCACCAGGGCGGCAACAAGTGGATCGGTACGGGCGGCACCAGCCCCTTTGGCCACGGTGGCTACAACCCGCAGGGCATCCGCATTGGCGGCGCAGGCAAGAACAAGAGCGCGGTCAAGGTGTGGGAGCAGCGCGCCTACCGCGACTACGACGACCAGCAGGAACTGGGCACGCGCAACATCAAGGTGGCGCTGCGCCGCCTGCGCAAGTTTGCCCGCGAGGGGCATGAGCTGGAACTCGACCTGCCCGACACCATCCGCAGCACGGCGGCCAACGCCGGGTATCTCGACATCAAAATGGTGCCCGAGCGGCACAACAACGTGAAGGTGCTACTGCTCATGGACGTGGGCGGCACCATGGACGAGCACATCCAGCGCGTCGAGGAGCTGTTCTCGGCCGTCAAGACCGAGTTCAAGCACCTGGAGTTCTATTACTTCCACAACTGCGTGTACGACTTCATGTGGAAGAACAACCGCCGCCGCTTTGCCGAGAAGTTCCCCACCTGGGACATCATCCGCAAGTACAACAAGGACTACAAACTCATCTTTGTGGGCGACGCCACCATGAGCCCGTACGAAATTTTGCAGCCCGGTGGCAGCGTGGAATACAACAACGAGGAAGCCGGAGCCGAGTGGATCCAGCGCCTCACGCACGCCTTTCCCAAGTTTGCCTGGATCAACCCCGAGCCGCAGGGCGTGTGGGAGTACCGCCAGAGCATCAGCATCATCCAGCAGCTGATCGGCAACCGCATGTACCCCTTGTCGCTCAAGGGGCTGGAAGAAACCATGCGGCTGCTGTCCAAATAGCCTTGCGCGGCGTGCGCTGCTGTCCGACACAGGCACGCCGGTTTTCAAGGCATAGTGGCGAGAGTGGGCCACGCGCCAAACCGTGGCGCCCGCCCCTTTGCCTTGCCCACCCTGCCCGCCCCCTGTTGTGCCACACCACGTTTCGCGCCCTGCCGCCGCCATGGCAAAGACGGCCTCCTGGTCGGCGTTGCTGCTTGTCAGCGCTCTGTGCCTGCCCGGCTGCAGCCTGCTGCCGCAGACCAGCGACAACGACACCACCACCGCCCCGGTCATCGCCACCTCGCAAGCCCCCGCCTTCGAGGTCCAGGTACATGCCCCCAAAACCATCCGCGAAACCCTGGAACGCCACCTGGAACTGCAGCGCTTTCGCCACCTGCCCGATCTGCAGGACGCCGAACTGCAACGCCTGCTGGGCGCGGCGCAGGCCAATGCCCGGGAACTGCTGGGCACCCTGGGCTACTTTGCCCCCACCATCACGCTGGCGCTGGACGCGCCACCGCCCGAGCGCCCGCACGGCCTGCGCACCGTGGTCATCACCGTGGAGCCCGGCCCGCAAACGCACATCGCCACGGCAGACATTGGCTTTGCCGACACGGCAGATGGCGACTCCGATGCCCGCACCCGCCAGCAACAGCGCGTGCAGCGTGGCTGGTCGCTGCCGCCGGGGCAGGCCTTCACCCAGTCCGCCTGGGATGCGGCCAAGGCCGACGGCCTGCGCCAGCTGCAGGTGCGCCGCTATCCCACCGCCCACATTGCCACCAGCCGCGCCGAAGTGGACGCCGACACCCACGAGGCGCGCCTGAGCGTCACCTACGACCCCGGCCCTGTCTACCGTTTCGGTGCGCTGAAGGTCGAGGGCAGCGAGCGCTACGACCCCGACGGCGCGCGCCGCCTGGCCCGCCTGCCCACGGGGGCCATCTACGATGAAAATGCGCTGCTCGACGCCCAGCTGAACCTGGCCAGCAGCGGGTATTACGACGCCGTTTTCCTCACGCTGGACACCGAGGGCGACAACCCCCAGGCCGCCCCCGTGGTGGCCCATGTGCGCGAGGCCAAGCTGCAAAAACTGGTGTTCGGCCCTGGCTTCTCCACCGACAGCGGCGCCCGCCTGTCGGTGGAGCACACGCACAACCGGCTGCCCGGCCTGGGCTGGCGCGCCGTGAGCAAGCTGTTGCTGGACCGCGAAACCAAGCTGCTGGACACCGAATGGACCGATCTGCCCGACAACAACGGCTGGCGCTGGTTTGCCAAGGGCCAGGTACAGCGCGAAGCGACAGGCGATTTCACGGTCAACAGCGGGCGCCTGCGCTCGGGCCGCAGCAAGACCACCCAGCAGATCGACCGCAACTACTTTCTGCAATACGACTACGCCAACAGCCAGGGCGCCGGCGCCCCCCCCTCGGGCACGGCCCTGAGCGTGAACTACGGCTGGACGGGCCGCTACTTCAACAGCCTGACCGCGCCCACACGCGGTCACGGCATCGGCGTGGATCTGGGCGTGGGCACCACGTTGCGGCCTGAACGCGATCTGTTCGTGCGCACCCTGGTGCGCTGGCAAACCTTCATTCCGGCCGGGCGCGTGGAAGCCGCCGACGGCAAAGGCCGCAACGCCCGCGTGGTACTGCGCGCCGAAGGGGGCGCCCTGCTGGCGCGCGACGGCGCGGAGCTGCCGGTCACGCAGCTGTTCCTGACCGGCGGCGACACCACCGTGCGCGGCTATGGCTACCGCAGCATTGGTGCGCGCACCGATGGCGGCCAGCTGTATGGCGGCCGCTATCTGGCGGCGGGCAGCGTCGAATGGCAGCGCCCCATCGTCTACGGCGGCGAAATGACCGACTGGGAGAGCACCCTGTTCATCGATGCCGGTGCCGTGGCCGACCGCGTCAGCGACCTGCACGCCCGCGTGGGTGTGGGCGCCGGTGTGCGCTGGCGCAGCCCCGTGGGCCCGCTGCAGGCCGACCTGGCCTATGGCGTGCAGGCCAAGGAACTGCGGCTGCATCTGCGCCTGGGGTTCAGCTTCTGATGACCCGCCACACGCCCCACCCACCCGCCATGGGGCCGGACTTCGGCCCCGGTAGCTCCTCGCCCCAACGCACGGCACCGCGGCGCGGCCTGCGTGCGCTGCGCGCGCTGGGCTGGCTGCTGGTGGGCTCGGTCACCCTGGTGCTGGGCCTGGGGGCTGGCGCCTGGTGGTGGGCGGGTAGCGAGACCTCGCTGGCAACCGCCCTGCAGCGCGCGGCGCAGTTTTTGCCCGCAGACCAGCAGCTGCAAGCCCGCGGGGTCACCGGTTCGCTGCGCAGCGGGGGCCATATCGACGACCTGCGCTGGAGCAGCCCCGGCCTGGTCGTCCAGGCCACCGACCTGCGCCTGGGCTGGCAGCTGATACCGCTGCTGCAGCGCCGCCTGGAGCTGGGCGAGCTGCACGCCGCGCAGGTGCAGATCACCCCGCTGGACACCCCCCAGGCCGCAGAGCCCCCGGCACCGCCCACAGCGCTGGTGCTGCCCCTGCAGATCGGCCTGCCTTTTCGGGTGGACCGGCTGGAGTGGGCTGGCACCCCCGCCGTGCAGGCGCTGGGCCTGGCGGGCGACTACCGGTTCGACGGGCAGCAGCACCGCCTGAACATCGAGCAGGTGGCACTGGCACAGGGCCGCTACACCGCCCGCGCCACCCTCGATGCGCAAGCGCCCATGGCGCTGAAGATCACGGTGGACGGCACGGTGCACACCCCGATGCCCGGCAACCAAGCCCCCTTGCAGATCGGCGCCCATGCCACGCTGGAGGGCACCCTGGCCACGGCGGCGGCCCAGTTGCAGCTGCAGGCAAGGCTGCGCCCCGAAACGGGCACGACCGACACCCCCCTGCAGGCCGATGTACAGGCCGCTGTGGCCCCCTGGGCGCCGCAGCCCCTGCAATCGGCCACGGCCACGCTGCGCGCCCTCGATCTGGCGGCCCTGTGGCCACAGGCCCCCACCACGCAGTTGCAGGGCACCCTGCAGGCAGGCCCCACGCCCGGCACGGCCGAGGCCCCTGCGGGCTGGACCCTCGGCGTGCAGTTGCAGAACACCCTGCCCGGCCCCTGGGACACTGCGCGCCTGCCGCTGACAGCGCTGCAGGCCAATGCCACCTACGACGGCACCCGCTGGACGCTGCCCAGCGCCACCGCCAGCGTCGGCAAGGGCAGCGTCACACTGCAAGGCCACTACACCCCCGCCACCGGCGCACTCGAGGGCACGGCGCAGCTGCGCCAGCTCCCGCCCGACGCGCTGCACACCGCGCTGGCGGCGGCACCCCTGTCGGGCCAGATCAGTGCGCGCACACAGGACGGTGCGGTGGTTTCAGCGTGGACATCGGCGCCGCTGACACACCGCGCGCCCAGAATTCCTCGCCGGGCCGCGCGGCCCCACTGCACATCCGCCGCCTCACCACCCAAGGCCAATGGCAAGCCGCGCCCGCCACATCCACCGCCCCGAGCGACGCCCTGGGCACGCTGCACATCCAGCGCCTGCTGCTGGACGCGCTGCACGCCAGGGTGGAGGCGACCGACCTGCGTATCCACCCCCGCACCCAGTCCGCCCAGGGCCAGCTGGCCCTGGTGGTGCCGGGGGCCACCGCCAGGGCCAGCGGACAACTGGCGCCGCTGCGTGGCCAGGGAGAACTGCAGGTGCAATGGGCCGATGTGGCCCGCACCCAGGCCTGGCTGGTCGGCCTGCCGTGGATAGGCGCTGATCTGCAAAAGGCGCTGCAAGGCGCATCTGCCCAGGGCGCAGCGCAGCTCACCGCCCGCTGGACCGGAGGCTGGCGCAACCTGGCGCCCCAGCCCGGCGCCCCACCGCCACCCGGCAAGAACGACGCCGTGCTGCAAGCCAGCCTGAACAGCCCCCAGCTCACCCTGTCGCTGCCCCCCGCCGCAGGCACCAGCGGCGCCCCCACCGCCGTGCAGCTGCGCACGCTGCAGGCCAGCGTGTCGGGCACCCTCGCGCAGGCCACGCTGGCCTTGAATGCCGAGGCCCGCACCGGCCCCGGCGGGCGCCAGCAGGTGCGCCTGCAAACCCGCCTGTCGGGCGGGCAGGCGTCCAGCGGGCAGTGGCGGGCGCAGATCGCCACCCTGGCCGTGCAGGCACACGACACCCGGCGCCCCGGCCCCTGGGCACTGCAACTGGCCGCGCCCCTGGACCTTTCGGCACGCACCGATACCCCGGGCGGCGCACTCCAGCTGCAGGCTTCAGCAGGCCAGGCACGCCTGACCGGCCCCCTGCCCGGCACCGTGGATCTGCGCTGGCAACCCGTGCGCTGGCTCAGCGGCGCCAACGCGCCCATGCGGCTGCAAACCCAGGGCACTCTGCAGGGCCTGCCGGTGGCCTGGCTGGATGCGCTGGGCCTGGACAGCGACACCCCTGCCGTACCGGGCAGCCCCGCACAGCCGTTGCTCGCACGCCTGGGGCTCGCCACCAGCCTGCTGCTGGACGGCGAATGGAATGTGGACCCGGGCGACACCCTGCGGGCCAGCGCCAGCCTGCGCCGCAGCAGCGGCGACCTGCGCATCCTGACCGGCGATGCAGCGCCCGCCGTGGCCGTGCAGGGCAGCGCCAGCACAAACACCGCCACGCAGGGCACACCCGCAGGCGTGCGCCAGGCCGAACTGAGCCTGCACATCGACAACAACACCCTGCGGGCACGCCTGGTCTGGGCGAGCGAGCGCGCCGGGGAGATCGAGGCCAGCGTCAGCACCCCCTTGGCACTGCAAGGCAATGCCGCCAGCCTCTGGCCAACCGACGCGCCGCTGCAGGGCCAGTTGCGCGCCCGCTTGCCCGATGTAGGCGTGTGGTCCGCCCTGGCGCCGCCCGGCTGGCGCGTGCGCGGCACCCTGGACGCCAGCGCCACCCTGTCGGGCACCCGCAGCGCACCCCGCTGGACAGGCACCCTGGGCGCCGATGCCCTGGCCGTGCGCTCCCTCGTCGATGGGGTCGACCTGCAGGACGGGCGGCTGCGCGCCACGCTGGGCGGCGACCGGATCGACATTACCGAGTTTCAACTGAAAGGCGGGCGCGGCAGCCGGGCACGCATCGCCGGGCTCAGTGGCAACCGCACGGCGGCACCCACCGACGGCGGCACCTTGAGCGGCACCGGCCACATCCGGTGGGGCTCTGAAGCCGACGGCCTGTCGGGCATCACCATGGACTTCCAGGCCGAGGCCCAGGCCCTGCAGGTGCAGGTGCGCGCCGACCGCCAGCTCAGCGTTTCGGGCCCGGTACGGGTGCAATGGCAACAAGGCCAGATCAGCCTGCGCGGGCAACTGACGGCCGACCGCGCCACCATCATCCTGCCCGACGAATCAGCCCCCAGCCTGGGCAGCGATGTCGTGGTGCGCTCGGCCGCCGCAGACCGCGCCCAGGCCCAGGCAGCCGCCAAGGCCGGTGCCCGGGCGCAAACCACCAAACCACCCGACATTGCGCTCACCCTGAACCTGGGCAAGGACTTTGCCCTCAGCGGCCACGGCATCACCACCCGGTTGACCGGAGAAATCGACCTGCAGAGCAGCACCACGCCCGGCGCCCCGCCCCGCATCACCGGCGAAGTGCAAACCCAGCAAGGCCGCTACCGCGCCTGGGGCCAGATGCTGGATGTGGAAACCGGCCTGATCCGCTTCAACGGCCCCTACAACAACCCCTCGCTCGACATCCTGGCGCTGCGTCCGAATATCAGCGTGCGCGCAGGCGTGCAGGTCACCGGCAGCGCGCTGGCACCGCGCGTCAAGCTGTACTCCGACCCGGATCTGCCCGACGCCGACAAACTCTCGTGGGTGGTGCTGGGCCGCAGCGCCGCCGGTGGTGGCGCCGAAGCCGCCGTGCTGCAGCAGGCCGCACTGGCCCTGCTGGGCCGGGGCGGCACCAACAACCCCACCGCCAACGCCGCCCGCCGCCTGGGCCTGGACGAAATCGGCTTCAAAGGCCCGGGTACGGGCGACGACGCCACCGGCGCCGCCCTCACGTTTGGCAAGCGCCTGTCCAAGGACCTGTACGTGACCTACGAGCGCAGCCTGTCGGGCACGCTGGGCACGCTCTACATCTTCTACGACCTCAGCCGCCGCCTCACGCTGCGCGGGCAAACCGGCGAAAAAAGCGCGGCAGACCTGATCTACACCGTGCGCTACGACTGAGCCGCAACCAGCCAGGCCACATTTTTTGAATGAAATTGGCCCCCAGCGCCCTACCAGCAAGCGGTATCAGCTATCAAAATAGAAGCAAATATCCGCGTACAATCCCAGCCTGCCCGCTCCTCGTAGTTCAATGGATAGAACGGATGCCTCCTAAGCGTCAGATACAGGTTCGATTCCTGTCGAGGGGACCAGGCACAGCGAGGCCACCCTTGCCTAGCGCGAAGCCACCAGCAGCTGCACAAACATCTGCACCTTGGGACGGCATTCATCGCTGATCTCGGTGAACTCCAGCCCGGCCACCCAGCGGTCTTTTTCAGCCTTGATCTTCACCACGCGGGCAAACACGCCCACGGCGCGGTACTGCACCAGCGTGAGATCGAACTCCAGCTGCAGCACATTGCCGGGCTCGATCCGTTCGGGCAGCTCCAGCATCAGGCCGTGGTAGCTCATGTCCAGAATCATGGCGTGGATGATGCGGGGCTGCACATCGTCACCCTGCACCAGCTGGCACAAACAAGGCACACGGGTCCCGGCACGGTGGCTGCGCCGGAACTCCTGGCGCGGCACCTTCAGCTTGCGCGATGGAATGGCCACCAGCTCCCGCAGGCTGACGGGCTGCAGCCGCCCCTTCACATACACCTGCATGGGCGCCGTGGCCGACACCCGGTTCCAGCTGCGCTGGTAGGTTGATTCGCTGATCAGCACCTGCCCGCGCAGACTGAAGGCCTCGATGCGCGAGGCCAGGTTGACCTCTTCGCCAATGACGGTGTATTGCGAAAACAAATCCGAGCCAAAACGCCCGGCCATCACCGTGCCGGTATTGACGCCAATCCCCAGATAGACCTGCGGCAAGCGCTCGCGCAGATGCACCAGGTTCAGGTCCCGCATGGCCAGCTGCATCTCGACCGCGCACACCAGGGCACGCTCCACATCGTCCTCGTGGGCAATGGGCGCGCCAAAGACGACGCGAATGGAATCCCCGAGAAACTGCTCGATGGTGCCCTGGTGGCGCAACACCACCTCGCTCAGCCGCACCAGGCAGCGGTTGAGCGCGGCAATCACCTCGGTAGCAGGCTGCAGCGCCGACATTTCCGTAAAGCCGCGCAGGTCGGCCAGCAGCAGGGTGACCTCGCGGGGCTGGGCCTGCGCCCCGCCGTCGGCGCCGTCCCCCGCTCCGGCGTCATTCCCCGCAGTGGCCGTCAGCAGACCCTTGATTTCATCCAGCGCCGCCGCGCCCAGCACGGCCCCGGTTTCGCGCGTAACGATCGCCTGCAGACAGTGCAGAGAATCGTCGATGGTGTCGTTGTGCATGGAAAGCGCTCCAAAGGGCCTGCGGCCAAAGCTCCCAGAATAGAGGCGCCGCCTTGGAGTGGTCAAGCACGCAACAGAGAAAACAACACCCACCCGCCGGGCGAGTGCGGCCAGGAAGGCTAAAATACGCGGCTGCCATTCTGGAGACTTGGGTGAGTGGTTTAAACCAGCAGTCTTGAAAACTGCCGACGGGCAACCGTCCGTGAGTTCGAATCTCACAGTCTCCGCCAAACACAAAGCCCCCGCAGGCGATCTGCCGGGGCTTTTTTGTTGCCTGCAGGGGCTTCCCATGCCGGGGGTTGCGGCGCCCGGCATTCTTCTTGCTTTTGGTTCTGCGACACCTTCGCTTTGCACCAACAAGGAGCCCCCGATGAAAAAATGCACCCTCTTGCACGCTGCGGCCCTGCTCGCCGCCAGCCTCGTCGTCGCGCCTGCGCAGGCACAGACCACACCGATCAAGTTCCAGCTTGACTGGCGCTTTGAAGGGCCTGCCGCCCTGTTCCTGCTGCCGGTGGCCAAGGGTCATTTCAAGGCAGCCGGGCTGGATGTGACGGTGGACGCCGGCAACGGTTCGGGCGGGGCGGTGCAGCGGGTGGCTTCGGGCACCTACGACATGGGGTTTGCCGACCTGGCCGCGCTGATGGAGTTCCACGCCAACAACCCCGACGCGCAGAACAAGCCGGTGGCGGTGATGGTGGTCTACAACAACACCCCCGCCTCGGTGATGGCGCTCAAGAAAAGCGGCATCACCCAGCCTGCCGACCTGGAGGGCAAGAAGCTGGGCGCGCCGGTATTTGACGCCGGGCGCCGCGCCTTTCCCATTTTTGCCAAGGCCAACGGCGTCAAGAACGTGACCTGGACGGCCATGGACCCGCCGCTGCGCGAGACCATGCTGGTGCGCGGCGATGTGGACGCGATCACGGGCTTTACCTTCACCTCGCTGCTCAACCTGGAGGCACGCGGCGCCAAGGCGGCCGATGTGGTGGTGCTGCCCTATGCCGACTACGGCGTGAAGCTGTATGGCAACGTCATCATTGCCTCGCCCAAGCTGGTGAAGGAGAACCCGGCGGCCATCAAGGCGTTTCTGTCGGCCTTCACCAAGGGCGCCAAGGATGTGATGGCCAACCCGGCCGCGGCCATCGAGCATGTGAAGGCGCGCGACGGCATCGTGAACGTGGCGCTGGAGACACGCCGCCTGCAGCTGGCCATCGACACCGTCATCAACAGCCCCGACGCGCGTGCCGAAGGCTTTGGGCGCCTGAAGACCGAGCGCCTGGCGCTGATGGCGTCGCAGGTGTCGGACGCCTTCAACACCAAGACGCGCGTGGTCCCGGAGGCGGTCTGGAACGGCAGCTTTCTGCCCAGCGCAGCCGAGCTGAACATCCTGCCGAAGAAATGAAACACCCCTTGAGTCGCTTCGCGCCTTCCCCCTCTCTCAACCCGCTGCGCGCGTTGGGAGGGGGACGCCCCCAGTGCGGTGGGGCGGCCCTTGCCCGGGGGCGCAGGCTTGGGCCGCGCCCGTTCTGTGCGGCGCGGGTATCGCGTAGCGCCGTGGATCACCGCAATGCACGGGCCGCAAGCGCAGCCCGGTGCGCAAGCTTTTTGACGGACACCTGATGCAGGCTGCTGATTCCTCTTTCGTGGACTTCCGCGACGTCTGGCTGGCCTACAACGACGAGCTGCGGGCGCAGAACCGCTTCGCGGTCGAAGCCATCGACCTGCAGGTGGCGCGCGGCGAGTTCATCGCCATCGTGGGGCCGTCGGGCTGCGGCAAGTCAACCTTCATGAAGCTGGCCACGGGCCTGCGCAAGCCGTCGATGGGCAAGATCCGGATCGACGGCCAGCCGGTGACCGGGCCGCTCAAGATCTCGGGCATGGCCTTCCAGGCGCCGTCGCTCCTGCCCTGGCGCACCACGATCGACAACGTGCTGCTGCCGCTGGAAATCGTCGAGCCCTACCGCCAGCAGTTTCGCCAGCGCCGCGCCGAATTTGCCGACCGCGCCCGCGCGCTGCTGGCCAAGGTGGGGCTGGAGGGCTACGCCGACAAGTTTCCGTGGGAGCTGTCGGGCGGCATGCAGCAGCGCGCCAGCATTTGCCGCGCCCTCATCCACGAGCCGCAGATGCTGCTGCTCGACGAGCCCTTTGGCGCGCTCGATGCCTTTACGCGCGAAGAGCTGTGGTGCATCCTGCGCGACCTGCAGGCCGAGCAGCGCTTCAACGTCATCCTGGTCACGCACGACCTGCGCGAGTCGATCTTCCTGGCCGACACGGTGTACGTGATGAGCAAAAGCCCCGGCCGCTTCGTGGTGCAGCGGCACATCGCCCTGCCCCGCCCGCGCGCGCTGGAAGTGACCTACACCAAGGAATTCACCGACGTGGTGCACGAACTGCGCGGCCACATCGGCGCGCTGCGCCAGGGCAGCGCCTCCCCCGCATCCATCGTGCAATAAGCCATGCCCCACAAAAACCTCGAACGCTGGTCGCCCTGGCTGCTGCTGGCCGCCACGCTGCTGCTGTGGCAAATCGTCTGCGCAGCCTTTGCCGTGCCCGAATACCTGTTCCCCAGCCCCTGGGCCATCGCCCAGCAACTGGTGGCGTTTGGCGACGTGATTGCCGCGCACGCCTGGCGCACCTGGTGGGTGACCATGGTGGGGTTTGGCATTGCCATCGTGGTGGGCGTGCTGCTGGGCTTCATCATCGGCAGCTCGCGCCTGGCGTATGCCGCCATCTACCCGTTGATGACCGCCTTCAACGCGCTGCCCAAGGCAGCGTTTGTGCCCATCCTGGTGGTGTGGTTCGGCATTGGCGTGGGGCCGGCGATTCTCACGGCGTTTCTCATCAGCTTCTTCCCCATCATGGTCAACATCGCCACAGGCCTGGCCACGCTGGAGCCCGAGCTTGAAGACGTACTGCGCGTACTGGGTGCGCGCCGCTGGGACGTACTGACCAAGGTCGGCCTGCCGCGCTCCATGCCGTACTTTTTTGCCTCGCTCAAGGTCGCCATCACGCTGGCGTTTGTGGGCACCACGGTGTCGGAGATGACCGCCGCCAACGAGGGCATTGGCTACCTGTTGATCTCGGCGGGCTCATCCATGCAGATGGGCCTGGCCTTTGCGGGCCTGCTGGTGGTGGGCGCCATGGCCATGGTGATGTACGAGCTGTTCAGCGTGGTCGAGCGCCACACCACCGGCTGGGCGCACCGGGGCGCGCACGGCGGCTGAAATGCTCCGATTCAGCAAAAAAAGCCCCCTGGCGCTTATGGCAAGAGCGCCAGCAGCTATCAAAAAAAGAGCACACCAACCATGAGCTGGCATGCCCGGCTCGACCTGGACTACACGGTGGAAGAGGCCCGCACCGTGCTGCGCTTTGCCCACACCGGCCCGCTGCGCGTGCTGCAAAGCCTGTACCCCGAAGGCCCCGGCGTGTGCCACAACGTGCTGGTGCACCCGCCCGGCGGCCTGGTGGGCGGCGACACGCTGGAAGTGCACGCCCAGGTGGCAGCGGGCGCGCACGCCCTCATCACCACGCCCGGCGCCACGCGCTTTTACCGCTCGGAAGGCGCCACTGCCCTGCAGCGCACGCAGCTTGCCGTGGCCGAAGGCGCCCGGCTGGAATGGCTGCCGCTGGAGAGCCTGTGCTACAGCGCCTGCCAGGCCGAAAACCACCTCACCCTGCAATTGGCACCCGGCGCCGAAAGCATGGCCTGGGACGTGACCGCCCTGGGCCTGCCCCACGCCCGCCAGCCCTTTGCGGCAGGCCGCGTGCTGCAGCACCTGGAACTGCCCGGCGTGTGGCTGGAGCGCGGCGTCATCGACGCTGCAGACCAGCGCCTGTTGACCAGCCCGCTGGGCCTGGCCGGGCACACCACCCTGGCCACCCTGGTGCTGGCCACCGGCACCGCACTGGACCGCACCCGGCGCGAGCAGGCACTGGACGCAGCGCGCGCCGTGCTGCAGGCCCACCCCCTAGCCGCCACCGCTGGCGCCACCAGCCCCCACCCGCGAGTGGTGGTGGTGCGGGCCCTTGCGCACCAGGTAGAGCCCGCCATGCAACTGATGAAGGCCGTGCGCGGCGCGTGGCGCACGGCGCTGTGGAATTTGCCCGCCACCGTGCCGCGCACCTGGGCGCTGTAACGTGTATACCGAGCAGCCCGGGGGCTGGGGGGCCGGGCGTAAGACGTTTCAGGGGATGCGGGGCGGTACTCAGACGAGCGAGGTCACTTGCCGCGCCGCGCCGCCTCAATCGCTGCGATATCGATCTTCCCCATTTGCATCATGGCGTCGAACGCCCGCTTGGCTGCTGCGGGGTCGGGGTCGGCAATGGCCTCCATCAAGACACGGGGCGTGATTTGCCACGACAGGCCCCATTTGTCTTTGCACCAGCCGCATTCGCTCGCCTGGCCGCCGTTGCCGACAATGGCGTTCCACAAGCGGTCCGTCTCTTGCTGATCCTCGGTAGCGACCTGGAACGAGAACGCCTCGCTGTGCCTGAACGCCGGACCGCCGTTCAAACCCAGGCAGGGGATGCCCAGCACGGTGAATTCGACCGTGAGCACGTCACCCTGTCGGCCCGAGGGAAAGTCGCCCGGCGCGCGGTGCACGGCGCCCACGGCGCTGTCGGCAAACGTCTCTGCGTAGAAAGTGGCGGCGTCCAGGGCGGTGCCGTCGTACCAGAGGCAAATCGTGTTCTTGTTGGCCATCTTGCTGCTCCTGCGGAGGGATATTGCGTGCCTTGACACGGTGCGGCGTGCCCACGCCGCAGGGCGCCATGGTAGGGGGCAGAAGGTTTTTTTGGAACCCCACCCCCGCACCCCGGCGTGGCTACTTCGACGGGTCGATCAGCATCTTGGCGCCGGTGTTGCGCGGGCCGTAGAAGGCGATGGCTTCGGCGCTGAGCACACCGGCCAGCGACTCGGTGCGTGCGTAGTGGCTGGCGAAGGTGGTCTTGAGTTCAGCCGCCACGCGCTCGCGCAGTTTTTGCGCGGCGGCGTCGCCGATTTTTTGCAGGAACGGGAACAGCAGCCAGCCGCCCACGCCCCAGGCCATGCCAAAGGTGCGCTGGATTTCGGTGGGGCGCATGTCCAGGTGGCCATACAGGTACACCTGCTTGTGCACGTTTGACCCGTAGCGGCTGTATTCCTTGGCGGTGCGGTTGATGGCGGCTTCCATGCACTGCAGGATTTGCCCGGCCAGCGTGCCGCCGCCGGTGGCGTCAAACGCGATGGTGGCGCCGGTGGCGGCCAGCGCGTCGGTCAAATCGGCCATGAAAGTGGGCGCGCTGCTGTCGCAGACGTACTGGGCGCCGATGCCGCGCAACAGCGCGGCCTGCTCGGGTTTGCGCACGATGTTGACCAGGCCAATGCCGTCCTTCAGGCAGATTTTGTTGAGCATCTGGCCCAGGTTGCTGGCGGCGGCGGTGTGCACCAGCACGGTGTGGCCTTCGCGCCGCATGGTTTCGACCATGCCCAGGGCGGTGAGCGGGTTGACGAAGCACGAGGCGCCCTCGGCCGCTGTGGTGCCTGCGGGCAGCGGCAGGCACTGTGCGGCGGGCATGGCCCGGTACTGGGTGTACATGGCGCCGCCAATCACCGCCACGGTGCGGCCCAGCAGCGCCTGGGCGGCGGGCGAGGCACCGGCGGCCACGACCAGGCCCGCGCCCTCGTTGCCCACCGGCATGCTCTGGCCGAAGCGCGCGGCCATGCCGGGCATGGCACGTTCGGGGATGCGGGCGTGGACCACGGGGCGCTCGGCTGTGCCGGTCACCTGCACGGTGGACAGGTCGGCCGGGCCGAACAGCAGGCCGATGTCGGACGGGTTGATGGGGGTGGCCTGCATCTGGATCAGCACCTCGTCGGCGCCGGGTGTGGGCACAGGCGTGGGCTCCAGGCTGACCTGCAGGCTGCCGTCGGCCTGCACGAGCGAGCGCAGTTGCAGGGCGGTGGCGGGGATGGGGGCGTTCATGGGCGGCTTTCGGTAAAAGGTGGGCCGCGCGGGGTGCGGGCGGGTGGCTTTCATTGTGGGCCCGGCGGCCCGGGCTTGCCCCGCGCCTCTCAAATAGCCACCAGGCGCCGAATCCCTTTGTCCTGCATCTCGCTGCCCGGCCCGCGCGCAATCACTTCGCCGCGCTCCATCACCAGGTATTCGTCGGCCAGTTCCTCGGCAAAGTCGTAGTACTGCTCGCACAGCAGCACGGCCACGGGGTGGCCGTCCAGGCCTTCGTCGGCCAGTTGGCGGATGACGCGGCCGATGTCTTTGATGATGCTGGGCTGGATACCTTCGGTGGGCTCATCCAGGATGAGCAGGCGCGGGCTGGGCGCCAATGCCCGGGCAATGGCAAGCTGCTGCTGCTGGCCACCCGACAGGTCGCCGCCGCGCCTGCCCAGCATTTGCTTGAGTACCGGGAACAGGGTGTAGAGGTGCTCGGGCACGGGGGTGCTGCCGCTCTTGTAGGCCAGGCCCATGCGCAGGTTGTCTTCCACGGTGAGGCGGCCAAAGATTTCGCGGCCCTGGGGCACGAAGCCGATGCCGGCGCGGGCGCGGTCGTACGGGGCTTTGGTGTGGATGGGCTGGCCGCCCCAGGTGATGCTGCCGCTTTTGATGGGCACCAGGCCCATGAGGCTTTTGAGCAGCGTGGTTTTGCCCACGCCGTTGCGGCCGAGCAGGACGGTGACTTTGCCGGGGGCGGCGGTGAGGCTCACGTCGCGCAGGATGTGGGAGCCGCCGTAGTACTGGTTGATGTTTTGGACGGTGAGCATGATTTTTTAGGTTTTTTTGGCTTCTATCGATTATCTGGTAAGCGCTGGCAGCTATCTATTTAGGAGCATTTGTATGCAGCGTGCAGCGTGCAGCGTGTACGCGGCATGCTTGTGCTGAGGGCGGGAGCCGGGGTGTGCGCCCGGCGGCGCAGTAACTTTCTCTTGCTTCGCCAAGAGAAAGTCACCAAAGAGAAGGCGACCCTGCTGTGCGCGACCCCGGCGCCAGGGCGCCGGGGCAACCTGCGATGCTCGACCAGGCGGTGCACCGCGGAACTCACTGCGCGCTGCGCGCTCCGTTCGGACAACCGCGGTGGGCCAGTAAACGAAGCGGGTGTGTCCTGCGGCACACCCGCCACCGCCTGGTCTGCGCTTCTCGGCACGCACAGAAGGGGGTTGCGAATCAAACATCCATACGGGCCATCGCTGCGCTCGGCCCCCGATGCGCGGGCGCAAGCGCCCTGCGCTGCGCGTGCGGGGCCGAGCGCAGCGATGGCCCGTGTGGATGTTCTGGCTGTTGGGCTACCCCGCCCCTTTTGGATGCGCCTGGGGCGGAGCACTTGCGGGGTGGCATGCGCGCTGGTGCGCGCATGCTTCGTTAACTGGCTCGCCGTGGCTGTTTGAGCGGAGCGCCGCAGGCGCGCAGCGAGTTCCACGGCGCACCCCGCAAGTGCTCCGCCCCAGGTTGCCCCCGCGCTCCGCGCGGGGGTCGCAGCCAGCAGGGTCGCCTTTCTTTTGGGTACGTTTCTTTGGCGAAGCAAAGAAAAGTACCTCGCCCGCCGGGGCGACTCCCGGCCTCCGCCCTCAGCAAAAGCACCCCGCCAGCCACGATAAATGAGCGGCGAACCAACCATCACCGCCCCAAATAAACCTCAATCACCCGCTCATCCCCCTGCACCTGGTCCAGCGTGCCCTCCGCCAGCACAGCGCCATCGCACAGCACCGTCACCTTCTCGCTGATGCTGCGGATGAACGACATGTCGTGCTCCACCACCATCAGCGAGTGCTTGCCCTTGAGCGTGAGAAACAGTTCGGCAGTGCGGACGGTTTCCTCGTCCGTCATCCCCGCCACGGGTTCGTCGAGCAACAGCAATTGGGGCTCTTGCATCAGCAACATGCCAATCTCCAGCCACTGCTTTTGCCCATGGCTCAGGTTGCCCGCCATGCGCCGCACGCTGGCCGCCAGGTGAATGGTGTGCAGCACTTCGGCCAGGCGGTCCCGCTGGGCCGAGTCGAGGCGGAAGAACAGGCTGGACGGCACGCCCTTGTGGGTCTTGAGCGCGAGTTCGAGGTTCTCGAACACGCTGAGCTGCTCGAACACCGTGGGCTTCTGGAACTTGCGACCGATCCCCAGGCTGGCGATCTCGGGCTCGTTGTGGCGCAGCAGGTCGATGGTGCTGCCGAAGAACACCGTGCCCTGATCGGGCCGGGTCTTGCCGGTGATGATGTCCATCATCGTCGTCTTGCCCGCGCCATTGGGGCCGATGATGCAGCGCAGCTCGCCGGGCGCGATGTCCAGGTTCAGGCCGTTGATGGCCTTGAAGCCGTCAAAGCTCACGTGCACATCTTCCAGGTACAGGATGCGGCCGTGGGTCACGTCCACCGCGCCGGGCACGGCCACGCGCGAGAAGCCTGCGGCGCGGCCGCCGGATTCGGTCTGGCCGGTGGGCGCGGGGCGCGCGATTTTTGCAATGCGGCGCGCACCGTCTTCCATCAAATCGGGGGTCATGGTGCGCCCTCCTCTTTCGCGGTGCTGGTGTGCAGCGGCGCCTCGGCATCGGCCACGGCCTTTTTGGGGCGGCGCAGCAGGCCGACGATGCCATTGGGCAAAAACAGCGTGACGGCAATGAACAGGCCGCCCAGAAAGTACAGCCAGAACTCGGGCGCCACCACGGTGAGCCAGCTCTTGGCACCGTTGACCAAAAACGCCCCGGCAATCGGCCCGATGAGCGTGGCGCGGCCCCCCACGGCCGCCCACACCGCAATCTCGATGGAGTTGGCGGCGCTCATCTCGCCAGGGTTGATGATGCCCACCTGCGGCACATACAGGGCGCCCGCCACGCCGCACATCATGGCGCTGATGGTCCAGATGGTGAGCTTGTAGGGCAGCGGCGAGTAGCCCGAGAACATCACGCGCGTTTCGGCGTCGCGCACGGCTTGCAGCACGCGGCCGAACTTGCTGCGCACCAGCCAGCGGGCCAGCAAAAAGAAACCCAGCAGCGCCAGCCCCGAGAGCACGAACAGCAGCATGCGCATGGTCGGAGTGGCAATGGGTTGGCCCAGGATGCGCTTGAAATCGGTAAAGCCGTTGTTGCCGCCAAAACCGGTTTCGTTGCGAAAGAACAGCAGCATGGCGGCGTAGGTCAGCGCCTGCGTGATGATGGAAAAGTACACGCCCTTGATGCGCGAGCGAAAGGCGAAGTAGCCAAACACGAAGGCGACCAGCCCCGGCACGGCGACGACGAGGATGAGTGTGGCGACAAAGCTGTCGGACAGCGCCCAGTGCCAGGGCAGCTCCTTCCAGTCGAGGAAGACCATGAAGTCGGGCAAGTCGCTGTGGTAGTTGCCGTCGCGCCCGATCTGGCGCATGAGGTACATGCCCATCACGTAGCCACCCAGCGCAAAGAACAGGCCGTGGCCCAGGCTCAGGATGCCGGTGTAGCCCCAGATGAGGTCCATGGCCAGCGCCAGGATGGCGTAGCACATGATCTTGCCGACCAGCGCCACGGCGTAGTCGCTCATGTGGAGCAGGCTGCCCGCGGGCACCCACAGGTTGAGCGCGGGGGCGATGGCACACACAGCGATGAGCGCCACGATGAAGGCCGACCAGCCGGTGCGGGTGAGCAGCGGCGCGGGGGCAGGCAGTTGCAGCGCCGGTTGAGCCATTTTGGGGGTGGGGGTTGTCGTCGTGCTCATGCTTCTGCACTCCTGCCCTTCATGGCGAAGATGCCCTGGGGCCTCTTCTGGATGAAGATGATGATGAAAACGAGCACGGCAATCTTGGCCAACACGGCCCCGGTCCAGCCCTCCAGAAACTTGTTCAACACACCCAGGCCCAGCGCCGCGTACACCGTGCCGGCGAGCTGCCCCACGCCGCCCAGTACCACCACCAGGAACGAGTCAACGATGTAGCCCTGGCCCAGGTCCGGCCCCACGTTGCCCACCTGGCTCAGAGCGCAGCCGGCCAGGCCCGCAATGCCCGAGCCGAGCGCAAAGGCATAGGTATCGACCCGTGCCGTGTTCACGCCCATGCACGAGGCAATGGGCCGGTTTTGCGTGACGCCGCGCACAAACAAACCCAGGCGCGTGCGGCTGATGAGAAAGGCCACACCCGCCAGCACCGCCAGGGCAAAGCCGACGATGACGATGCGATTCCAGGGCAGTTGCAGGTTGTCCATGAGCTGCACGCCGCCGCTCATCCACACCGGGTTTTCCACACCGACGTTTTGCGCACCAAACACGCTACGCACCAGTTGCTGCAGCACCAGGCTGATGCCCCAGGTGGCAAGCAAGGTTTCCAGCGGGCGGCCGTACAGAAAGCGGATGACGCTGCGCTCAAGCGCCGCGCCCATCAGCGCCGACGCCAGGAAGGCCACCGGCACGGCGGCCACCAGGTACCAGTCAAACGTGCCCGGCAGATACCGCTGGAACACGCCCTGCACCACATAGGTGGCGTAGGCGCCAATCATCATCAGCTCGCCATGCGCCATGTTGATGACGCCCATCAGCCCGTAGGTGATGGCCAGGCCCAAGGCAACCAGCAGCAGGATGGAGCCCAGGCTCACGCCCGAGAACAGGGCCGCCAGCCACTCGCCCCAGCGCAGGCGCTCTTCCACGCTTTTGAGGGCGGCCTGCATGGCGGCCTTGACCTTGGGATCGGCCTCCACGCGCAGTTGTTCGAGCAGCACGGTGCGCGTGGCGGGGTTGCCGCTAGCGGCCAGGTGCTGCGCCGCGTCCAGGCGGCGGGCCGGGTCGCTGCTGGCAATGAGGGTGCGGGCGCGGATGTTTTCCAGCAGGGCCTTGAGGCCCGCGTCCTGCTCCACCACCAGGGCCTGCTCGATGGCGGGCAGGCCTGCTTCGTCGGATTCTTCGAGCAGCACATCAATCGCTGCGCGGCGCTCTGCCACGTCGCTGGAGCGCAGTTGCAGCGCAGCCAGCGCATTGCCCAGCGCGCCGCGCATGCGGTTGTTGTTGATGATGTCCTCGGCGTCGTCGGGCAGCGGCACCTGCGCACCCGTGACCGGGTCACGCCCCGCGTCATCCTGCACCACGATGGGCTGATCGCCCACCATCTTGACGGCGTCGTCCTGCAAGGCACGGATAAAGGCCACGGTGGCATCGTCGGGCGTGGCAATGGCGGCCTGCACCGCAGCAATGCGCGCATCCGTATCGCCCACAGCCATGGCCTGTGCCGCATCCAGCGTAAGCGCGTGCGCCTGCCACGCCGCGCACAGCAGCAGGCAGGCAGTCAGGCGTTGAAATATTGTGCGGAACATGAGTTGGCAAAGGTCATCACAAAGAAGATCGGGTAGAAATCAGTAGCACTGACGCTCAACATCGGATTGCAAATCCGGTTAGCGCAATCCCACGTTCAAGCTCGTCATGGCATCGGCGCCCACGCGGCCAAAAGCCAGCGGACCCCGCGCAAGGGCCGCCCCGCCGCGCTGGGGTCGTCCCCCCTCCCACGCGCAGCGTGAGAGAGGGGGTGAAGGCGCGCAGCGCCTCAGGGGGGTGTCACTTAGTTTCGGGTTCGTCTTTTTTCTTGTCATTGCCTTCAATGAAGGGCGACCAGGGCTTGGCCTTAACCGGGCCGGGCGTCTTCCACACCACGTTGAACTGGCCATCAGCCTTGACTTCGCCGATGAACACGCTCTTGTGCAGGTGGTGGTTTTTCTCGTCCATCGTGCTGACGATGCCGCTCGGCGCCTTGAAGGTCTGGCCGGCCATGGCGGCAATTACCTTGTCCACGTCCGTGCTCTTGGCCTTCTCGACGGCCTGCTTCCACATGTGGATGCCGATCCAGGTGGCTTCCATCGGGTCATTGGTGAGCGGCTTGTCCATGTGGCCGGGGATCTTCTTGGCGCGGGCGTAGTCGCTCCACTGCTTGATGAAGGCGGTGTTGGTGGGGTTCTTGATGGACATGAAGTAGTTCCATGCCGCCAGGTGGCCCACCAGCGGCTTGGTGTCCACGCCGCGCAGTTCTTCCTCGCCCACACTGAAGGCCACCACGGGCACGTCCTTGGCCTTGAGGCCCGCGTTGCCCAGCTCTTTGTAGAACGGCACGTTGGAATCGCCGTTGATGGTGGAGACCACCGCCGTCTTGCCGCCCTGGCTGAACTTCTTGATGTCGGCGACGATGGTCTGGTAGTCCGAATGGCCGAACGGCGTGTACTTCTCGTCGATGTCACTGTCCTTCACGCCCTTGGATTTGAGGTAGGCACGCAGGATCTTGTTGGTGGTGCGCGGGTACACGTAGTCAGTGCCCAGCAGCACCCAGCGCTTGGCACCGCCGCCGTCCTTGCTCATCAAATAGTCCACCGCCGGGATGGCCTGCTGGTTGGGCGCGGCGCCGGTGTAGAACACGTTTTTCGACAGCTCTTCACCCTCGTACTGCACGGGGTAGAATAACAGGCCGTTCATTTCCTCGACCACGGGCAGCACGCTCTTGCGGCTTACGCTGGTCCAGCAGCCAAAGATGACCGAGACCTTGTCCTGGCCCAGCAACTGCTTGGTTTTCTCGGCAAACAGCGGCCAGTTGGAGGCCGGGTCCACCACCACGGGTTCGAGCTTCTTGCCCAGCACGCCGCCCTTGGCGTTGATGTCGTCGATGGCCATGAGCACCGTGTCCTTGAGCACCGTCTCGGAGATGGCCATGGTGCCCGAGAGGCTGTGCAGGATGCCGACCTTGATGGTGTCCTGCGCGTGCGCGGGCAGGCTTGAGAGCCCGGCGATCGTGGCGATGGCCGCAAGGGCCTTGAGCGAATAGCGACGTTGCATGCTTGCTTCTCCAGGTTGAATGACTCGTTGGCGCCCTGTGGGGTGCGCTGGAGTCCATTCTGGAGAGATGCTGCAGTGCGGGAAATACGCCGGGTGGCGTACACGGTGGCCCCGGCGCAGCCCGCCAGGGCGGCCATGGAGGCAATGCGTACCGCTGTGCACCTGCCCACGGATCGGGGCGGAAATTCATCAACCTGCGGGTGGACCGTGGTGGATCGATGCAGTGCGGGCGCGCGATTTTTGCTCTTTTTTTATAGCTTACATCGCTTTACAGGTAAGCGCTGAAGCCGATTTTTTTCCAGATTTTTAGAAACCTGCCTTTGCTGTTCGCCCCACCCTGCACCCACCTCACCAGTTGGCTCAGGTGAGCAGTGCGCCGTTCCTGTCTTCACCGGGGTCAATGAGCATATGCACCACAGGAACGCAACCATGCTGCACATCCGCGCAGTACACGGCGTTGCGCCCGGTTTCCTTGGCGCGGTAGAGGGCCTTGTCGGCCCGGTTCACCAACTCTTCAAAGCTGAGCCCGGAGCCCTTGTGCATCGTGGCCACACCAATGCTCACGGTGACCGAAACGCTCACCCCCTCGTCATTGACGGACACGCTCAGCGCGGCCACCTCTTGGCGCAGTGATTCGGCCACGCGCAAGGCACTGACGCCATCGGTTTCGGGCAACACGATGACAAATTCCTCGCCCCCAAAGCGTGCCACGATGTCCACACCACTGCGCTTGCGCGCCGCACAGGCCTGGGCCACGGCGCAGATCATGCGGTCGCCCGCGAGGTGCCCCCAGGCGTCGTTGACCGCCTTGAACAGGTCAATGTCCACCACCATCAGCGACAGGGGGTGATCGAAGCGCTCAGTGCGCTTGCATTCGTTGGCCCCCATCTCCATGAGCGTGCGCCGGTTGGCCAGGCCAGTCAGTGGGTCATGGGCCGCCAATAGTTCCAGCGCAGCGTTGAGCTCTTGCAGCAGCGTGTTCTGCTCGACCAGCTGGAGGTTGATCTGCGCAATCTCGTCTTCTTTCTGCTTGCGGTCATGGATGTTGAAGGTCACGCCAATCAGGCGTTTTCCCGGGGTTTCGCTGCTGCGGTCCATGATGCGGCCGTAGTTGGCAAACCAAATCCACTCGCCCGACTTGGAGCGCAACCGGAACTCGGCGCGGTATTGCGGCGTGGTGCCCGCCACATGGTCAGCCACCGCCTGCTGCACCCTCTCCAGATCGCCGGGGTGGAACAGGCCAAAGATGTCCTGCACGCCCGAGACGATTTCGTCCTCGGTAAAGCCCAGCTCCAGAAACGTCTTGGTGGCCTTGTGGGTGACCTGGCCGCTCACCAGGTCGTTCTCCCACAGGTCCAGCCCGGCGGCTTCGAGCACCAGCTCCAGCCGCTCTCTGTTCAGGTCTGCTTCGTTCGCCATGGCGTGTGCGTAATTTCGGCAGGTCGATGAGGTCCCCCACCACGGGCCAACACAGCAGCGCCCGCCGCAATCGATTCGAAATCCCCCAGCCCGTCGTTGTAAAAAGTGCCCATTGTTCGCCCTCTTCGCTGGCGAGGACGATACGCCTGCCGGGTGGCTTGTCAATCCGCTGCATCCCCGCGCCAGCGCCGCAAAAACGGGATAGGCACCCAGACTCGCCACGCCGTGGGCCACTGGGCGCCGCCGACGTGTTCTGCAAAAACTTCGGCTTCAGACGCCAAAAAAAGATTCAAAATAAATAGCAATAAACTATTTATGGATAAGCGCTAGATACCAAAAATACACTACAAAACTCACCCTTCAAACTGCGGATGCAGCTGCCGTATGCGGTTCATCGCCATGGCCGCTGCCGCCGTGCGGGTTTCTACTCCCAGCTTGGCGAACACGCGCTCCAGGTGCTTCTTCACCGTGGCGGGGCTGGCGCCCAGGATGTCGCCAATGTCGCGGTTGATCTTGCCCTTGAGCACCCAGTACAGCACCTCGGCCTCACGCGCGGTGAGCTTGAACGACAGGCTCATGGACTCGATGATCTTGGCGTCGGACACCTCGCGCATCACCAGGAGCCAGTCGCCCCCGCCCGCGCTGTCGCCCACCTGCTGGTGCAGCCGGAAGGTCAGGCGCCGCGCACCCCGCTCGATGGCCAGGCGCGGCGGCTCGGCCAATGCATGCGCCAACAGCTCGGCGGCATTGTCGGCCAGCACATGGCGGCGCAGCCAGGTCTGCACGGGCTCGGGCGCCCACTGGCCAAACGCAGTGGGCGTGCCGTCGGGCCCAGGCTCGCCAAAGTAGCTTTGCAGCAGCTCGCGCGCCAGCGGCGTTTGCCAGACGATGCGGCCATCCACGGCGCGCACGGTGATGCTGGCGTAGCCGAAGGCATCCAGCGCGTTGCGCGCCTCACGCGCCTGCCGTGCGTCCTGACGGGCGTTGCGTGCTGCGCCCAGGTGCACGCCCATGCGGGCCATGACCTCGCGCGGCTTGATGGGCTTGGTGACATAGTCCACCCCGCCCGCCTCCAGTGCGGCCACCAGGTGCTCGGTTTCGGTCAGGCCGGTCATGAAAATGATGGGAATGTGCGCCGTGGCAGGCGAAGCCTTGAGGCGCCGGGCCACCTCGAAACCGTCCATGCCCGGCATCATGGCGTCGAGCAGCACGATGTCGGGCAGGGCCTGCGCGGCGCGCTGCAGCGCGGCTTCGCCGTGCAGCGCAACCAGCACGGTGTAGCCCGATTCATCGAGCGCATCGTGCAGCAGGGCCAGGTTGTCGGGCACGTCGTCCACGATGAGTACCACGTCGCCCTCGCCGCGCGCGCGCAGGGTCGCCTGCGTGAGGGACAGGGCATCTGCAGTGCTCATGGGGTCGCTCCGTTCAGGTGTTGCGCCATGGCTTCGAACTGGAACTGCTGCGCCAGCGTGCGCATGCGCCGCACGAAGGGGGCGTGCGCGCTGTCGCCGGCTTCCAGCGCGTCTAGCGCCTGCAGGATGCCGCGGTAGTAGCCCAGTTCCAGCGCAGCGGCCAGCGGGGCCAGGGCGCGCACATCGGGCAGCGCCAGCGGGGTCGTGGCGCTTGCGCCAGGCCGGTCTGGCGCCAGGGCGGCAGGCGGCGCAACGTGCTGCCAGTCCAGGGCCAGCCGCTGACCCAGCCAGTCCAGCAGTTCGGCGTGGCGCAGGGGTTTGACGAGGAAATCGCCCTCGGCGATGCCGACGTCGTTCTCCAGCCCCCGGTCAAAGGCATTGGCCGACACGATGGCGCACTGCACGTCGGGGAGCCGCATCTGGCGCACGCGCCGCAGCGTCTCCCAGCCGTCGATGCCCGGCATGGCCAGGTCCATCAGGATGGCGTGGGGGCGGTAGCCCGTGGCCAGCAGGTCGAGCGCGTCGTGCCCGCTGGCCGCCAGGCGCAGGTCGAAGCCCAGCGGTGCAAGCCACTGCGCCAGCAGTTCGCGGTCAGTCTCTTCGTTGTCCACCACCAAAATGCGACGGCGCTCTCCGGCGTAGCCACGGCGCGGTGCACGGGGCGTGGTGGCGCGTGCGTGCGTGCCCACCGCCTGCCCTTGCAGTTCGGGCAGGAACAGCCGCACCTGGAACACCGAGCCCTCGCCGGGGGTGCTGCGCACCGTCAGCTCACCGCCCATCAGCACGGTGAGCATGCGCGCGATGGTGAGCCCCAGCCCGGCGCCCGGCGCAGCACTGGCCACGCTGCCCGCGCGTGCAAAGGGCTCAAACACCTGCGCCATGTCCTGCGCGCTCAGGCCCGGGCCGGTGTCTTCAATCTCAATGCGCGCCATCTGCCGTGCATGGCGCACACGCAGCGTGACCGTGCCCTGCACGGTGAACTTGATGGCGTTGCCCAGCAGGTTGATGAGGATCTGGCGCAGGCGCTTTTCGTCGCCACGCACCAGTTCGGGCAGATCGCCCTGCGGTTCAAAGGCAAATGTGAGCCCCTTGGCCGTGGCCTGCAGTTCAAACAAGGCGGCCATTTCGTGCAGGCCATCGGCAAAACGCATGGGGGCGATGTCGAGCGTGAGCTTGCCCGATTCGATGCGCGCGATGTCCAGCGTGCCTTCGATGAGCGAGAGCAGATGCTCGCCGCCGCGCCGGATCACCTGCACCGCCTGGCGCCGCTGTGGCGGCACCCCAGCGCCCTCGCCCAGGAGCTGCGCATAGCCCAGGATGCTGTTGAGCGGCGTGCGGATTTCGTGGCTGATGGCGCTGATGTAGCGGCTCTTGGCCTGGTTGGCCTGGTCGGCCGCATGCCGGGCGGCTTCGGCCACGCCGCGCGCCTCTTCGGCCACGCGGCGCGCGGTCTGCAGGGCTTCGTCGGTGCGCCGGTGCAGGGCGATCTCGCGCACCAGCAGGCCGGTCTGGCGGTTCGATTCCTCTTGCGCCACTTGGCGACTCTTGTGCGCCAGCACCAGCCACCAGGCCACGATGCCCGAGATGACCAACAGCGCCAGGTAGGCCTTGAGCAGGCCCGAGCGCAGCGCGGCCTGCGGGGCAGCGTCGGCCAGCGAGGGCGCAATGGCGCTGGTCTCCTGGTGGTAGAGCAGGCCCATCACGGCGGCGAGCACGGGGGCAATCACCAGCATCAGCAGCAGAAAATGCCCCAGCCCCCGGTCGAGATGGCGCCAGACGGCACGCGGCAGCAACCAGCGCAGGGCGGCAGACCATTGCACCGACAGGCTGGCGTGCGGCTTGCACAGGTCACCGCAGCGCGCATCGAGCGTGCAGCACAGCGAGCAAATGGCGCCGCGGTAGGCGGGGCACTGGGCCATGTCGGGCGCTTCGTACGCACGCTCACAGACCACGCAGCGCTGCAACGCGGCCGGGCCGGGTGCGCTGGCCACTGGCTGGCCCGACGGTGCCAGCCAGCCGACAAACCGCTGCCCTGGGGGCTGCGCCATGTCACCACGCGCCAGGTAATAGCGCCCGCGCGTGGCCCAGGCAATGAGGGGCGCAGCCACAAAGGCCACGGCCATGGCGATGACCGCCGAGAACGCCTGTGCCATCGCTCCGAACAAGCCCAGGTGCGCGCTGATGGACAGCACCGAGGCCAGCGCCATGGCGCCCACGCCCACCGGGTTCACGTCGTACAAGTGTGCGCGCTTGAACTCGATGCCCGGCGGCGACAGGCCCAGCGGCTTGTTCACCACCAGGTCGGCCACCACTGCCATAATCCAGGCAATGGCAATGTTGGAATACAGCCCCAGCACTTCGCCCATGGCGCGGAACACGTTCATCTCCATCAGCATGAAAGCGATGAGCGTGTTGAACACCACCCACACCACGCGCCCCGGGTGGCTGTGCGTGAGGCGCGAGAAGAAGTTGGACCAGGCGAGTGACCCGGCGTAGGCATTGGTCACGTTGATCTTCATTTGCGAGACGACGACGAACAGCGCCGTGGCCGCCACCGCCCAACCGTAATTGCGAAACACGGTTTCGTAGGCCACCAAATAGAGCTGGTTCGGGTCCACCGCCCGCTCGGCGGGCACACCGCGTGACAGCGCCAGCCAGGCCAGCAGCGCGCCGCCCAGCATTTTGAAGACGCCCAGCACCACCCAGCCCGGCCCGCCCGCCAGCACGGCAAGCCACCAGCGGCGGCGCGTCGCAGGCGTGGGCGCGGGCATGAAGCGCAGATAGTCGGCCTGCTCCCCCATCTGGGTAATGAGCGCAATGCCCACGGTCAACGCCGCACCAAATGAAAGCAGGCTGAAGCCCGCCACGCCGCCGCGCTCCCCTGCGTAGTGCACAACCCCCGCGAATGCACCAGGATCGCGCACCAGCACAAATCCGTAGGGCACCAGCAGCATCACCAGCCACAGCGGCTGCGTCCACACCTGCAGGCGGCTGATGGCGGCCACACCATGCGTGACCAGCGGCACCACGACCAGTGCGCAGACCAGGTAGCCCCAACGCGGAGGGATATCCAGCGCGAGTTCGAGCGCGTAGGCCATGACGGCGGCCTCCAGCGCAAAGAAGATGAAGGTGAACGACGCGTAGATCAGCGAGGTGAGCGTGGAGCCGATGTAGCCAAAACCAGCGCCGCGCGTGAGCAGGTCCATGTCCACACCATGGCGGGCCGCGTAGATGCTGATGGGCAAACCCGCCGCAAAGATGATGAAGCCTGTGGCAACGATGGCCCAGAACGCATTGACGAAGCCGTACTGCAACAGCAGCGTGGCGCCCACCGCCTCCAGAATGAGAAAGGAGGAGGCACCAAACGCCGTGTTTGCCACCCGCCAGTGCGACCACTTGCGCGCGCGCAGCGGCGTGTAGCGCAGGGCGTAGTCCTCCATGGTCTCGGTGGCCACCCAGCTGTTGTATTCACGCCGCACTTTGACCACTCGCTGCGGCGCACGCGGCAAGGCGCCCGCAACGTCGGCGGTGGGTGCGGGCATCGTCGGTATCGAAGCAGGCATGGCTGGGGATGGGCGGGCACCACAGACGGTGCCCGGCTTCGTGAACGCAAGTGCCGTGCCACGCCGGGCACGCATGCTGGCACGGCACTTGCTGCACCGGCTGGTAATCCCGTCACCGTCTTTGACGGCCCCATGGAACTGACATCACGTGTTCGGCCGCCATTGCGGGCGCACGAGCGGATTGACCAAGCATTGAGTGAAACGAAATGGAACTGACTCCTCGTGAAAAAGACAAGCTGCTGATCTTCACGGCGGCGCTGCTGGCCGAGCGTCGGCGCGCGCGCGGTCTCAAGCTCAACTACCCGGAGGCCGTGGCGCTGATCAGCGCGGCGGTGATGGAAGGGGCCCGCGACGGCAAGACGGTGGCCCAGTTGATGAGCGAGGGACGCACCGTGCTCACACGTGCCGATGTGATGGACGGCATTGCCGAGATGCTGCCCGACATCCAGGTGGAGGCGGGCTTTCCTGACGGCACCAAGCTCGTCACCGTGCACCAACCGATTGTCTGAAGCTCCCCTCGCCCCCCTACAGAGAAAACGCCATGCGACTTACCCGTCCGTCAAACGCTCTTGTTTTTATAGCTGTTAGCGCAATCAGTACAAGCGCTAGCGCCCACTTAGGCCTCGAATCGCATGGACACGGAAGCTTTGTGAGTGGTTTCACCCACCCGCTGCTCGGCTTGGACCACCTGCTCGCCATGCTGGGCGTGGGCCTGTGGAGCGCGCTGACGGCGCACCATGCCGATGCCAGGCTGCTCTGGGGTCCGGCCAGCTTTGCCACCCTGTTGCTGGCGGGAGCCCTGGCCGGTGTGCAGGGTGTGGTGTTGCCCGGGCTGGAGCCGATGATTGCGTTGTCGCTGCTGGCGCTGGGCCTGCTGGTGGCCACGCGGCTGCACACGCCCGGCGCCGTGGCTGCGCTGGTCGTTGGCACGTTCGCCGTTTTCCATGGCCTGGCGCACGGGCAGGAACTGGCGGGCAGCGCCACGGTCTGGCAGGCGTTGGTCGGCATGCTGCTCGCCACCATCGTGCTGCACGCCGCCGGCCTGACCACAGGCTGGGCACTGCGCACGCGCCCGCGCTGGATGGCACGCACCATGGGTGCCGGTGTGGCAGCCGTAGGCGGCGGCCTTTTGCTGCAGCTGGCCTGATGCCGCCTTGAGAGGACCTGCATGATTCCCGGCGAACTTTTCATCGACGCGGGTGAGCACCCGCTCAACACCGGTCGGCGCACGTTCAGCCTGGTGGTGTGCAACACGGCAGACCGGCCCATCCAGGTGGGATCGCACTACCACTTTGCCGAGACCAACGGCGCACTCGACTTTGACCGCACGGCCGCGCGCGGCATGCGGCTGAACATTGCCTCGGGCACGGCCGTGCGCTTCGAGCCCGGCCAGCAGCGCACTGTGGAACTGGTGGACTACGCGGGCGAGCGCACCGTCTACGGCTTTCGCGGCCTCATCCAGGGAGCGCTCCATGGCGACCATTGACCGACACGCCTACGCCGAAATCTTCGGCCCTACCGTGGGCGACCGGGTGCGCCTGGCGGACACTGGCCTGATTGCCGAGGTGGAGGCTGACTACACCCTGCGCGCCGGCAGCTACGGCGAAGAAGTGAAGTTCGGCGGCGGCAAGACGATTCGCGACGGCATGGCGCAGAGCCAGCGCACGCGCGACCAAGGTGCCATGGATACGGTGCTGACCAACGCACTCATCCTGGACCACTGGGGCATCGTCAAGGCCGATATCGGACTCAAAAATGGCCGCATTGCCGCCATCGGCAAGGCCGGCAACCCCGACACGCAACCGGGCGTGGACATCGTCATCGGCCCGGGCACCGAAATCATCAGTTGCGAGGGCAGCATCGTCACCGCAGGCGGCATCGACAGCCACATCCATTTCATCTGCCCGCAGCAAATCGACGAAGCCCTGGCCAGCGGCATCACCACCATGCTGGGCGGCGGCACCGGGCCGGCCACCGGCACGCTGGCCACCACCTGCACGCCCGGGCCCTGGCACATGGAGCGCATGCTGCAAGCGGCCGACGCTTTCCCCATGAACCTGGGCTTCCTTGGCAAGGGCAACGCCAGCCGCCCCGAAGCGCTGCGCGAACAGATCGACGCAGGCGCCATCGGGCTCAAGCTGCACGAAGACTGGGGCACTACGCCCTCGGCCATCAGCAACTGCCTCGATGTGGCCGACGAGTACGACGTGCAGGTAGCCATCCATTCGGACACGTTGAACGAATCGGGATTTGTGGAGAACACCAT